>DATEMU010000008.1 GCA_035275405.1 Phycisphaerae bacterium
CAATCAGCCGCGAATACACGAGGGTGGTATCCGCCCAGAGCTGGCCGAGCCAGGCGGACGCGTCGAGGTTGACGTCGGACACGGCGATCAGGAGCGTGGGCATTTTCTCGCTACAGCGTTGGACGTTTGCCAGGGCCAGGATCAAATCGACATCATTCGCGGTCAAGCCCCTATGCTCGGGTCTGACCGGGTCGGCCGCCTGGAGCAGGAGCGGATGTGATTCGTCGCCGCGGGCGCGCAGGAGGAAAATCGCCATTTTCCGCTCGCTGGTGCCCAGGATCGCCTCCAGGTTCATGTGCGAATCACGCGGCAGGCCGAGATAACGGGACATGGTGATGTCGTTGCCGTCCCGGTTCACGCCCTCGTTCCAGAACTGACAGAACTCATCGCCGGAGAAGCGTAACCGCGCGTCGTTCGTTCCCAGGTAGATGTGGTTCACGCCGCGGCGAAGCTGCTGAAGGCGAAGATACTGCGCGAGTATGACCGGCGGCGACGCGCGGTCGGATAACGGCATTCCGTCGCACGCGGCCTGGATCGTCGCCCAATAGGAGCGTACGTCCAATCCCGCCACGTACATCGGCGCCAGGAGGATCGGGGTCTTGTTGCGGCCGTAACGCCCCGAGACTTCGCTGGGCAATTCCAGGACGAGATTCCCGTCGCGCTCGCCGAGTTCCTTGAGGGGCCCGGCATTGGCAAAGACGACCCTTCGCGCCGATCGCGGCGTCAGCTCGTGCAGTTTGACGGTTTCTTCTGTGATGCCGCTTCGGGAGAACTCCATGAAGAGCGTGTTTTCGATCGTGGCATCCGCCAGCAGCGTGGCCACTTCCTTGGGCGAATTGGCGAGCAGCCACGTCGTGTGGCGATTCGGTCGCTGATTCGCCAGCGCCGCGACAAAGTAGTTGAACTGCTCGTTCGCCCCGATGCCGCTGTTGACCAGGTATTTCGGCGGCGTTTTTCCGAAATGCTTCCGCACATATTCGTCGATCTTTGGTGCGTCCGTGGTGAGAAATCGATCTGCATAGGCCGCGGGTCTTTCGCGATACAGGACGCCGAGCACATCCTTCTGGGCAGTGGGCAAAAAGGCCTCGAGAATCGTCTTGACGGAGTCTTGTAGTTCGCCAGAGGCCGTGACGGGGTCGTTAAACATGGGATTCCAGGCGCGAATCGAAATGGCGTCCCTTGCCAATCGGAGAATCGGCGTCATACACAGCGGCGGGCCCTGCACCTCCTCTCGACGTGCGGCGCTTTCCCCGCTTTGCAGGCGGGCCAGGAGGGACCCGAAGCCATGCTGTTCCAAGACAGACCGGGCCTCTTCCGGCGAGGTTCGCCATACTTCGGCGAGGTTGTCGACAAGCTTTTGTGGTGAAATCGCCCCACCCAGGGCATCGTCTATCCGCGCCGGATTGGCAGGCTCGACGCCGAACTTTCGAGCGGCGGCTTCGGACGCCCGGGCCAGGCGATCGGCGATTGAATCACTCTCCGGAGTTGCCATCGATCACACCCCAATCGTTCGAAGTACATCTATCTACGACGCCGCAACAGCGAATCGAGTTCGAGAAAACGAAAGTTAATGAGCTGCACGATCACGCCGATGCTCGCCGCCACAAGGCTCATGGCCATGAAGGTCGTCGCCAGCACAATCAGCGACATTCGCAGGGTGGAATCCTGCGGAAGCGTCCCCCAGAAGACGCCCGCAGCACAGCCGCACGCCGCCAGGAAAAACAGGATGGCCAGCAGCCCAAAAAACGTCAACGGTTTGTAGGAGCGGAACAGGCTGAGAATCTTGAAGATAACTCGAAGACCGTCGTGAAACGTATTGAGCTTCGACGCGCTTCCCTCCGGTCGTCCGCGATAATCGACGGGTACTTCACGGATGACCCATTTCCGATAGAGGCACTGGATCGTCATTTCCGTCTCGATGTCGAATCCGTAGGCGATAACCGGGAGATTGAGTGCCGTGGCGCGCGTAAAGGCGCGATAACCGCTCATGATATCCTGGAGCCGGGAGCCGAAGATACGATTGATCATGGTGCGGACGAGCCAGTTTCCCAGGACGTGAAACCGGCGATAGGCGTCGGCCTGATCGACGGCCTCGCGCCGGCCGACGGCCATGTCGGCCTCCCCATTCATGACCGGGCGGAGCAATTCGCGGACGCGCTCCGGCGGGTAGGTATCATCGCCATCCACCATGACGTAGTAGTCCGCCTCGACCTGGTCGAACATGGCCGCGACGACATGGCCCTTGCCTTGCTTCTTTTCATGAAGCACCGTCGCGCCGGCGCTGCGGGCGATCTCCCCCGTTCCATCCGTGCTGTTGTTGTCAAAGACATGGATGGCGGCCTCGGGGATCTCGCGCCGAAAATCGGCCACGACCTTGGCAATAGTCCTTGATTCGTTGTAGCACGGGATCAAGACGGCGATCCGCGCGGCAGTGTGTGGAGGGTCCGGCATCCTTCAGTCCTTACCCGCGGCGTTATACCAGAAACACGCGTTTCGACTACCGGTCGGCGACGGGTGGAGTTTGCCTGGACCGATGAGCGGAGTTATGGTCTCATGTTCCCGCGGGGTACGCCGCGCTGGATGTTCAGACCATGCCGCACGATTGCGTAGATATCGGCCCGTTCACCATCGGACAAGACCGGCCCCTCGCGCTCATCGCGGGCCCGTGCATCATCGAGTCCACCGAACACTGCCTCAGGATGGCAGACGCCGTCGCCGGGATTTGCCGCTCGCTCAAGATGCCCTATGTGTTTAAGTGCAGCTTTGACAAGGCCAATCGCACGAGTGTCAAGGGTTTTCGCGGCCCGGGGATGCAGGCGGGGCTCAAGACGCTGGCGGAGGTGCGCACGAAGGTCGGCGTGCCGATTGTCACGGATATCCACATCGAATCGCAGGCCGCGCCGGCGGCAGAGGTCTGCGACATCCTCCAAATCCCGGCCTTCCTGTGTCGGCAGACGGATCTCATCGCCGCGGCAGGACGGACGGGAAAGCCGGTAAACCTCAAGAAGGGGCAATTCATGGCCCCGGAGCAGATGGCCCAGGCCGTCGAAAAAGTCCGCGAAACCGGTAACCGCCGGGTCCTGTTAACGGAGCGCGGCACGTTTTTCGGTTACGGTCACCTGGTTAACGACTTCACCGCGATTCCCACGATGCGCGAGATCGCCCCCGTTGTCTTCGACGCGACGCATAGCTGCCAGATCCCCGGCGGACTCGGCGATCAATCCGGGGGCCTGAGGCACTTTGTCCCGTTGCTGGCGCGATGCGGCGTCGCGGCCGGCGCCGACGCACTGTTTCTTGAGGTTCACGATCAGCCGGATCGGGCTAAATCGGATGCCGCCACCGTGTATCCGCTCAATCAACTGGAATCACTGCTCACGACATGTTTGCGGATACGCGAGTCGCTGAGTCGTTGACGCTGGCGGGCCGGCCGCTTAGAGTTGTTCACGTCGAACGTGAGAGGACCACGGATTTCTTGGCCAGACGGGGCTTTTTGTAACACTATGATTAGCAATGATTTACTTGAGATATTGGTATGCGCGGCTTGCAAAAAGCCCCTTCAGCCCCAGGACGCGCAACCCGGCGAAAAAGTGGACGGATGGTTGCTTTGTACGGGCTGCGGGCTGAAATACCCGATCCGCGACAATATTCCCATCATGTTGATCGAAGAAGCCGTCGCCACGCGTCCGCAATAAATTTCCCTGTCAGGGCAATACCTTACACCGCCTACACACCATGTTTGCCATCATCTCCGATATTCATTCCAACCTCGAAGCCCTGAAGACGGTCCTGGCGGATATTGATCAGCGCGAGATCAAGACCATTTATTGCCTCGGCGACATCATCGGCTACGGCCCCGATCCGGGGGAGTGCCTGGATCTCGTCGCGAAGCGGGCCACGTGGAGCCTGTGCGGCAACCACGATCACGCTGTCTTTTACGAGCCGGCGAATTTTAATCACGCCGCCGAGAAGGCGGCTTTCTGGACACGCACGAACCTGGAGGAAGAGTCCGATGTCCAGAAGCGCAACGGCCGATGGCGTTTCCTGGGTTCGCTCTCCCCGCGAAACGTGATGGACGGGCTGCTCTTCGTACACGGGTCGCCGCGCAAGCCGATCAACGAGTATCTTTTCCCGGACGACGTCTTCAGCTCGCCGCAGAAGCTCATGGCAAATTTTGAGCGGATGGAGCAGATGACCTGCTTTTGCGGGCATACGCACGTCCCCGGCGTGTTTGTCGATGATCCCTACTTCGAGCCGCCGGACGAACTCGGCGACGATCACACGTTCACCATCGGCGACGAAAAAGTAATTATCAACGTCGGCTCCGTCGGTCAGCCGCGCGACCGGGATCCCCGCGCGGCGTATGTGATCGTCGACGACGATCAGGTACAGTTCATCCGCGTCGAGTACAACATTGATGTGACCGCACGAAAGATCAAGGCCAATCCCAATCTGGATGATTTCCTCGGCGCCCGACTGTACGAGGGCAAATGAGGAGACCTCCGCCCTGTTCAGAGCGGTGATCCACGGCGACGATCAGAGGCCCGAGCCAATTCATGGAACCACAGACCAAACGAACCCTCATCGCCACGCTCGTCTGCCTGCTGATTCTCGTCGGCTGGTTCCAGTTGCAGACGATTCTCTACCCGCCCCCTCAACCGGCTCCTGCGTCGTCCGCGCCGGCGATCGCAGCCGGGCCGGCAAGCCCGACAACGATGACCGCCGATGTTTCCGTCCCGACCGAACCGGCGACAAAGACCTCATCGGGCACGGCCGGTTTCACCACGGATAGCAAAGGCCCGGTCGAAACAGTGACACTGGGCGACGACCGGGAGGACAAAAAATCCACCGGATTTGTCAATCCCTATGAGATGGCGGTCGTCGTGACCACCCGGGGCGCGGGCGTGGAATCCGTTCGGTTGTCGCGCCATCGCAATCATGTTCCCAAAGACAAGAAAAATCCGGATCACGATCCGTACGATCTGCTCCGCGCTGTGGAGGACAACGGTAGAGGGATGCCGCTGGCCTCCTTTGTGACGGAACGGGCGCTTCTGGTCGAAGACAAACAGACCGTGGAGCTGTCCGACGTGAACTGGTCGCTCCAGCGGCGCGACGACGAGACCGGCCAGGCGGTCGAGTTAAGCACCGTCATAAAAAGCGGAGGCGAACCCGTGCTCCGGCTGACGCGCACCTATCGCCTGGCCAAAGGTGCGTATCACCTTGACCTGGGTCTGACGATCGACAACCTCTCCCGCGAACCGCGCAGCGTGATCATCACGCAACGAGGTCCGATCGGCTTGAAGAACGACGACCCGCAGCGCGAGTTTCGTCGAATCGTCAGCGCCGTCATCGAGGAAGGCGGCCGAATCGTCGACGGCGAAACCGCGATGCGCAAAGACGTCCTCAAGGCGGAGAATGCCTCCAAAGAGTTGAAGTTGATTGAAGGCCAGCACACGGCGTGGTCCGCGCTGGGCAGCAAGTATTTTGTGTGCATCGTCGCGCCCTTACCGGCGGCTTCCGCTCAAGCGCCTTATCCAGAGTACCTCGTCAAGACGCAGGGGCGCACGTATTTGGACCTTCCCGACCCCGCCGATGATTTGAGCTTCGAACAGGTCCTCGCCCCGCCAAGGATCGCCCCGAAACAAACGATCACCCTTCCGATGCAGGCGTTTTGCGGCCCGAAGAGCGACAGTCTTTTTGAGCGACTGCCCGAGGCCCGCGAGCGGGCCTACGGCATCGTGCGGCATGCCGACCAATCCGGCTGCACCTTTCACGTGATCCAGGTGGCGATGCTCTGGTTGCTCACCGCGGCCCACAAGGTCGTCGGCAATTACGGTGTGGCCATTATTATTCTTGTCCTCATCGTCCGGCTGATTCTGCACCCGGTCACCAAGCGCGGGCAGATCAACATGATGAAGATGCAGAAGGGCATGGCCCAGCTCAAGCCGAAGATGGAGGCTCTGCAGGAACAATACAAAAACGACAAGCAGAAGCTCAACGAAGAGGTGATGAAACTGTATCGCGAGGAAGGCATCAACCCGGCCAGCCAGATGCTGGGGTGCCTGCCCATGTTTCTCCAGATGCCCATCTGGGTCGCGCTGTGGACGACACTCAATACCAACGTGGAACTGCGCCATCGGCCCTTCTTCTGGTGGATTAATGATCTTTCCTCGCCTGATGCGCTGTATCAGCCGTCGCCGCCGTGGGACATTCACATCCCGCTGATTGGGGCCATGACGGGCACGATTCACGCGTTCAACCTGCTGCCCATCATCATGACCATCACCATGTATGCGCAGCAGAAGTTCATGCAGAAGCTCACCAAGCCGGACAAGCCGCCGCCTCCCAAGCTCGACGCAGAGGGCCGACCGCTGCCCGACCCCATGGTTCAACAGCAGAAGATGATGTCGTTCATGATGTTGTTCTTCGGGCTTCTTTTCTATAACTTCCCCAGCGGCCTGAATCTCTACATCCTTTCCAGCAACCTGCTGGGTATGTTGGAGCAGTATCGAATCAAGAAGCACATCCGCGAGCGGGATGCGCGTGGGGAATTTGAAATTAAGAAAAAGGAGACGGCCGCCCTGGGTGACGGCAAGCCCTCGTTTCTGGAACGGCTAGCCAAGAAGGCCGAAGATGCCCGTCTGGCGCAGTCCGGTCGCAAGCCGGAGAAACCGAAGAAACAGCGGAAGCAGCCGCGGTTCTAAGCGATGCGAATCGAACCTCAGGCCCCCGCCGACCCCCCATCGCCCCCCTCTCCTCCGCCGCGGGCGTTCTGCCACGCGACCGGATTCATCTATCAGTCCGTCGGTTTCTTGATGGCCCTGTCCACGTGTTGCTGGTGGTCGTTCACGGGGCTGACCCAGGACGAGTTGCGGCCCACGGAAGCGGGCCGCCAGGTCGTGGAGGTCGCGAAAGACTCGGCACCCGCTCAGCGTTGGGCCTTGGCGGCCGTGTGCGTCAACTTTATTGGCGGCCTGTGGCTCGTGGCCCTGGGAATGGGCCTGCAGAATGATCGATTCCGAAGCGGCCGACCGGCCAAATGGACAACGGGATTCGCGACGCTGTTCTTCGTGGCCTATCTGGGAATGTCGCTCTTTGCCTGGCAAGCGTCGGTCGCGCGGAGTGTCACCACCGGCGTGCTGGCCGCGATCTGGGGCATTCTTTTCGTCTTGGGTGGAGTGAGCGCGGAGGAATTGCGCCGAAATCCGCCTACACCGCGCCCGAGCAAGTGGACTCCACGCGATGAGGATGATCTGCGAAAAGCGCTTTCGCCTCGCTCACCAGATAAAACGAACCCGTAATGCAGATCAGATCGTCGCGGGTGATCGCCTTTTGCGCGGTTTCCAGGGCCTGCGAAAGGCTGCTCGACACCTGGGCCATGCGGCTGTTCCCGCTGATTTCCGCGAAGCGCATCGCCAGTTCGCGCGCCTCCGCCCCGCGGGAATTCTCCAGATTCGTAAAGATGACCTTGTCGGCGCCCAGCTGAATTTGCCGCAACATGCCGTCGATGTCCTTGTCGGTGCAGCACCCGAAAATGACCACCGTGGTCTCGCAGGGCACGTTCTGGCCGATCGCCCGCATCAACGCTTCGATGCTCGCGGCATTGTGCGCGGCGTCCACAAGGACCCGCGGCTCGTCGCAGATCATCTCCATGCGGCCTTGCAGCTTGACCTTCGAAAGGCCCGCGATCGCCGCCTCGTCGTCGATCGCGAATCCGCGGCTCTTGAGCTGGTCCAGGATACCGATGGCGACGCCGCAATTCATGGCTTGATGTTCGCCGACCAACGGCACCGCCAGGTGGTCGAAATGGCTCGTGGGAGTCGTGACGCAAATGCGCGCCTGCGGGCCGGCCGAACGCGACGATTCGAACCGGTAACTTAATTCAATCTGATCGCCCGACTCTGTGCCGGCGAAGAACACCGGCGACTTGGTCTTCTCCGCCGCCTTGCGCAGGACATTCTTCACATTCTTCGGCTGCGGGGCACAGACGACCGGAACATGGTCTTTGAAGATCCCGGCCTTTTCCTCGGCGATCTCCTCCAATGTCCCGCCCAGTTGGGCCATGTGGTCATAACTGATATTCGTTATGCCGCAAACTTCCGGTCGCAGGACGTTGGTGGCGTCCAACCGGCCGCCCAGCCCCACTTCCACGATGGCGACGTCGATCTTCTTTTCTCGAAAGTACCAAAAGGCGGCGGCCGTTAGTATCTCAAAATAGGTCGGAGCGTCGGTCTTATAGCGCCGGGAGACGTCCGCAACCGCTCCGATGGCGCGCGCAAATCCCGCTTCAGAAATGGATTCGCCGTTGATGACGATCCGCTCGCGGACATCCACAACGTGCGGCGATGTATATAAGCCGATGCGGAGGCCGTTGTTTTGAAGCATGTGGGCCAGCATGGTGGCCGTCGAGCCCTTTCCCTTGGTGCCACCGATGTGCACGCTGCGAAAGGCGCGGTGCGGGTTACCCAAATCGGCGAGCAGCCTCCGAATCCGCGTCAGGGAGTATGCCCCCCGGGCCTTCGCGCGATTCGTCGGGGGCCGGCGCTCGTAATTGACGTGCGAGTCAAGGAATTCGATCGCCGCCCGCATCGTGCGGATCGGCTTTTTTCCAGGGGAGGCCGGCTTCGTTCGTTGCTCGGCTCGGGCCTTTGTGCCTTTCTTCACGAGCTTTCGACTTTGAGCGCGGACCGTGGCAGGCCGGACCTTTGGGTCGGCCGACTTAATGGACCGCTGGCGGGTGGAACGGACAATAGTGGCGGTGTGTCCCATAGGGGGTGCATTCTAACGGCAGAAAGCCCGAATATCAAGGAAGAACGGCCGAAAAGCTGCCTCTATCGCCGCCTCCGCAAAATGTAAACATTGTCCTTGAAATAACTTACGGCCGATTGCGGGCAAATGGAGAAAATATAACATTTACCTAACAAATTTTCGTGCCAAGTATCAAGAACTGCCACCTCTCTCCAACTCGCAGCCCCCTTTCATACGCACCTAAATATCCGCGGGTTCGGAGGTTGCCCGCAAATAAATCCGGCCTGACGACTTGACGGGCCTTCTACCCTTGCGGGATAGTCTAAACAACGGGCCTGGAAGGGAATCCTGTCGTGACCCCCGCTGCAAAGACCAAGATTGTTCGGTGTGTCAATTGCCGGGGGATGATGCGGGTCCCTGGCCGCGCCCTCTCAATTTTTTGTCCCCATTGCCAGACTCGCGTCGAGCTGGAAAGCCTCCGGATTACGGGGTCACACCCGGGTCGGCGGCTGGCGACGTGCGGCGATATCGTCGTCGAAAGGACAGGGTGGCTCAACGCCGAGGTCGTGGCGACCCATGTCACGGTTCTGGGGCGCGTTCGTGGGCCGGTCGTCGCGTCCAAATGCGTGGAGGTCGGACCCCTGGCCCAGGTGATCGGAGACATATCCGCCCCCAAGATCGTTGTGCATGAGGGAGCCGTGATCCAAGGCAATTGTCGGATCACCCGGCCGGTGGAGGGGCAGGCCGACGAGAATACGGATCCGTGCCAAGACGAGCCGTCCCACGAAGAGGACGTCGTTGCTGAACTCGCCGTCGATTTGCGCATTCGCCCACAGCCCCTGCGCCCGCTCGCCCCGTCTGATCCCGCGGCGCCGGCGGAAGAGTGACGCGGATGTAATCAGGAACCCGCGGCCGGCTCTTCTGTTGTCGGGAGGGGGTTTTCAAATCCTTTGCGGGCGCAGATCTCGTCAATCACTTCGTCGAACTTTTCCAGGTGGTACTCGTCGAGGCGCAGCCTTCGTGGCGATCCGTTGTCGTCATACACCAGGTCAACATGCCCCTTCCGTGAGAACTTGGAGATGTCCAGCTCGCGCATGGCCTCCCATGAAATCGGCCCCCTGCCGCAATATTGCAAGCCGGCCTCATTCAAAACCAGTCGAGTACCGCGGACACGGAGAACAAAGACCAGGAGATACGCGGCGAAGATCAACAGCCCGATGCCCAGGCCCTTCTGAAAAAGAATATCCGTCGCGGATTTCTCCGTCGCCCGGCCCACGACTTTTTGATCGTCCGAGCGCGTAGCATCGAGCGGGATGGTGACGCGATAGGCCGGACCGAAGTAGTACATCGTGTCCTTGGTTTCGAAGGATGGAGGGCCGCCAAAAAGCGATTCCAGTTTGGAGCGAATCGTTTCGGGTCTGCCGCGGTATTTCTTGGTGAGCTGATTGGCGGCCAAGGAGGACTCCTCGTTGACCGTCTTATAGACGCGGATGTCCTTGTTCGCTTCACCCCGGTCGGCCGGCAGTTGTTCGAGGTTTTCCCTGTAGTTTTCGCCGGGATAGCCGATCCATCCGTCGTAGGCGAACCAAAAGCCAAAGACCAATACCATCAAGAACAGAAGCGAAGAGCGGACTTTTCGTTCGCCGGTCGGACCGCTTTCGATGGGCATAATGACCTCATGGTCCGCGCAGGGAAAACTCGCCGCGAGGGCGGCCCCGAGGAGAGGGGCCGCAGGCATCCTAGCCGGGTTTTCGGAAGTCAGATAGTTGTTTGGTGAACTTGGGAAGATCTTCCGCCTTGAGAACGAAGACCCGGCCGGGCACGGAAGCCACCGCGGCATACCGGTCGCCCGCCCCCTTGCCCTTCGCGGAGATCAGCAGTGTGACCGGCTCGGCCCCTTCGGTCTCCGCGATAATCGTCGTCTCCGGTTTGTCCAGGCCATATTCGACGAGATTGGCGCCGGCGTACCGAACGTATTGGCCCGCCCGGAGATCGCGCAGCGCATTAAACAGCTCCGTAATTTTGGCGGCGTCCGCGGCAAACGTCGGTTCGCCGACGAGCCGCCAGTCGTCGCCCTCTTTGCGGAACGCGAAACTCGAGGGCCCCTTGATATCAATCTTGCGGGCCTGGGACGGTTCGAGAGTCGCCACGCGCGTGTCAAACAGTTCCGTCACCAGATCGTCGAAGACCTTCGGATCGACTTCGCAGATCGTCTCTCCGCCGGGAACCATCGCATAGACCGCGCCGTTATGCGGGGTCACTTTGACAGTATGGACGACGGGTGGAGGCAACGATTCGTCCGGCGTCGGCTGGCTTGACGGCTGAGTGGTGGCGAGAGGTTTCGGTTCGGCGGGCGGCTGCACGGTTACGGCGGCCTGTACCACCGGTTTATCCAAGCCAAACTTCGCGGCTTCGTCGGCGCGACCCACCACGCGGCGACCCCGCAGATTACTCAGGTTGTTGAGGACGTTATTGACCGCGGTCTCCTCGGTCGACCCCTCCACCGGCCGTTTGAACTTCCAAACCTCGCCCTCCTTGACAAGCAGGCAGTTCCATTCTGCGAAGGTCAACTCCAACTGTTTCGCCTGCATCTTGTCGAAGCGGACCAGGTCGCGATTCATGTATGACGACGGCCGTGCGGTCAGCGATTCGATCGCGTCCGCATTCACGACGGCCACGAATCCCTCGCGTTCGTTGCGAACGTACAGGCCCGTGCCGCTCGTGGTCTTCTCGCCAAAGACCAGGCGAAGCGGTTCCAGACGCCCTTCAAAAGTAATCTCTACGGTCATCCGTGGCTTCGCGAATCCCTGCGTCGGCACTTCGCCGGATTCAAACCCCACGGCCTTCAGTTCGCGCACGACTTTTAAGAGGTCGTCGACCGCAGTGAACTCCGCCGCGTGACCCTGGCCGGGAAGGCCGCCCGTGATCTGCCATTGGCCGCCGCTGTTCGTGAGTTCCACCGTATCGCCGCCAGACTGCACGGAGATTTTCTGGGCCCGCCCCGTTCCCATGTCCGCGACATTGCGGTCGCGCAGATCGTCCAGCGACTGCGCGATCTGCTTGAACGTGGCCTCGGGGATCTGAAAGACCGACGGATTGGCCGGCTCTTCCAGCTTGGCGAAGACCTTGTCGTCCGCCGCGCCGCCGAACGCCACCTTGACCGTCTGCTGCTGGACGTCAAATTCCGGCTCAGCGGGCGCGCTGGTCGGCGGCTCCGGCGGTGGCTTGGGCGTCTTCTTCTCGGTTTGTACGGAAACGACGAGTCGCGGCTTTTCAAGACCGTAAGGCCGCAGGCTTTTGGGGGCGTCGTCCACGTATTTCTGGGCGTTCAGATTGGAGAGTGACGAAAGCAGCGTGCTGATCTTTGACTTGTCCACCCGCCCCTTAATGGGCGACTCGATCGTCCAGTTCCCCGCGGCATTCGAGAGCGAATAGGAATGTTCGCCGCTGACGTCCACGCGAATCGCCTCATTCTGTGCAAACTGCGCCACCTGCTTGCCGCGATAGTCCGACGGGTCCTTTTTCAGCTCGGCGTTCAGGTCAGCGCTGACCAGATAGATCGTCTCGTCACCTTCTTTTTGTACGTAGGTGCTCGATGAAAGGGCCTGCCGCGCGCCGATCTTCAGGACGTACGATCCGGACTTGTCCGTCAACTTGACGATCTTCGGCGGCGTCTTCAGCAGCGTCATCTCGTCCGTCGGCCGATCGGGATCATTCGCCGCGTATGTCTTGACGACGGTCAGGTTCTTAAGCTTGTTGACGTCGGCGGTCACGACATGCTGTTCACCGGGGCCGGCCGTTGGCTCGGCCATCCGCCATTTGTCATTTTCCATCACGAGCTTGACGGGGCGTCCCGACGATGTCTGCACGACCTCGAAGCCCACGACGTCGCCGATCGCCGGGTCGAAAAGCGACTTTTCGGCGACGACGCGTTCGGCGGCTTTTTCGCGGGTGGACGATTGCGCCCACCAGACGCCCACGACGGCCACGACCAGAGCGACGACCAGACCGACTGTTGTTCTAGGATTCATGTCGTTGTCTTATCGAATGCAATTCCAAATCTACCGCCGGCGAACGTACCATTGCAGCAATCCAAAGGCGAAAATCAGCGCCGGCCAGATGCCCCACACGGCGACCCGAATCCACTGCTGTTCAGCCCCCCCGATCTGCCGAACGCGTGGCACCCGCACCGGGCCCCGCGAGATCAACTTCTCCTCCCCGCCCAGCCAATACAGCGCATTGACCACCAGATCCTCGTTCTCCGTCGGTGGCGGATCAAATTTCAGCGTCTCGCCCCCCGACCAGACCGGCTGCTGGAGATAATCGTCGCGGACACTGGATCCGAAGGCCGATACGACGATCTTTCCTTTCGGCTTGTCGTTCTCCTTCCGTTCGGCGGCGACGGCGATCTCAAACGGACCGCGCGGAGGGGGAATCTCCAACGTGATCAAGCCCTCCGACTCAATGTTCTGTAATTTGTTGATGATCTGGATCAAATCGCCGATCTGCGCAGCCCGGTAGTTTTCCCTGTTGGGAATGCGCAGCACCGTTTGGGTCGTTACCCCGGCTTTGTCGGATTTAATGGTCATCGGGCAGGCGTCATTAATCAGGAATCTCGTTCCCTGGAGCGGCGCACCGATTGGATGATCCGTGAAGCCCCCCGCCGGCATGTGCGCGAAGTAGCGCGGGACCACGCCAAACGTATCATCCCGCCGGCGATCGGGTTCCAGCCAGACCAGGCGACGGGAATTGTCCACGTCAATGCCCCAGTCGCTGTCCAACAGCGCGCGATAGCCGTACGGCGGCGATGTGGGTGGACCGCCGAACATCCCACCGGGACTGAATTCCCAGGTGGCCAGGAACAGCGCACGGCCGTCCTCATCCAGAATCTTGCGAATGATCTCCCGCTGCGCGTCGCCGAACATCTGGTCCGGAGGCGTCTGTTGGCCGAACGGATTCGGAGGCTGCGGCGGAGGCGGCGGGAGCAAGACGTAGATGGCCTTCGTGCCCTCCTCTGGTTGGGGCTGCTCTTTGGTCGTGGCCAGGTTCCAATCGACGACCTTGAAATTCGCGCCCTCCAGGCGCTTGCGCAATTCGGTCAACCGCGCTGAGGGCACCCAGCTTTGAGGCGGTTGCGGCATGAACTGGTTGCGCTGCTGAGGCGCCGGCGGCTCGAAAGACGTAATGATGACCGTCGCAAAGGGATGTTCGCGTGTCAGCGCGAGGATCGCGGAGGAAATCGCGCTGTCTCCGTTAAAGGTGCGGCCGAGTTCCTCACCCTTGGCCGACGGACCGCCGACCCCCTCGCGCGGCGGCCAGACCTCGGAGAACCCGACGACGCGGATTTTCTTATTGGCCTCCACCACAACGGTGTTCTCCTGTTTAAGCTGATCCGCGACCGAGCCGAGTTTCAACTCGGGAAGGCCTTCAATCTCCTTGGTCAGGTCGGCGACCGCCGTGATCCGCTCTGCGAAAAGCCTTCCGCCGCGCGCTGCATCTAAAACGGCCTTTGAGCCCGCGTCCATTCGCGCCAGCCCATCGGCCAGTTCGGTTAATAGTTTTTGGCAGGCCTCGGCATTCTGCTCAATCACGCCGCAATTCCGTCGGGCGTCCGTGACCGCACGAGCGAGTTGCTCTTTGTCGCCGCTGTCGATCAGGCCCAGGATCACGAGGCGTGTCTTGGAAAGCGATTGGCCGGCTTGCTGCAAGACGTCGGCGACCGACATTCGCGCGACGAGCGGCCCCATCTGCACGGAGGTAGCCCAACTGGGATGGTCCCTCACCATGGGGAACTTTCGCTCGAATGCATCCACGCGGCGGACGAGGTCCTCGAGGGCCGCCCCGACACTAACACCCTGATCCGCGAACGCCTTGAGTGCCGATGCCGGGTTGCCCGGAGGAGGCGAGCCTTCGTTTCCGACGGTGCTTCGCAAGGAAGTCGCCAGCTTCCGAACCTCCGCCGCGACCTCCCGCAACATCACGGGATATTTGGAATCCGCCTTGACCGTCTCGTCAGCCAGGTCTGAGAGCTGCCTCATGCCTTTGGCGATCGCCGTCAAATGTCCCTTAACCTCATCGAGCGTGGACTTGGCCTTGGTCGTCGCCTCGGCGTACTTGGGGATGCCGCCCGCGGGCGTCAGTTCCTTGATCGCCTCACCCGCCTTCTGCAGGTTCTCCAGATCGGCCCGCATCGTCGCGACAATGCTGGCGAAAATCGGGAAAACGCCGATCCACGTCTCCCCTTCCATCAGCGCCTGCGCCTCCTGCAAGCGCGAGGTGAGGTCCGCCGTGAGTTCGCTGCTCAAGGTTTCGAAATGGGCCAGCGTCGTCTTGTGCTTGTCGGCCTCCGAGCCAAAGGTCGTACTGATTCGCGAGACGAGCTTCTCCCTCTGGCTGTCCGTGTTGACGTAGGTGACCTTGATGTTGGGCGCGTACCGCACCAGCTCGTCGCAATAATCCTGCAAACGGGAGATGTATTGCCGCTGTTTGTCGTCGTCCTCTTTCGGAACATAAAGCACCGATAGCTCGATATCGTCTTTGTAGGATTTGACGACGCTCTTGGTTCGTTCGCTCAGCCCGTACATGCCAAAGCTGGCGACGTCTTCGCGGTAGTGCTTCAGCGACGCGATGTAATTCACCGCGACCGTCAGCGCCGCCGCCGCCGCAATCGCCACGGCCACGTTGGCGCCGATCGTAAATTTCCGGTGCGACGAAGTCATTTCCCCGGCCGTGCCGGCTGCTTCTACCGCCATCGCTTGGACTCCATCACCTTGACCGTCAGGAACAGGAAGAACGCGGTGCCGCTCAGGAAGAAGACGATCGCCTTCGTGTCGAGGATGCCCTTGGTGAAGTCCTCGAACTGGTAAAAGATGTTGATGTAACCGAGCACGGATCGCCACGCCCCGCCGTACCACGTCGCGAAGCTGTCCACCAGCATCGTCAGGAGCGCCAAGATGCCGGCCCCGATCAGGGCCGCCACCAGTTGGTAGCGAGTCAACGCGCTGGCGAAGACGCCGATGGCCACGTACAGCCCGCCCAGTAGGAGCATTCCGAAATAGCCATAGGCCAGCGCTCCCACGTCCGTTCCGCCATAGCGGTACAGGAGCACGACATGCAGAATCGTCGTCGCCAGGAGCGCGAGATAGAAGAGCAGGACGCCGAAGAACTTCCCGAGCACAACCTCCACATCCGAGATCGGCGCGGTCATCAGCGTTTCGATCGTGCCCGAGGCATACTCATCCGCGATAACCCGCATGGTCAACAGCGGAATCGCGAACACGAGGACCCAGGCCATGCTCTGCAGCATCTCGCGGAAGGTCGCTTCCTTGCCCTCGACGAGGGTGAAGGTCATGAAGAGGTATCCCGACGCGATCAGGAAGATGGCGGCGACCACGTACGCGACGGGGGAATAAAACGTCGCCATCAGCTCGCGTTGCGTCAGTGCCTTGATATTACTCATCATGAACGCACCTCGCGCCGCTCCGCGCGGCTCTCCGCCATTTGCTGCGCCACGATCTGCACGAAGAACTCCTCGAGGCTGCCGACTTCCAGCCGCAACTCGCGAAGCGACCAGCCCTTCTGCTTGACGACCTTGAAGATCTCCTCACGCGGATCGTCGCCGCGCTTCGCTTCGATGGTCAGCCGCTGCCAGCCATTGTCTGAGGCGCACGCGACGGTGGACACGCCCGCGACGGCCTCAACGGCCTTCGTTACTTCGCCGTTGGGACCGTGAACCTCGGCAATGAGCCGCGACCCGCCGCGAATCCGCTCCTTCAATTCCGACGGCGAGCCCGAGGCGACGATCTTGCCGCCGGCGATGATGATCGTCCGCTGACAAGTTGCTTCGACTTCCGGCAGGATGTGACTGGACAGCAGGACCGTATGGCGGCGGGCCAGTTCGCGGATCAGATTCCGCGTTTCGCGAATCTGGGTCGGGTCCAGGCCGATCGTCGGCTCGTCGAGGATCAAGACCTTGGGATCGTGCAGCAGCGCATCGGCCAGGCCCACGCGCTGCTTCATGCCCTTGCTGAGTTGATGGATCGGCCGATCGATGAAGTCGCCGAGCCAGCATTGCTCGCCCACCCGCTTGATCGCGGCGGCCCGCGCGTTGCGATCCAGGCCGCGGATCTTCCCGCGAAACTCGAGGTATTCGCGGCAGCGCATGTTCATGTCGAGCGGCGTGCTCTCGGGCAGGTAACCGACAATCCGCCGCACCTGCATCGAATCGCTGAAGACATCGTGCCCCCCTACCGACGCCGCGCCCGACGTCGCCGGCATGTAACAGGTCAGGATGCGCAGCGTCGTCGTCTTTCCGGCCCCGTTCGGCCCCAGGAAGCCGACGATCTCGCCTTCTTCAATGGAAAATGAAATCCCGTCGACCGCCCGCCGATCGCCGTACATCTTGGTCAGGTTCTGAACACGGATCATGAGCGTTCTACGCCTCGTTCGAGCCGTTCATTGAGACTGGTTAGGCCTTGGCGCTGAGCCACGCCTTTTATTGGATCGCCCACTGCCCGTCAATCCCAAGTGATATTCGAATGCAGCGATTTCCCGAACGCCGCATGCGCCGTTTGGGCCGCTATAGCTTGATATTCAAAGACGCGAGGCTCAAGAACGCCCCGTCACTCCAATGGTAACAATTGAGTAACGCCGTTTTTGCCAGCACGGGGCCATGACAAGAGTGGCAGCTCTCGACAGTGACAATTTGGCGGTTTCGGCCAGGGGATCCCGGCGCCGCAAAATCCGTAACTTGCTAACAGGCATATATTTACGGCGACACATCTCCGGATCGATCCCTACTTCGGCACGCATATTGCTTACCCGTTTTCGCGAACCGCCACGGTCGGCGTGGCTATTGTCTCATTGAGATTTCTTTTGAGAGGAGGTCAGCGATCATGATGCCAACACGACACTCGATTCCAGGAATGGACCGCTTCAGCCGGGAGATGAACCACCTGCTGAACAACGTCTTCGACTATGCACCGTTCGCTTCCGTTCGGGCGTTTCCCGCGATCAACGTGTGGGAAGACGGCGACCGCCTGTACGCCGAGGCGGAAGTGCCCGGCCTCTCCATGGAGGACATGGAGATCTACGTCGTCGGCAACGAGCTGACGATCAAGGGCCATCGAAGGGTCCCGGAAGACGGTCGCCGCGCCTTCCACCGACGCGAGCGCGGAACGGGCGAGTTTTCGCGCGTCATCACGCTCCCCGTCGAAGTGAACGCGGACAAGGTCGAGGCGACGCTGAAAGAGGGCGTGCTCACGGTCACAATGCCGAAGGCCGAGACGGCGCGACCGCGCAAGATTTCGATCAAGGCAAGCTGATGAATGACGACATCATGGCTGGGTGGCGCGTTCTGGCAGCAGCCAGGCCGTGCAGGCGCCATTAAACGAGGAGAAAAATATCATGGCTGAAACGGCAACAATGGAAAAACGAGAAAACACCGTAACCCGCGCCGAGCGAACCCGCGACGTTCGCACGTACCTTCCGAATTGCGATATCGTCGAGCACGACGACGAGCTTCTGCTCGTGGCGGATGTACCGGGTGCCCGGCCGCAGGACATCGACGTCAATTACGAACGAGGCTTGCTGACCATCCAGGCCCGCATCGAATCGGATCCGGATCAAGAGCAGCGGAACTATTTACTTCGCGAATACGGCGTCGGCGACTTCTACCGCACCTTCCAGGTCGGCGAAGGCATCGACGCCTCGAAGATCGCGGCCGAGGTCAAGGGCGGCGTCCTGACCCTGCACCTGCCCAAGGCCGAGTCGGTCAAGCCCAAGCGAATTGTCGTCAAGGGAAGTTAATGAACCTGGTCAGTGACGATGGAGGTCAAACCATGAACATCACACCCTGGAGAAATAAACGCGATCAGCGGATCGATTCCGAGGGCGGCACGACCGCCCTCACGCGATTCCGCGACGAAATGGACCATTTGTTCGAGCGGTTCTTCGGCGATACCTGGCCGTTGGGGGCGATGGAAGGCCTGACCGGTCGCTCCGGGATGGGCCCGCGCATCGACCTCGCCGAGACGGAGAATGACATCACGCTGAAGGCCGACCTGCCGGGCGTCGACCCGAAGGAAGTGGACGTCCAGGTCGTCGGCAACATGCTGACCATCCGCGGCGAGAAAAAACTCGAGAAGGAAGACAAAAAGCGCGACTACCACTTCGTCGAGCGCCAGTACGGCAGCTTCCAGCGAAGCCTGCAACTGCCCACGACCGTTGACCCCAACAAGGTCGACGCGTTGTTCAAGGATGGTGTGTTGACTGTAACGATCGCCAAACGGCCCGAGGCCCGGCCCAAACGCATCGCGGTCAAGAACACGCCGTGACGATCCGGGCCTGAAGTGCCAGCGATCGGTCCGTGTGCGGGAGGGCGAGGCTCCCGCCGAGCCCCCGTAGCGTCCGGCCCCCGTGCCGGACGTGCGAGGCTCCTGTTTGGGAGTGCGAGGCTACTGCCGAGCCGCATAAACAAGGGGACCACCATGAAAGCACAAATCGCAGGTTTGTGGACGTCGGGCATTCTGTTCGGCTTGATGGCCCTGGCGCAATTGGCGCGGCTCGTAATCCGCCCGGACGTCGTTGTTTCCGGTCACGCTATGCCGTTGTGGCCCAGCGCCCTGGCCTTCGTCTTCCTGGGCGGTATGTGTATCTGGATGCTGGGTCTGGCCCGCCGGTCGAAGACGCCCGAGACATCCGTGTAGCTGTATAGGGCAGGTCGAGTCTTAGAAGCCTGCCGGAACCCTCTTTGACCGGTCGCATGCGGACCGTGCTCGGTGAGCGTCAGTCGTCTCCGTCCGCTGGAATCGTCAGCCGGAACGACACCGGATGATGATCCGAAAAGTAAGCCCGGAAACGATCGTGGTCATAGGTGGGTTTGCCGGGGAACGCCCCGTCGTTGTCGTTCCACCGATTCATCACGGGAATCACGTCGATGAGGTTAATCACCTTGAGGTCGAAACCCGCGTCGATCTCGCTCGTGTGTGCGGGTCGAAACATGACATGGTCGTAGGGCTTATCCTGGTTCGTGCTCGTCGCGGTATCCCGGCATTCGTCATTAAGCGAGGTAAACTCGTCGGGAATGATCTCTTCAAGCTCAGCCTGGGATTGGATATTCATATCGCCCAGAATGATGAAGTCCTTTTCCGCACCGTCATCGTGCTCATCAATCCAGGTCGCGATGGCCGATAGCTCGTGTTTTCTTCGATTCTCGTTCGCCGTGCCCGCATCAGGCTTCAGATGGACGCTGATGAGAACAAAGTCGAGATTGCCGTTTTGGGAACGAAATGAAAAAGCATAGGGAACGCGTTCGAAATCGGGGTGATTGGTGCGATCGTCCGCCAGAAAGCCGTGGGGCAGGTCCGTCGCCCTGTTGACCACTTCTTTCTTGTAGAACGCGGCCCACCATTCCGTGGCCGGACCGTTGTCATGATTATCATCGCCGGTACCGGTGTCTTCTTCGCTCAGCCAATAGTCAAAGCCGAGCGACGTCATCGCGCCAAAGAACGCCCCGGTTTGGGGATCGGGCTCGAAGGCGGTGCCGTCCGGAAACTTGCCGGGGAACGGGGGCGCGATGATCTCCTGAACCACAACGATATCGTGATCCCTCACGACTTCGGCCAGGGTCGAGTCGCGCCGGCGGTAGGATTGTCCGACAAACTGTATATTGAAGCTGCAAACGCTGATGGAGTCGGCGCGGGCCAGTCGCTCAGCACCAAAGTGCGCTGCCGGAAAGCCGGCCAACAGGGCGAGGATCAACCCCGGCGATACAGACGCTCTGTCAGTTTGAGCCATTGGAATCTCCTTCCTGGCCGAAAAAATATCGGCTGTTCCGGCTACGCCGCGAAAAAGGGCCGTGGGGCAAGTCCAGGCCCTGGTAGCGGTCCAGCGTAGGCCCCACGAATCCTAACGGAACCGCCACGAATCGGACGGTTCTACTGACTATTCGTCGTGGCAAGCCTCGATCTGTCACGAGACGGCCCCCGGATGCACGCAGGAATGGGGCGGAGAATGGCGAGGACTCAAAGGGAGGCCGGATATCCTTGCGTCACCCCGAAAAAAAACTCCGCGGCTTGACTTGCCTTTTCGTATTCCTGTAATATATTCTGTATTAGTTAGGGTACGAGGGACCGCGCCGACGCCGCGGCATTCTGCTGTGAACGGTCGAATGTTTGGAGATTCTGGCCTGGCGCCTCCGGAGTCATTGCGCTCATGCCCCCATCAATCGCCAACCCGATCTTCAGACCTCTGGCTCCGAAGTGTTCCGTTAAATTCCGCTTAATTCCGCCCCCCTCCCCATCGGGGGGCTTGAGGGGGCGGAATCCGGAGCAAGGGCGCGACCGTATTCGTCCCAGGACCGCCACTCCCCCACTTTCACACCGTCCTCGTACATCCCTTCGGACGCCTTTTGCCCGTTCGCATGATACGTCACCCAATGACCATGGCGGCGATAGTCGCCCCACCCGACGCGCTTCACGTACCCTTCCGCCGTGACCCGCCCGGTCTTTGGGTCCTTCTCGACGGAGGGCAGGACGCCGCTGACGAACCAGACATAGGAAAACCAGGCGGTCAGCACCAGGAAGGGAATCGCGATCGCCCATTTGGGGAGGCGGCGCGGGGCACGCGGAGTCGACAGAGCAGTTTTCGGCGAGGTCATAGACGTGCGACCGAAGGGAGCCGTATGTGGCACCGGCTAATAGCCGGTGGAAGTTCCGGGTTGTTCTTAACGGTGCAGCCACCGCTTGATCGCGTAGATCGACGTGTCGCGGCCCGCCTTGGCGATCGAGCGCGTCAGTGGGATGTCTTTGGGGCAAACCTTCACGCAGTTTTGCGCGTTGCCGCAATCCGTGATCCCGCCGGGGCCCATCAACCCTTCCAGCCGCTCGGACTGCGTCAGCTTGCCGGTCGGATGGCTGTTGAACAGGACCGCCTGCGAGATGACCGCAGGGCCGATGAAGGCCTTGTCGTACGCCGCATCCTGTCGGGCGGTCAGCTCCGCATCGCTCTCGCCGGGGAGTCGCTCCAGTTCGATCTTGGTGTATTGCGGACACGCTTCCATGCAGCATCCGCAGGTCATGCACTGAGACAGCGGGTACGACTCTTCCTGATCCTGCGGTCCCTGAACCGGACCCGGCCCCGCGTCGTGATAGCCGTCCACGGGGATCCACGCTTTCACCCGCTTGAGTTCGCGGAACATCCGCCGACGGTCCACGAAGAGATCGCGGATCACGGGGAATTTGTTCATCGGCTCCAGTTCGATCTCGCCCGCGCCGGTTCGGCCGATGTCATCGACCAGAGCCGTGCAGGATTGGCGCACGCGGCCGTTGATGACCATCGTGCAGGCCCCGCACACTTCCTCCAGGCAGTTGCAATCCCACACGACCGGCGGCACGCTCTCGTGTTCGCCGATCGGCACGGGATGGGCTGCGATGGACTGCAGGGCCGAGATGACGTTCATCCCCGGAATGTGCGGCACGGCGAAGCTCTGCCAATAGCGCGCCCCTCCGGGCCGGTCTTGCCGGGCGATGCGAAAAACAACGTGGTCGTCACTTGTTCCGTGAGAATGTTCTGTTGGTGCAGCGTGTTCCATGCGCATGGGATTATATCGGCGGCCCGGCCTTGTCCAATCCGGCTTTTGGGGCCCTCCAACAAGGAGTGGCGCAACCTCGCTTGAAATCGCTCGGCGCCCGCTTATGATCCGTGGTTCGCTACGGGGCGTAGCTCAGCCTGGTTTAGAGCGCTGCGTTCGGGACGCAGAGGCCGGAAGTTCAAATCTTCTCGCCCCGATTTCCGTTTTCGGTCCGCGAGCAATCGGCCGCGGTCGTCGGGTCAACGTACGGGCCGACGGGCCGTCCATTTTGACCTCGTCCGATTGTTTTTCCCGGGAGCCGTGCCAGTGGCAGAGTCCGGTTCGCCTCGCCCCTTTCCCACCTGGCTCAAGGTCGCCGCCACAGTGTTCGTGGCCGTTCTCGTGCCGGTCTATGGGAAACGCTACGGGCCGGCCAATTTCCTGTGGTTCTCCGATATCGCGTTGTTCCTGACTGTGGCGGCGCTCTGGCTGGAGAGCAAGCTGCTGGTAAGCATCGCGGCAGTGGGGACGATGCTGCTGGAGATTGGATGGAACATCGATTTTGTGCTCCAGTTGACGGGGAAGATCCACTACTTTGGCCTGAGCGACTACATGCTCGATCCCGGTATCCCGGTGTTTGTCCGCGCCCTCTCCCTCTTTCACGTGCCGCTGCCATTCCTATGGCTTTGGATGCTCCATCGGCTCCGGTACGACCGGCGGGCTGTCGTCATTCAAACAATATTCGCGTGGATCGTGCTGCCGGCAACTTTTGCACTTGGTCCGCGAGAGAACGTGAACTGGGTATATGGATTTGGACCTGAGCCCCAGCGCTACATGCCGCCGTGGTCTCACCTCCTGCTGCTCATGGTTCTTTTTCCAACGTTGGTCTACATGCCGTCGCATCTGTTGCTGACAAAGCTGTTCCCACCACGGCCGCCCACGGCACGAAATAAGGCCGCGAAATCGTCCAAAGCGTGAAAGCCCTTCATGTTGATCCGCCTGAAAAAAAACGAGAATGCGCCGGTCCTTACCTGCATCCGCGACGACGGCAGTACGACATGGTCGAAGATGCCCTACCGCGAGTTTTTCCCGCGGCACGATCTCATGCACTATGCCGTCGAAACGACGCTCGGTTTCCGGGAGGCATTTTTCGGGCTCATCGCTTCCGGCTGGTCGGTCGAGTCGTTTAGCGAACCGGGTGCGGCAAAGCGGCTTCCGCTGGAAGCCAGGTATGCCGAGTTCCTCGTCGACCAACTGGAGCGCGAGCACCGCTTCGGTGAAAGCTCAATCGCGGATACGTTCAATGAAACGCTCGCCGGTTCGGTTCGGCAGGCAGGCCTGTCGCCTTATCGTCCACTGGTGCAGAAAGAACTCGACGCGATTCGCGCGCGCTTTGAAGCACTCCTGGCCCGTTATGCAGCGCTCCCAGATGGCAAGAAGCTGGAACTAAAATGGAAACCCCGATCGGCCGTGGGCGAAACGGGAAACCCGCCGCCCGGTCCAGGAGTCAGTTGACGATGGACGGTTTTCACTTGTCGCGTTCGTGGTCGATATAATCATCGACGTGTCCACCCTCAATGACCCAGGAACCCGGGCCGGCGGGACAGAGCCGCGATGGATGCTCTTTGCCTGTTTCGCGTTACTCTTGGTCGGCCTTCATTTGACCGTCGCTCCCAAGGTCCGTCTTTCACAATGGCAAGTCCATGCCGAAAGCAACGCGGCCCTGGAAGAAGCACTGCGCTGGAGGGAGGGTTCGCTCGGGCTGAGGCTCAACGATTACGAAGTCGCGCGGGTCGGGGAAGTTCGCTATAACGTCTTCGGCCTCGCGTTCGTCCTGATCAGCCTCGTCGGCACGACCTTGACCACGCTCACGGGAGGACCGCCGGGCACGTTTTATCCGCCGTACTACGTCGCCATGGTCGCCCTGCCTCTGGTCCTGGCTGCGTATGGCGCATTTCGCGTGCAGACACGATCGAGCGCCTGGGGCGCCGTGCTGGCAGGTTCTTTGATCGTCGGAACCAGTTTGCTCCATGTCTTGCAGCGCTGTGGCGGCGCGCAGGGCGGGAGCGTGAATTTCATCAACCAGGTCCTGGCGGTCACCGGATTGCTCATCTTCGCGGCGGACTTTCTCGGCCCGCGACGCATGTGGCCAGCGCTCCTCGGATTGGCGTTGGCCGCGTGGTCGCGTCAGATGACCGCCTTCTATGCGCTTCCCCTGCTGGGCATGACGTTCATGGGTATACCGGCGGGGCCCAATCCCAAGGGACGGCGAGGGATCGTTCTCGTCGGCCTGGGTGTGCTTGCCGCTGTTCCTCTGACGCTCAACACGCTCAAGTTCGGCAACCCCTTCGAAACCGGATATGGCCGAATCTACGAAGGGCGGACCGATTCCATTGGGCGCAGCGGTCAGGAGAAGCTGTTCGGCCTGCGCTACGTGCCTGTACATCTGCGGGCCATGAATACCGCTTTTCCGTCGTGGGATATTCGCGCGGGGACGCTCTACCCCGACGTCGCGGATGTGAACGGCGGGAGCATCTGGCTGACCACTCCGCTTCTTTTCGCCGTCTTACTGACGTTGCCCCGATGGTGGAAAGACCGACCGCGCCGATGGCTCATGCTGGCGACTTTGCCGGTGATCGCCGGTCTGGCGTGCTACCACACGACCGGCGCGATGGGGGCGGGATGCTATCGATATTCGCTGGACTTCATTCCCATCTGGCTTGTGGTGATTGCGCCGTACGTCACGACGGGTCGCGCGGCCGCATGGACCCTGGGCTGCCTGGCTTATAGCGCCCTCTATTTCAACTTGCTGCCCTGAACCCCTCCGAGCGGGTGGGCTTGCCTTTCTTTTGATGCGAGGGACAATGCGCTATTCGGAATTGGTCAAATAAATCTACTCTCCTGGAGACATCCTCGTGAAACGCCGCGTTCCGACTCTCGTACTTACCGTCGCCGTCTTGGCTTGTACTGTGGTCTTCGCTCAACCGGGCTCTCAACCCCCCGCGGCCAAGTCGCCGTCCGCCGACTGCTGCCACAATGTGGCGGTGTTGGACCTGGTGCGCATCTTCAACGAATGTGCCCAGATTACGGACCTCAACCAACTAATCCGCGAAAAGAGCGAAGCGTTCGCCAAGGAGGCGGCGCAGCGAAAAAAGGTCATCGAAGATAAGCAGATGGAGCTGCAGGCCTTCAAGACGGGGTCGCCCGATTGGGAGGCCCGCCGCAAAGACCTCGTGCGCTTGAATATCGACGCCAACGTCTGGCTCAAAGTGACCGAGCAGCAGGTGGATCAGGAGAAGTTTGACTGGACCCGGATTATCTACGAGCAGGCGGTGAAAGTCGCCTCCGACCACGCGAAGGAACGAGGCTACGACGCGGTCCTGCAGAAGACTGAGTTCAAGCCATTGGAGATCGAACCCACGGTTCAAAACCTGAGGCGTGTCATTCAGGAACGGGCCGTAGTTTATAACGCCTCTGATATCGACATCACTGAGTTGGTGATCCGCAAGATGGATGCAGAGTACAAGGCGGCGGGCGGGAAGAAAGTGCTGGGCTCGCCCCCCGTACCCTGAGAGGTCAAACGTCCCATGCACGAACCGCGCGCCCTAACTGGCCGAGAGCTGGCGGACCTCTGTAAGGGTCGCCTCCTGTCTCCCCAGTTGACATCCAGCCAGGTGATCCGCACCGTGTCAACCCTCATTGACGCCGGGGATGACGCCGTTTCCTGGATCGCGGGGAACCGGCATACCCAATCTCTTGCCGCCAGCAAAGCGGCAATCATTGTAGGTTCGGAGAAGCTGCTCTGTGAGCACCCGCGCGGCCTTGTGGTAACCGACCCCGAACTGGCCATCGCCGAGATTCTGGATTTCTTTTTTATCCCCCTCGCTGCGCCCGCGCCCGGCGTCCACCCCTCAGCAGTGGTGCACCCGACAGTCAAACTCGAGGCCAACGCGGCAGTCGGCGCCCATGCCGCGCTTCTGGAGGGAGTTCACATCGGGGCCAATAGTGTCATTCACGAAGGAGTTAGTCTCGGCCGCAACGTGCGGGTCGGCCGTGACACGGTTATCTACGATCGGGTCGTCGTATATGATCGATGTGAGCTGGGTGATCGGGTGATCATTCACTCCGGGGCGATCATTGGAGCGGACGGCTTCGGCTATATCTTCCGGAATGGCCAACACCGCAAAACGGCCCATATCGGCACGGTGATCATCGAGGACGATGTGGAGATTGGGGCCAATTCCTGCGTTGATAGGGCCAAGATCGGCGCCACCCGGATCGGCCGGGGGACCAAGATTGATAACCTCGTCCAGGTCGCCCATAATGTTCAAATGGGACCGCTGTGTCTGTTGGCGGGACAGACAGGGATATCCGGCAGCGTTCGGATCGGTTCCGGCGTGGCGATGGGCGGCCAGACAGGCATTACGGACGGACTTAACATCGGCGACGGTGCACAGATCGCGGCTACGAGCGGTGTTTTCGCCGATGTGGAGGCGGACGAGGTTGTTTTTGGCACGCCGGCGCAGAACAAGACGGCGGCGATGCGGGACCAGGCGCGGGTCCGAAGGTTGGCCCGGCTTTTTGAGCAAGTGACCGAACTCTCTCGGCGGGTGGCAGAGCTTGAAGCAGCAGCAGACCATCCAAAACACGACTGAGCTGTCCGGTCGAGGTTTGTTCACCGGCGAAGACGTCACTGTGCGCTTCAAGCCGGCGGCCCCGGACAGCGGTATCGTCTTCGTTCGGACGGATGCCGCGATCCCCGCGCGGATCAAGGCCCACGTGTCCAACGTCACCAAGAGGGCCCGCCGGACCTCCCTTCGAAACGGCACGCTTTCGATTGAAACCGTGGAGCATTGTCTCGCGGCCCTGCACGGCCTCGGGGTGGATAACGCCGAGATCGAGATCTCCGGCGGCGAATTGCCCGGCGGCGACGGCAGCAGCAGTTTCTTTGTTGAAGCCCTCCAACATGCCGGCCTCCAGGAACAACCCAGCCCGAAGAGGCCGCTGGTCATTACGGATACGGTGCGGGTGACCGAAGGAGATGCCGAACTGATCGCCGTTCCGACGGACTCCGACGACCTGAATATACTTTACGATCTGGATTACGGGTCGGAGGCTCGCCTTCCGCGGCAGATCTACGCCCTTCGATTGTCGGAGGAGACTTTCTGCCGGGATATCGCCCTTGCACGGACGTTTCTTTTTGAAGAGGAAGCCCGGCAATTCCAGGCGGCCGGCCTGGGCCAGCACCTGACCTATGCCGATGTCGTCGTGATCGGACCGGACGGAATTGTCGGCAACGAATTCCGTTATCCTGACGAATGCGTCCGCCACAAGATCCTCGACCTGATCGGCGACCTGTACCTGGCCGGTCGCCCCCTACGCGGAAAGATCATTGCCCGAAAGAGCGGTCATGCCCTTAACCACGAACTGGTTCGCAAGTTGCTCGAAGCAATTGAGCGCCGCGATCGGCAAAACCGGCTCGGCAGCGCTGCGGCGTTTGATGCGATCCACATTCGCCGGATCCTCCCCCACCGCTACCCCTTCCTCCTAATCGACCGGGTGGTGGAAATCGACGGTGATCGCCGGGCAGTTGGGATCAAGAACGTCTCGCTCAACGAGCCCTTTTTTCAGGGCCATTACCCTGCCCAACCCATTATGCCCGGGGTCCTGATCCTGGAGGCGATGGCCCAGCTTTCGGGCATCCTTTTGGCCCAAAAACTGGAGCATACCGGCAAAGTTGCCGTTCTCTTGTCCATGGACGAGGTCAAATTCCGTCACCCGGTGGTTCCCGGGGACCAGTTGGTTCTGGAAGCCGAAACGATTAGAGTAAAGGCCCGGACCGGCCATGTTCGGTGCCGGGCCCTGGTGAGCGACCAAGTCGTGACCCAGGCGGAGATTAAGTTCATGATGGTGGATGCTGAGCCCGCATAGGGCGATTCACCGCCCGAATTCTTGGGCCCCTGTGTTTGGCGCCAGGGGCGGCGGCAAACTATCTTTTTGGGCCGTCGCCGGTCAGGAACAGTAGATGGTTAACATCGCACCGAGTGCGACCGTCGATCCCAAAGCGGAGCTTGCCGACGACGTCTTCGTCGGGCCGGGGTGCTATATTGGCCCGGAGGTTCGAATCGGCTCCGGCACCCGGCTGATCGCCAACGTCACGATCATGGGCAATAGCCAGATCGGGCGCGACAACATCTTCTATCCCTCGGCGATCATCGGAGCCCCACCCCAGGACTTGAAATACCGCGGAGGCGACACGCTGCTGATCATCGGCGACGGCAACGTCTTCCGCGAGGGCGTTACGGCTCATACCGGCACCGAAGTCGCCGGCGGCGTCACGAAGGTCGGCAATCACAACCAGTTCCAGGTGGGCACGCATCTGGCGCACGACGTCGTCGTCGGCGATCATTGCATCCTCTCCAACCAGGTACAGATCGCCGGGCACGTTCGCATTGAGAGCCATGTGACGGTCAGCGGATTGGTGGGCGTCCAGCAGTTCGTCACCCTCGGACAGTATTGCTTCGTGACCGGCATGGCGCGGTGCAGCATGGACGCCCCGCCGTACATGATCTACGGCTACGAGGGCACCATTCAGGGCGTGAACGTGAAGGGGCTCGGGCGATGGGGCTTCAATGAGCCGTCGATCCAGCAACTTCGCGATTTGTACAAGAAACTGTTTCCCCGGAAGAGCCAGGTCGCCGGGAACTACAGCCTTCGCGCCCTGTACCGCCTGTTGCCGTCCCGGCGGGATGACCGAAATGGCAATGTGTCGTTTGCCAAGCGGATCACCGAGGTGGAATCGCAGATTTCCCTGGACGAACACGGCCGCTATCTGATCGACTTCCTCAAGCGATCGGTCCATAACGGGGTCTATGGCCGATTCCTGGAGTCGCAGCGCCGGGATGCGGCCATCGAACGGCCCCAATTCTACGGTGGGGGCAACGGGCGGTGATTCCAGAACCGATCCCGGTAGCGGTGATCGGCGTCGGTCACATGGGCCGGCACCACGCCCGCCTGTATAACGAACTTCCGCAATCCCGACTGGTCGCCGTCGTCGATTCAAATCCTGAACGCGCCAAGGAATGCGCCGCTCAACACAAATGCGCCGGCCTGACTTCGATTCAGGAGTTGCCTGAGGATGTACGGGCTGTCACGATCGCCGTGCCGACCATTCATCACGTCGCCGTCGCCGAGCCGCTTCTGTCCCGCGGGATTGCGGTGTTGGTGGAGAAGCCGCTGGCCGACTCGGTTGAAGCGGCGGAGCGGCTGCTCGCCTGCGGCCGAAAGACGGGCTCGCTGATCTCCGTCGGCCACACCGAGCGATTCAATCCCGTCATTCGCGCGATCCAGCGGCTGAACATCCGCCCCAAATATATCGAGACTCAGCGGATCAGCCCGTTTCGCTTCCGCTCGGCGGACATCGGCGTCGTCGCCGACATGATGATCCACGACATCGATATCGTGCTGCACCTCGTCGGTTCGCCGGTCGCCCGCGTGGATGCGGTCGGTGTCAATGTGCTCGCCAAACATGAAGACGTGGCCAACGCCCGCGTGGTTTTTCAGAATGGGGCCGTGGCGAGCCTCGTGGCGTCGCGGCTTGCCATGAAGACCGATCGGCGACTTCGCGTCTTCAGCGAAACGGCCTATCTCTCGCTCGATTACCAGCGCAAGAGCGGCGTCGCCATTACGCGCGACGCCAACCTTGACGTGCTGGCCCTGGCCAAGGACAAAAAGCTGGACGACCTGGCGGATATGGCCAACGTTGATTTCGGACAACTGGTCAAGGTCGAGCCGTTGGTGATGGATGACGTCGAGCCACTCCGCGCCGAGTTGGAGTCGTTTCTGGAGAGCGTCCGGAGCGGCAAGCCGCCAGCCGTCAGCGCTGAAGACGGCGTTGAAGCGGTACGGCTGGCGTCACATATCGTCGAGGCGATTCAAGCCCATCGCTGGGACACCTAACTGGCATCTCCGCATACAAATCGGTACAGTTTGATCCTGATGCGCCGCCTATTGACGATCTTTGGGGCTTCCTTCGTTGTTTTTCTCGGTTGCATGAATGACTCGGGCAGCCGGCAAGACCCTACGGGAGGCGATTCCACAGCAGTTCCCATGGATTCGGTCGAGGAGGGTTCTCGTCACGGGCACGAGGCCGACACGTCGTCGGCAATCGCCGAAAACACGAGGAGTTCCCGAGCAGCGGCTAACACGGTGATCACGACGAGTGAACCCGCCGGCGGACCCGCCATCCATGCGGACGCATTAATCGTCAACGACGAGACGATCCGCGTGGGCGACATCCTCGAACCGATTACGCCGAAACTCGAGGAGCTGGCTCGGGAACTCCCTGACGATTCGTACTATCAAAAAGCCACGCAGATTGTTCGCCTCCAGATTATCGAAGCCGTCGCGCAACACCTCATTTGGCGCCGAGCCCAGCGCCACTTGACGGACGAGATAAAGCCGCAGCTCGAAAAAGCCGTGGACAAGATGGAGAAAGACCGCATCAACCGCGAGTTCGGCGGGCGCGAGACGGTCTATGAGAAATATCTCGCCCGCCACGGCAAGACGCGGGACGATGTGCGGGAGCGTTTGAAGCGCACGGTCGTTATCGACAGCTATCTTCGCGACCGGCTGTTGCAATTGATCCCGGCGCCACGGAAGGCTGAATTGGAAGACTACTACCGCAGGCACCTGACCGACTATTCCCAACCGGAGCGTCGCGAAATGTTTCTGATCGACATCCCTATCCGGGCATTCCTGGACCCGGCTCGCGCCGTCACGCCGGAGGCCGAGGCCGTGGCGGAACCGGCCGCCCGTCGCGCCGCTGAGCAGGCTGTTGAGGCCCTCAAGGGAGGTGAAGATTTTCAGGCGGTGGCCAAAAGATATTCGCAAGGGCTGCACACGGATGAGGGCGGCGCGTGGGGGTTCATCACCGCGCCGGCGGATCGACTGTCCGCCCCTCTGGAAGGCCGCTGGGCGGCGCCCTCGAAACGGCTTTTTGAACTCCAAGCCGGCGAAACCAGCGAGATCATCGCGGCGGCCCGCAGCTTTTTCATCGTCAAGTGCGGGCGCGTGGAGGGCGGAACGCGGGAGAGCTTTCAAGAAGCCCAACCCAAGATCGTCGGCGAGATTCGCCAGCAAAAGTTTCTGGAGCGCCGCGCGGCGTTTCTCCAGGAGGAACTCGATCGCTCGACGATCGGCTCGCTCGACACCTTCGTCGCACAGGTGCTCCGCGCCGCGCCGTCGCCGGACGCGCAGCAATCCCGATTTGAAACACCTCAAGCACTAGGGGGCCCGTAGAATCGCCCGAACCGGGCTGCCATCGAAGCCCACTAACCGCAGGGGTAAGGCGATCAATTCGTAGGGCCCCTCGGGCACATCCTTTAGAACCAGCCCTTCGAGAATTGCCATGTCGTGGCGAAGAAATGCCTGGTGCGCGGGTAGGTCCTTTGAAGAAAAAAGATCGACGCTCGGCGTGTCGATCCCCACCGTCATAACGCCGCGATCATGCAGCCACTCGACCAATTCAGGCGACAACGCCGCAAAATCCTCTTTGAACCGCGTCGAATCGGGATAGGTGCCCGTCGCGATAAGTACGCGCGGGGCCGTAATCGACGCCATTATCATGCCCGGCGCGATTCGCTCGCTCCGCTCGGCGGATACTCGGATGACCTGGCAAGGACCGAGATAGTAGTCTAATTGCCGCTCATGAATTGCCGGCGCGCCGGCCCCGTAATGGTTCGGACCGTCGGCATGGGCCCCGAGGTGGACCGTCGCGCGGAGGGTCGAGAGGGTGATGTTGTCTCCCCTGTTGATGTCGCAGAGCACCTCGCGCGTCGGCGGCGTATCTCCCGGCCAGACGGCCGTCGCCTCACTGATTGGCGGTGTGATGTCGTAGATCATCTCGATCCCACTGCGGCGACACGTTGGCCGCTCCTCAACCGCCGACTATACTCGATCCGATCATTGGGTATCGTCAAGACTGTCATGAAACGAAACGTAGCCATTCTGGGAGCAACTGGGGCCGTGGGGCGAGAGTTCGTCTCCATCCTTCAGGAGCGGAACTGGGACATCGGCGAACTCCGCCTGTTGGCCTCGTCGCGCTCGGCTGGGGTGGATGCTTCGTTTAACAGCCAAACGATTCGCGTGCAGGAAGTCGGCCCCGAAAGCTTCAAAGGGATCGACATCGCCCTCTTCAGCGCCGGAGCGGGACCGAGCCGGACGTGGGCTCCGATCGCCGTCAAGAGCGGCGCCCGCGTCGTCGACAACAGCTCGGCCTTTCGCATGGACGCCGATGTGCCCTTAGTGGTCCCCGAAATCAACGCGGACGCCATCGGCGAGGCGAGAATCATCGCCAACCCGAATTGTTCCACCATTATCATGAACATGGCGGTCTGGCCGCTCCATCAGCGCCGCAGCGTCAAGCGGATTGTCGTGAGCACCTATCAAGCGGCCAGCGGCGCAGGCTGGCAGGCCATGCAGGAGTTGGAAGATCAATCCCGCGACATCCTCGCGGGGAAGCCGGCGGCTCCCAAGGTCTTCCCCCACGCCATTGCGTTCAACCTGTTTTCGCACAACACGACGATCGGAGCCGACGGCTACAACGTCGAGGAGTCGAAGATGATTCTCGAGACGCGCAAGATCTTTCGCGCGCCGGAGCTGGCCATTACCGCAACGTGCATCCGCGTCCCGGTATTACGGGCGCATAGTGAATCCATAAACCTCACCTTCGCCGAGACCATGAGCGAGCAGGAGGCCCGTGAAGTCCTTTCCGCCGCCCCCGGCGTCACGGTCGTGGATGATCGCGCGAACAATCGCTTCCCCATGCCGATCGAGGCCTCCGGCAAGGACGACGTGCTCGTCGGGCGCATTCGCCAGGATGCCAGCCAGCCCGACGGCCGCGGTATCGATCTTTTCGTCAGCGGCGATCAGCTTCGCAAGGGCGCGGCGCTCAATGCCGTTCAGATTGCGGAAGCACTTACGGATATTCACCTGCGGATTCGACCATGACCCGCGACGAAGCCTGGAACCTGCTTTGCGAGTACGTCCAGTCCGACTCGCTCCGCAAGCACATGCTCGCGGTCGAAGCGGCGATGCGGCATTACGCGGGATTGCTTGGCGGCGACGCCGAGCAGTGGGCGATCGCCGGTCTGCTCCATGACTTCGATTACGAGCGCTGGCCAAATCCGCCGGACCATACACACGAAGGGGCAAGAATCCTCCGCGAGCGCGGCGTCGATGAGGAAATCATCGGGGCGATTATGGCCCATGCCGATTGGAACCTCGACGAATACCCCCGCGATCGGCCGATCCGCAAGGCCCTTTTTGCGGTGGATGAACTGTGCGGGTTTCTGACCGCCTCGGCCCTTGTGCGACCCACGCGCCTCGAAGGTTTGACGCCCTCCTCCGTGAAAAAGAAGATGAAATCGGCAGCGTTCGCCGCCAACGTCAAGCGCGAGGATATTACCGGCGGTGCGGAATTGCTCGGAATACCGCTGGATGACCACATCAGCCATTGCATCACGGCGATGCAAAGTGTGGCTCCGGCGCTGGGACTAACACCACCCGCCTGATACACTAATATTCAAAGTCCTGCCTTCAGGAGAGAAGCATGCCCCAGCCATCGGCTCGTTTCCGTTTTGTCATAGTCGCGTTCGCCCTTGCGTTTCCCCGCCTCGCCGTCGCCGAGCCCGTTCGGCACTTTCCCACCGACCGGCCGGTGGACATGCTGCATATTCGCCTCGACTCGCGCGTCGATCTCAAGGCGAAGACGTTCAAGGCCCGCGCGACGCTGGATGTCGCCGCCCTCCGCGACGTGGAGAGCATCCAATTGAACGCGGTCGGGTTCGAACTTCATGACCTCTCCATTGAGAGGTTCGACGGCCAGCCGACACCGTGTGATTTTGACAACGATGGCGAGCACATCACGCTGTCCCTTCCCGAGCCGCTCGCCGCCGGCCAAAAAATGACGATTCAGATGGACTACAGCGTTAAGGACCCGCCGTCCGGTCTCTCGTTTTTCGCGCCGTCGGAAGATGATCCCGAGGCCCCTTATCTCGTCTGGTCGCAGGGCGAGTCCATTACCAACCGCTACTGGGTGCCCTGCTTCGATCATCCCGACGAGATGCAGACGACCGAGATCGTCTGTACGGTCGATGAGCCCAATACCGTTCTCAGTAATGGCCGACTGGTCGAAGAAAAGAAGAATTCGGATGGGACCAGAACTTTCCATTGGCTCCAGGACAAGCCGCACGTCGTCTATCTGATGACGCTCGTGGTCGGAGAGTTCTTCGTGAAGGCGGAGGAATGGCGCGGCAAGCCCGTCACGTACTATGTTCGACACAAGTTCAAGGATCAGATCGACAACTCATTCCGCAACACTCGGCCGATGCTCGACTACTTCAGCGAAAAGATCGGCGTCGAATATCCGTGGGACAAATACGCCCAGGTATGCTGCTACAACTTTGGCGGCGGCATGGAAAACACCAGCGCGACGACGCTGACCGAGAGCACCCTGCACGACGACCGCGCCCATCTCGACGACGATAGCGACGGTCTCGTGGCCCACGAACTGGCCCATCAATGGTGGGGCGACCTGCTGACCTGTCGCGACTGGGCGCATATCTGGCTCAACGAGGGGTTTGCCAGTTATTTTGAGGCCCTCTGGGACGAGAAGAATCTGGGGCCCGACGATTTTGCCTACAACATGGACCGCAAGGCTGAAGCCGCCAGGAACGGCGGCAAGGAAAAGCCGATCGTCTGTTACGAATACGGCGATCCCGATGAGCAATTCGACAGTCGGGCCTATCCCAAGGGCGCGTGGGTCCTGCACATGCTTCGCCGCCGACTGGGCGACGAGGATTTCTGGAAGTCGATCAACGCCTATTGCAAGCGCTTCAGCCACAAGACGGTCGAGACCGACGATCTGCGGCGGACGATTGAAGACGTGACCGGCCGGTCGCTGGGGCGGTTCTTTCATGACTGGACCGAGCGCCCCGGTCACCCAGAAGTGAAGGTGCGCTACAAATGGATTGCCGAAGACCGCATGGCGTCGGTCGATGTGGAGCAACAGCAAAAGGCGGAGGCCTTCCACTTCCCGTTGACGATCGCGTTTTCGTTCGGCAAGTCCGATCCGCCCTTCCGCGTAACCCACGAGATGACAGGAAAGAAGGACCGGTTCTTCATTCCCCTCTCCAAGCGGCCCACGATGGTCCGTATCGACCCTGATCAGGCCGTTTTGATGGAGCTGGACGAGGATAAGCCGCGAGATCTTTGGGCGGCGCAGCTCACGGACGATCCCAACCCCGTCGGTCGCATTCGTGCCGCCGAGCATTTCGGTGAGGCCGGTCGGCCGGAAGACGTCAAGATTTTGTCTGACCGGCTGGGTAAGGAAAAGTTCTGGGCTGTCCAGGCGGCGATTGCCAAGGCGCTGGGAGAATCCGATGAAGATGCCGCTCGTGATGCGCTGCTGAGCGCGCTCGCGACGAAGCACGCCAAGGCGCGGGCGGCCATCGTCGAGGCCCTGGGAGAATTCCCCGGCGATGAGGCCGTGGCGAAGGCACTAAAAGAGATCGTCGCCAAGGGCGATCCCAGCTATCGCGTAGAGGCCAATGCGATTCGGGGGTATGCCGATGTCGCCGAGGAGGGTGTGCAGGAGTTTCTGGAGCCGCTGATGTCGCGCGAGTCCGACAACGAGGTCATTCGCGGGGCGGTTCTTGAAGCGATGGGCGAACATTGTGGTACCGAGTCGCTGGATCTCCTGATTGAATGGACGGCGTCACCGAAGCCGCATCCATGCCGCCGCGCGGCCGTTCAAGCGCTCTCCGAAGTGCTCAAGAAGGAAGATGTCAGCGAGGATGACAAGACCCGCGTCGTAGAGGCCATGACCGGCTGTCTGAAGAAGGGCTCGCGGCGGCTGCAATCGGCCGCGTTGGACGCCCTCGGCGAACTCGGCCGACCGGCCCGCAGCGCCCTGCCGGAGGTCGATCGCCTGGTGAAGTTCGGCGGCCCGCGGGTCCGCGCGAAGGCCAAGGAGATCGCCCAGAAGATTCGCACCGCCGGCCCGGCGCCCGCTGCGGTTGGCGACTTGTCCGAAGAGCTTTCCGAGCTTCAAAAGGAGTGCAAGGAGCTGCGCGATCGACTGAAAAAGATCGAGGCGAGGCAGAGGGAAACTGTCTCAACCGAAAAGAGTTGAAGGCCACGACGATGTTCACGTCGGGATTTTCACGCCGCGCTCGCGGCCGACTTCTTCGGCTCGTTCATATCCCGCATCGACATGCCGGAAGATCCCCGTCGCCGGGTCGCAGGTCAGGACCCGCTCCAGCCGTTCGTCGGCCTGCTTCGTCCCATCCGCGACGCAGACCATGCCGGCGTGGATCGAGTAGCCGATGCCGACGCCGCCTCCGTGATGCACGCTGACCCAGCTTGCGCCGCAGGCCGTGTTGGCCAGGGCGTTCAGGATCGGCCAGTCTGCGATCGCGTCCGAGCCGTCTTTCATCCCCTCGGTCTCGCGGTTGGGTGACGCCACGCTGCCGCAGTCGAGATGGTCGCGACCGATGACGATCGGGGCCTTCACTTTGCCGCTGCGCACGAGTTCGTTGAAGGCCAAGCCCGCCTTGGCCCGTTCGCCATATCCCAGCCAGCAAATCCGCGCCGGAAGGCCCTGAAACGCCACGCGCTCAGCGGCCAGGCGAATCCATCGCGCGAGGTGCTCGTTCTTGGGGAACAGCTTGAGCACCGTCTCGTCCGTCGCCGCGATATCGGCCGGGTCGCCGGAGAGCGCCGCCCAGCGGAACGGCCCCGCACCTTCGCAAAACAGGGGCCGGATGAACTCGGGTACGAATCCCGGAATCCGCAGCGCATCGACCGGCTGCACCCCGAACGGTCGCTCGGCCTGGTAGCGCTCATGCGCCTCCATCGCCTGGCTGCGAAGGTTGTTGCCGTAGTCAAAGGTGATCGCGCCGCGGTTCTGCAGCTCGACCATGTGCCGGACGTGTTCGTTCATGGTGCGATAGGATTCCCGCAAGTACGCCGCCGAGTCTTCCTGTCGCAGTCGCAACATTGCCTGGTAACGGGCGTCGCTCCACGGCTCGCCGCCGTGGCTGTGCGGCTTGGTCGGCCCCTGACCGCTGCGGACGGGCTTGCCGACGCTTCCGAGGACACCGTTGGGGACATAACCACTGAGCGGATCGTGGGCGGAGGTCTGGTCGGTCAGCATGTCCGGGGTGACGTTGCGGCGGATGAGTTCCGCCAAAAGGTCGGCGGCGTTGGCGACGACGGCGATCGACACCGCCTGTTGCTTCCGTTTCGCGTCCAGCGCCCATTCAATGGACTGGTCAAGCCGATCCGTCATCTTGTCGAGGTAGCGCGTCTTCAAACGCCGTTCGATTCGCTGCGGATCGACCTCAGCGACGAGGCAGGTTGCCCCGTGCATCGTGGCGGCGAGGGGCTGCGCGCCGCCCATGCCGCCCAGCCCGGCGGTCACGATCAGGCGTCCCGCCAGTTCGCCGCCAAAATGGCGCCGGGCCGCCGCGCCGAAAGTCTCATATGTCCCCTGCAAGATGCCCTGCGAACCGATGTAAATCCAGCTCCCCGCCGTCATCTGGCCGTACATGGTGAGGCCCATGGCCTCCAACCGCCGAAACTCCTCCCAAGTCCCCCACTTCGGCACCAGCATGGCATTGGAAATCAGCACGCGCGGGGCCATCTCATGGGTCCGCACCACGCCGACCGCGCGGCCGCTTTGGATCAGCAGAGTTTCGTCGTTCGCGAGCGCCCGCAAAGCGCGCACGATCCGATCAAAATCCTCCCAACTCCGCGCCGCCTTGCCTGTGCCCCCGTACACGATCAGGTGTTCCGGGTCTTCCGCCACGTTCGGATCGAGGTTGTTGTGCAGCATCCGCAGCGCGGCTTCCTGATGCCAGCCTTTGCAGGAGATCTTCGGCCCCACCGGCGAGTGCAGGACGCGGGGCTGCGAGGTCTGTGGTTTTGAGCCGGGGGCTTGAGTCGTGCTCATTAGTGAACTCCGCGCGAAAAAAAGGCCATTTCGTCCGATAGGCCCCGTTAGGTCCGCCTCGCCGGGATTGATCCGCAACCGTCTTAGGGGTACGATTATAACAAGGCGTGAGATCGGGAGGGGCTTCGCAACTCGCAAAGGGGCTTCATCCCTCGGGACATCACCGCCGACGCAGTCAAACGGCAGGCTTGCCGGGGGTTGGAATGCGCGCGGTCAATTCAGCACTCATAACGATCACCATCGTCGTCTTGTCCGCGCGCCCCGCGCACGGATGGCCCACCCCGCTGCCCAGCAACATCAACAACTTCTTCCTCCGCGGCACGCAGCCGAACTCGCTGACGGACAATATCCTCCTGGCCAGCAACTGTGTTAGTTGCCACGGAAGTACTGCCATCATCCACCCGCAGTGGACCGGCAGTCTCATGGCCCAGGCCGCGCGCGACCCGCTCTTCTACGCCTGCCTCGACATCGCCGAGGCCGACTCGCCCGGCTCCGGCGACATGTGCATCCGTTGCCATGTCCCCAAGGCCTGGCTGGAAGGTCGATCGATGCCGACCAATGGGATCAATATCACCGCCCAGGACCGCGATGGAATCACCTGCAACTTCTGCCATCGCATGGTGGATCCGTTCAATTTGGATGGACAGGCTCCTGCCGAAGATGCTGACATCCTCTACGCACTCGGGGCCAACGCCCCCATCCAATCCGCCGATCTGGGCATGCCGTCCAATCCGGGCAACGGAGGAAACGGCAGCTACGTCATCGACCCACTCGATCGCCGCCGCGGGCCGTTTCCACTTCCTCCCATTTTCGGCGACCCTCCCGTGCCTCCCGAAGCTGACTGCGAGATCTACCACGAGTCCTTTGAGTCACCGTTGCATCGCCGTTCGGACATGTGCGCGACGTGCCACGATGTCAGCAACCCCCACTTTCACTTTGATACCGGCAGTGACGCCTTCGTGTTCAACGGGACGGGCGCGCCGCATCCCAACGGCAACAAGTACGACATGGCCCCCGTCGAGCGAACCTACAGCGAGTGGCTCAAGAGCAGCTTCGCCCAAGGCATGGGCGTGGATATGGGCGGTCGTTTCGGGGGGCCCGGCCAGTCGTTTGTCTCCGATTGTCAGAATTGCCATATGCCCGTCACCGACGATTACGGCTGCCGATTTGTGGACGGCCCTCGCGACGACTTGCCCACGCATCGATTCGCCGGGGCCAGTACCTGGCAGCTCGACGCCATCGCCCAGCAATACGGCCCCGCGGGAACGAATGAGATCAATGCCAGTGTCGTAAGTGCCCTCGCGACGGCGAAGGCCAACAACATCAGCTTTCTTCAACTCGCCGCGGACCTGGAGGCCGTCCTGACTGACGTGAATACCCCCGGCATCGAGCAACTCCGCGTCCGGGTGGTCAACCAGACCGGTCACAAGCTGCCCAGCGGCTATCCCGAAGGCCGGCGGATGTGGATCAATGTGCAGTTTTTTAACTGCCTCGACGATGTGACGCCCTTCGACGAGCGAGGGGAATATGACTCGCTGACCGCCGTGTTGAATCCGATTGACACCAAGGTCTATGAGATGGAGGGAGGGATCGACACCGCTCTGGCCGCGATGCTGGGTCGAACCGCCGGCCCGGCGATGCACTTCGTCCTCACCAACAAGGTATTCAAAGACAACCGCATCCCGCCGCGAGGCTTCACTAACGCTGCTTTCGCGGCGGTTCAAGCCTCTCCCGTCGCCTATGCCTACGCGGACGGCCAGTATTGGGACGACACCTATTTTGATATCCCCGCCTACGCTACGGGGGCCAAGATCGTGCTCTATTACCAGGCAACTTCAAAGGAGTACATTGAGTTCCTCCGCGACAACAACCCCTTCCCCGGAAACCCCAATAATCGCGGCCAGGTCGCCTACAACCTCTGGGCCGCCAATGGAAAAAGCGCCCCCGTGGCGATGGCAACCCTCGGCGATCCGGTGCGGCTGGATGTCGAGTTAAAGGGAGACGTGACCGGGGACCGCCAGGTTACCGTCGCCGATATCCCTGACTTTGTGGCGGTCCTCCTCGGTCTCGACACGGATCCCTATCACATCTGCGCGGCGGACATGGACGAAACCGGCATTCCCGACGGTCTCGACGTGCAACCATTCGTACAGGCCCTCGTTCCGTAGCGGTAAAAGGTCCAAATGGTAAAAGTCGTGTTATTTTTTCGCGTCTCGACTTGGCGCGGGAAACGTCCGCGACTAATGTTTGGCAATCGAGGACGAAGTATCAACCGCTGACCACTAGCCACTGACCACTCGCACGAATGAAGCTTACCGAATACCTGCCCCCGACGCTCGTGAAAGTCCCGCTCGATTCGGCGGACAAAACAGGCGCGATCACCGAACTCGTCGACCTTGTTGCCTCGCAAAACCTGACAACATCCCGCGATGCCCTCTTGAAGTCGGTACTGGAACGGGAAGCCCAGCGATCCACGGGCGTAGGAAAAGGGTTTGCCATTCCCCATGCCAAGACCGACGCGGTCAGCCGTCTCGTGGTGGCCATGGGGCGCACCAAACTCCCGATTCCGTTCGGCGCGATCGACGGTCAGCCTGTGGAATTGATCGCGCTGCTGGCCAGCCCGACGACCGCAACCAGCCTCCATATCCAGACGCTGGCCCGGCTCAGCAAACTGGTCACGAACAGCGCCGCACTCGCGCGTATCCTGTCAGCGAAGACTCCGGAGGAGATCTACGCCCAGATTGTCGCGACTGAGGCGGAATCGTAACGAGCGCCCGGGCTGATTTGAAATTCGGAATACTGAATTTGGACGCGCCGACTTACCAACCCACCATGTTGTACCCGGCATCCACATAGTGGATTTCGCCGGTCACGCCGCTGGACAGGTCGCTGCAAAGATAAAGCCCGGCCTTGCCGACTTCATCCGATTCGATGTTTCGTCGCAACGGAGTCTTGGTCGGATAGTGCTCCAGGATCTTCTCGAACCCGCCGATACCGGCTGAACTCAGGGTCCGACAAGGCCCGGCGCTGAGGGCATTCACGCGGACGCGGCGCAGGTCGCCCAAATCCGCCGCGAGATACCGAACCGAACTCTCCAACGCGGCCTTGCAAACCCCCATGACGTTATAACCCGGAACAAACCGAACGGAGCCCAGGTACGAAAGCGTAAGCACGGATGCCCCTTCGCGAAACATGTGAAACGCCTTCTGGCATGCGGAAATGAGCGAATAGACGCTGATGTCCATCGCCTGCTTGAAATCTTCGCGGCGGGTCTCCCAAAACCGGTTGGTCAGGCAGTCGCGATTGGCATAGGCGATGGCGTGGACGAAGAAATCGATCTGGTCGTAAGTTTCTTTGACCTTCCCGAAGAACTGCTCGACGTCCTCGTCGCGGCTGACATCGCAGGGGAGGATCAGCTTCGCCCCGATCGGCTCGGCCAGCTTGCGCACGCGCCGCTCCATCTTCTCGCCGGGCAGATGGTTAAAGGCGATCTCCGCCCCTTCCTTGTGCAAGCGCTCGGCGATGTACCAGGCCAGACTGTGGTCGTTGGCCACTCCAAGAACGACGCCCTTCTTACCCGACATCAAGCCCATAAGTCGCTACTCCTGGAACCTTGCTCCAAATCACCCACGCCATTAATCGAAACTGCGAACTGGAGGCCCGTAATCTAGGGTCTGCGATGCACAAAGTCTAGACTAGCCTTGCGCGTTCGTCATTGACGCGGCGATCCTTGCCCGGCTGCAACATCCGCCTTAGACTACACTTGTGCGCGATTCGTCCCTGCTGCCAATCGATATCGGAAGTCCAGGTCGAATCCTCATCTCCGTACCCAACTGGGTCGGCGACGTGGTCATGGCGACGGCCGCGCTCTCTTCCATTCGCCGCCGGTACCCGTCAGCTTGGATCACCCATCTTCAGCGCCGCTATGTCGCTCCCGTGCTCGCTGACCTCGATTTGGCCAATGAGACCCTTTACTGGCCCGAGGCCGATCCCGCACCGGGGATGCCTAGGACGCTCATGGGATTGGTTCGTCGCCTCCGCCGCGAGCGATATGACCTGGCCCTGCTCCTGACCAATTCCTTCCGTAGCGCAATTTGCTTGTATCTGGCGGGAGCGCGAAGACGCGTCGGCTACGCCCGCGATGGCCGCTCGGTATTCTTGACTCATAGATTAAGCGCGCGAAAGGTCGATGGGCGATTCGTGCCGGTCCCGGCGCTGGACTATTACAACGACTTGGCGCGATTCGTGGGCTGCCAAAGTGTTACTGATCAGCTCGTCCTGGCCACCTCTCCGGCCGACGAGGCGGCCATTGATGAACGGTTGGGCACGACACCCGCCGACCGTCCGCTGGTTGTCCTCAATCCCGGCGCGAATTACGGCTTTGCCAAATGCTGGCCCGCCGAAAAGTATGCCGCCCTCGCCGACCAGTTGATCGATCGATACAACGCCCGCGTGGTCGCCTCTCTTTCACCGACGGAGCGCGACATCGCCGACCGGCTCGCTGAGACCGTTCGACGACGAATCGAGATCTTCGTGAGCCCGCCGCTCGGCCTGGGACCGCTCAAGGCCCTGATTCGCCGCTGCCAGCTTCTCATCACGAACGACACCGGCCCGCGCCACTTCGCCGCCGCCTTCGGAGTCCCGGTCATCACCATCTTCGGCTCCAGCGATCCGGCATGGACGGAAACGCGCTTCGCCAAGGAGCGAATCGTCAAACTCCACCTCGACTGTCAACCCTGCATGGAGCGGGTTTGCCCGTTGAAACATCACCATTGCATGAAACTATTGGAGCCAGAGCTGGTTCTCGAGAAGGCGGCGGAGTTTCTCTCTCGGCCGCTCAAATCCGTTGCGCTGCATGTCAATGCGGGGACCATCTAATCCATGATCTCAACGGACTACATGGTCATCGACCCGCCGTTTCGCGACCCATTGGCGAGGGCCACGCTGGACAACGTTGGCGCGGTCCTGCGTTGCGAAGGGGATCGGCTGGCCGCATGGAGCCGGACAACTGACACGATTTTTTACCGCCTGCCCGGCAGCGAGACCGGCGTCTTTATCAAGCGTTACCATTATCCGCGTTGGAAGCAGCGCATCGAAGGGATGATGCGGGGCACTTTTTTCAAGAACACGCGGGCGCGCAACGAATACCGCGTGCTCTCCCTGATGCGCCGCCTGGGCATTCAGGCCGTGCGGCCGATTGCGTTTGGCGAACGGCGGGTGCTTCATTTTTGCCGGAGTTGTTTCCTGATCACCGAGGCGGTCCCCGGGGCGATGTCGCTGGTGGCGTTCATCCGCACCTTCAGCCGGCATCCCCGCTCGGCCCGGGCCCGCCATGTGAAACTGGAAATCCTGACGTCTCTCGCCCAGCAAGTTCGCCACATGCACGAGGCCGGCTTTGTTCACCGCGATCTCTTCTGGCGAAACGTGCTCATCCGCCCGATGCCGGACGAGCGATTCGAGTTCTACTTCCTGGACGCCTCGGTCGGCCGGCGAATTCGCATTCCCCAGCGCCGGCAGGACAGCATTGTCCACGATATCGCCGCGATGGGCGTCCTGGGTCCGGAATTCTGCTCGAAGGCCGACCAGTTGCGCTTCCTCCTGGTCTATCTCGATACGCCCCGGCTCAGTCCCGACGATCGTCTCTGGCTCCGCCGCGTCCAGGCCCGCAGCGACCGGTTCCGAAAAACCGAACTGCTGCGCCTTGAGCGGGGCGGCGTCTTCGATCCGCCGATTCGGGACTTCGATCTTCCCGGTGACGCTTCGATCCGCCATGGTCGTTCTTCGACCAGCATCGCCAAGTCGTGACGATTCCACGAGGCACGACTCCTGCATGTCCACGTTGCTTACCATCGCCGACGACGCCCTGCGAGATCCTCTGCGAACGGCCGGTCTCGACACTTATGTCGATTTCCTGCACTGCTCGCTCGGGGAAATCGTCCATCAATCCAGTACGGCATTGACAAGGCGGATCGTGCTCCCCCATGCGGGCGTCGCGGTAACGCTCTACTTGAAGTCCTATCGACCTGGACGACTCCACGGATGGACGCCGAGCAGGCCGCTTCGTGAGCGCTTCAACTACCTCCTACTTCGCGACCGGTGCGCCGTCAGCGTCCCCGAGACAATCGCCTTCGGCAGCCGTCGGACTATTGGGCGTTGGAGGGACGGTTTCATTCTTACGCGCGCCGTTCCCCGCGCCGTTTCGCTGGATCGGCTGGTCCCGGCGCGCCGGGATGCAGGACCGCTTCGGCGATATCTGCTCGACCACACTGCCGGTCTGGTCTCCCGAATGCACGCTGCCGGGTTCTACCACTTCGACCTGCAATGGCGCAATCTACTCGTCTCCGACGACGGTGCCGACGCGCCCGAAGTCTATGTCATCGACTCGGCACGCGGGGGACTGCGCCACTGGCGCATTCTTCGCGAACACGGCCGTCTTCGCGATCTGTCCAGTCTCTTCAAGGAAGCGCGAAATCGCTTGACGCCGCGCGAGCAACTCCGCTGGCTGAAGTCTTACCTCGGCGTTCGCCAGTTTACCCCCTCGCACCGGGCACTCATCCGCACCATCCAGTATGATCGGGCCATCAAGGACCACGAGGCGTAGGAATGAAGACGCTCTTCCACTGCGAGCCCGAATATGTGGCCCCCCTTCGCGCCGCCGGGTTGCTCGATTTCGACTTCCTGATGAACGTCAGGGGTGGTCCCCCCTCGAGCGTTCACGCCTATCGCGAGACGGTGCCTCTGGAAATCCTTGTTGATGATCGCCCACGCAAGTTTTACCTCAAGCGCGTTTTCAAAATCCCTGGAAAACACTCGGTCGCGCCTCTTTTTCGACGCCGGCCCAATTGGTCACAGCCGCGGCGGGAGTGGGAAATACTCGCCATACTCGCCGAGGCCGGAATTCCAGCGATGAAGCGCGTGGCCTATGGCGAACGTCGCCGTATGGGCCTGCCCGTGCAGGCCCTGCTGCTCGTGGAGGCCGTGCCGATGCCGTTTACGCTCGAAAACTGGCTGGTTCCGGGCTTCCCGCGCCCTATTGAACTCCCCGTCGCTCTGCGGCATCGCCTCACGAATGACCTCGGACGCCTGGTGGGTTTACTGCACACTTCGGGTTTCAGCTGGCCGGACATACACCCTAAGCATATTTTTGCCCGGCCTCCTGATGAAAATAAATCTTCGCGGCATTGGGAATTCTGTCTGATTGATGTGGAGCGGATGGAAGGCGGGGGCGGACTCGAGGGTCCGTTATTCGAATTCACGGCATCCTATGTGCCGAACGATAAACGCGCCTTTGATGATTGCAGGACTTTTTTCAACGCCCTCCGTCCGCTTCAAGTGACATCCGCCGACATTAGGCGCTTCTGGGCCGGCTATTGCTATTTACTCCGCCACATGTATCGGAAGGAAGTGCGCTCGCGTCCATATGCGAGCCAGCCGATGCCGAACTTAATTGAATTGGAGTCCCTCCCAAGACTTCCTGACGATTACGAACATCCCCACGCCGCCCCGCTTGAGCGGCGCGATCAAATCCAAATCGACCCGCAGGCCGCGTCCAGTCTTGGACGGCTCGGCCTGCGCGCGATCGACGATGTATTCGCGTACCGCGGCGGACAGGATCTAGGCAAACCGGGCCTCGCAGCCTTCCGTGAACGATCTCGCATCGAGCTGTCCGAAGGAAATGGCTGCGCCAAGGCGTATTACCTGAAGCGCTACGACTCACCTCCTCTTGCGGACCAACTGCGACGCATCCAGGAGTTCCGCCCATCGCGAAGCACAGCCGCGCGGGAAGTTCACTTCATCAAGCGGCTCGCCCAGATCGGCATCCCCACCCTCCGAACCATCGCGTACGGCCAGGAAATGGCCGGCATTTGGGAACGGCGCAGCTTCGTCGTGACGGCCGAACTTGCCGGCCAATCGCTGGAAAAACTCGTGGCGCAGGGGACCGCGGACCCCGCGCTACTCCCTGCGCCGGCTGAGCGCCGCGAGATCATTCGCCAATTGGGCTTGATCGTCCGATTGATGCACGCCGAAGGTTTGTATCATCGTGACCTTTACCTCGCGCACGTCTTCCTGTCCCGTAATGCGGACGGTCAGATCGTCCTCCGCCTGATCGACCTCGCGCGGATGATTGAGAACCCCTGGAACCCCCATCGCTGGGCCGTCAAGGACCTCGCAGCCCTCGCCTACAGTTCTCCCTCGCCGCTTGTCACGCGCGCAGATCGGCTCCGATTCCTCTACCATTACCTCGGCGATCGTGGCAAGGAAGAGAAGAAGAACGAAGCGCGGCATTACGTGATCGCCGTTGACGCGAAAGTGCGACGAATCGCCCGCCATGATCGAAAACGAAGGCGCCAACTCATGGGAACCACCGCGTGAAGATCGCCATCGTCATCGAGCGCTTCGAGGCTTGGCGCGGCGGCGCGGAGACGTCCACGCTGGAGTTGGCCCGCCTCCTTAAGAACCGGGGACATTCCATTCACATCGTTACCACGACGACCGCGCCGTCGTCCCCCGATTTCACGCTCCATCGAATTCCCGCGCAGTCGCTGCTTCGGCCGCTGCGCACGACGGCCTTCATTCGGCGCGCGACGGCATTCCTTCAGAAAAGCCAATTCGACCTTGTCCATGCCATCTCCCCGTTGCCGTCGGCGGATGTGTATCAACCGCGCGGCGGCCTGCTCGGCGAGACCATGGAGCGCAACGTCGCCACACGCGGCTCGGCCCCTCGCCGGATGCTCAAACAAGCGATGATGGCCATGAATGTGAAGCAGCGCACCCTGGCCGAGCTCGAACGGGCCGTCTTTCGCGAAGACGGGCCGCTGATCCTTGCCGTCTCCCAGTACGTCGCCCGTCAATGCGAGCGGCTCTACGGCGTCACGTCGCCGCGCGTGCGCGTCGTCTTCAACGGCGTCAATCCTCCCAATGTCGCCGCGGATGAGCGTTTCGCACAGCGTTCCGCCGTCCGCCGACAATACCATGTCGCCGATTCCACGCTGCTTTTGCTCTTCATCGCCCACAATTTCCGGCTCAAAGGCCTCAGCCCGCTGATCGACACGGCGGCGAAACTGGTCCGTGACGGATTCGCGGATTTTCGCATTCTTATCGTCGGCCGGGACAATCCTGTCGGCTATCAGCGCCGCATCGACGAACTCAAACTCGGACGCCAAATGACCTTCACCGGCCCGACGCAGCGCGTCTCCTCCTTTTACTTTGCCGCCGATGCCCTCGTTCATCCGACGTATTACGACCCGTGCAGCCGCGTCGTCCTCGAAGGGCTCTACTACGGACTTCCCTGCCTGACCACCGCTTTCAATGGCGCGGCGGAGGCGATCACCAATGGCGAAGAGGGCTTTGTCATCGACCGCCCCGACGATATCGACCAATGGGCCGCCCGTATTCAAGGATTGACCGACCCGGACGTTCGCCGGCAAATGTCGGAGCGGGCCGTTGCGCTTCGACCCCGCATCAGCATGGCTCGACATGCCGAGCAACTCGACGCGATTTTCCAGGAGCTCACCGCCGCGAAGGCGATTCAGTCCCGATCGGCATAACGGGTGCGCGAAAAACGATCCGGTGAACAACGGTGATGAACCCCAGCCTGCAACTTCTCACGCTCGTCGTCGCTGCTTACCTTCTCGGCAGCGTTCCGTTTGGGCTGCTGATTGCGAAAATGAAGGGCGTCGATATCCGCCGGCAGGGCAGCGGAAATGTCGGGGCCACCAATGTCGGCCGGGTCTGTGGTCGAGGATGGGGAATTCTCGTCTTTCTACTGGATACCGCAAAAGGGATGGTATCGACGATCGCCGCGGCTGATCTGATTCGTCGTCATCCGCAAGTTCACTGGACCGCTACGCCGGCCTATCGCGACCTGGTCTGGCTCGGTATCGGCACGGCGTGCATCGTGGGGAGCATTTTTCCAGTCTATCTTCGCTTCCGCGGTGGCAAGGGCGTGGCCGCATCTTTGGGAGTCATACTCGGCGTTTACCCCTACCTTACATGGCCCGGCCTAACCGCTCTCCTGCTCTGGGCGATCGTCGTCAAGGCGAGCGGATTTGTTTCCCTGGGGTCCATCGTCGCCGTGGGGACTCTGCCTGTCGGGTTCGTCCTTTATAGTTGGATGCTTGGCTGGACGCTGTCAGACCACTACCCGTTATTGGTCTTATGCGTATTTCTGGCCGCCCTCGTACTCTTCCGTCATCGTGACAATATGAGTCGTCTACTCGCCGGTACCGAGAACAGGATCGGTCATTAGCCCAATGAATGGGCTTTCTTGGGACCCTCGTTCCCGCAGTTTTCGGATCGCCCCAACTTTGATTCACAGGGCTCTCGGGCCTTGATTGCCTCGTTTGATGGACGTAGACTATCTTGCTTTGAGTTCCGCGCAGGTTTAGCGCCAACCTTGGGTTAGGGGCAGACCGATGCGGCGGGACCGGGTTGTGGATTTCCGCAATCCGAGACGTACGGGGGGATTGGGTTCCTCGCCATCCATTGCGCCGCCTCGGCCGGGTCGCTGCGACAGGCATTCCTGAATGTCCGCCTAAGTCGGCAGCGAGCCACACACGGGGCCGTCGGGCAATCGTTTGAATGAGGGGGGCGACCGTTGCTCGGTCGCATTGAGGGCGAAAAGATGCTTAGCATAATGACGACTAAACGTGCGGTTCGATGCCTCGTCGGCATGGCTATCCTCGGCGCCGCTCTCTCGGGCTGCGACGGCATTCCGGGCGGGTTCTTTCCCAGCATCACCAGTGTGCAGTTGTTTGACGAGCCGGATTTCACCGTCGCCTTCGAGGTCGAAAACGCCTCCGCCGATGTCTCCAAGGTCAATTGGGTCTTCGGCGACGGCAGCGGATTCGTCGAAGGGCAGCCCGGCCGAACGACAATTTCTTACCAGTACCTCTCCACTGGCACGTTTCAAGTAACGGCGTATGTTTTTGACTCTGCGGGAAACGTGACGCAGGTCTTTGGCACGGCGGAGGTCGAAGAGACTGGCAATGGCCCGGACGCCCCGACGCCAACCGATCTCCCCGGCCAGATTGCCAATGCCAATCCCGTCAACGGCGCGCAAAACATCACGATCGCCGTCAAGTTGACGTGGACCGCCGGCGCCCGCGCCGAGAGTCACGACGTTTATCTGGGCCTCGTCGAGGCTGATGTCAGCAGCGCCAGCAGTTCGACCGTGGGCATCTTCCGCGGCAATCAGACGTCCACGCTGTTTGATCCGGGCGGTCTCACTCCCAACACCACATTCTACTGGCGAATCGACGAAGTGAACTCGCTCGGGACGACCAAAGGCACGGTGCGCAGTTTTAAGACGGCGGAGGCCCCCGAGAAATCCAAGACGCCCGTCCCTGGCAACGGATCCGCGAACGCCCGTGTCGACCAGGTTCTGAGTTGGACGGCCGGCGATCGGTCGACGAGCCACGACGTCTATTTCGGAACCACGTTTGCGGACGTGGACAATGCTACCACCACGACAGCCGACGTCTTCCAGAGAAACCAGACCGGCACCAGCTTCGACCCTGAAGATGAAAACGCCGCGATCGAGGGGGAATTACTGGGATCAACCCCGTACTTCTGGCGCGTCGACGAAGTCGGCGCCGGCGGCACCACCAAGGGCGACGTGTGGTCCTTTACGACCCGCCCGCCGCCTCCGCCGATCGACACACCGGATCCGCCGGACCTGGCGACGGATGTCCGCTTGGACAAGATCCTCAGTTGGAATGCGCCCTCGTCGGTCGAAAGCTATGATGTGTACCTGGGGCTCGACGTGGCGGACGTGACCAACGCCGACCGCAACAGCCCCGAATTCCAGGGCAATCAAACCGGCAAGATCTTCGATCCTCCTTCACTGTTGGCCGACGTCGACTACTTCTGGCGCGTCGACACGCGCGGCCCCGGCGGCACAACGATCGGAATCGTCCTGACCTTCCACACCGCGGCTCCGCCCCCTCCGGTGGTTGGGCCGTTTGACCCCGTGAACGACGCGCTGGATGTCAATGTCCGGCCGACCTTAAGTTGGAACAGCGGCGGCGGCCTGACCGAGAGCTTCGACATTTATGTCAGTAGCAATCAGAGTGCCGTCGCGACCAGCGCCGGTTCGGCCTTGCAAGGCAATCAAGCCGTGGGCATGACAACTTTTGCGGTCCAAAGCGACCTCGCGGCGAATACCGACATCTACTGGAAGATCGATGCAGTCGGCCCGGGAGGCAAGACGTCCGGCCCGATCCTGCGGTTCCACACGGCAACGTTGCCGGGCAAGGCGACGATGCCCATGCCCGCTACCGGCGCGACGGGAGTGGACCCGGGCCAGGACCTTTCCTGGATGGCCGGCGCGAACGCGACCAGTCACGACGTTTACTTCGGCACGAACCAAACCGCCGTCCAAAACGCCACACATGACTCATTTGAATTCAAGGGCAACCAGGCGGGAACGAACTTCATGCCCGTCGGCGGACTTAGCGCAAATACACAGTATTTCTGGCGCATTGATGAAGTGGGCGCCGGCGGCACGCGGACCGGTGACTTATGGAATTTCCGCACCGGTCCTGGCAAGGCCCTTAACCCGCAGCCGATCAACAATGCCTCCGACGTCACCACACTCATCAATCTGACATGGACGGCCGGCGTCGGCGCCAGCTCGCATGACGTGTACCTTGGATTTGACGCCGTGGATGTGGGGAACGCGACCCCGGCGACGGCCAGCATCTTCAAGGGCAACCAGGCGGGAACCACGTTCAACCCTACTCCCGACCCCAGCCCCAATACGCAGGTGTTCTGGCGAATCGACGAGGTCGCTGCGGATGGCACCACTCGCACGAAGGGCGACGTCTGGAATTTCACGACGACTCAGGGGACTAAGGCCTCCAATCCGATTCCGGCCCATCTTGCGACGGAGGTCGCGCTGAATACGCTTCTGGAGTGGACCGCCGGCAATAACGTTGATATGCACCGCGTCTTCTTCGGAATCGATCTCGTCGCGGTCACGAACGCCGTCGATGGGAGCCCGGAAGATCAGGGCGATTTCGCCGTGACCTTCTTTGATCCGGTCCTGGCCCCCAACACAACCTATTTCTGGCGAATTGACGAAGTGGCCCTCGGCGGGATGCCGGTCATCAAAGGAGACGTGTGGCGCTTTACGACGGTCACGCCGCCCGCGCAGGTCAGCGGCCAGAACCCGACGACCGGCCAAACCGGAGTCTTGACCAGCCCGACGTTAATGTGGAGCGCCGCAGCGCGAGCAACCTCGTACGATGTATATTTCATCTCGCAGGCCGACAATGCACTGCTGCTACCGGCCGAGCAGATCGACGTCGCCACGACCGCGAATTCCCCGCCGTTCGTAGGGAATCAGGCGGGCACCAGTCGAGGCTTTGCAGGCTTAACGGCGAACACCGTTTATCTATGGCGTGTGGATTCCAAGAACGACGCCGGAACGACACCCGGGCTGGTGTTCTCGTTCACGACTGCGCCATGACGAGGATACAGCGCCGATTCTACGATGGGTCGGATAAGTCCACAGATTCAGGCGCGATGGCCAAGCGCGGTGAAGTGTCACTTGGTTCCGCGGGCGGTTCCACGTCTTGCACCGCCTCAGCCACGGCTGCTTGACGCTGCGAGGTGTGTGAGGCCGCGGCCTTCACGCCGCCGCCCAGCGCTTCCACCTGCGGCAGTTCCTCGAGCGACGGCAGGCCGAAGACCTCCAGGAACTTCTTCGTCGTCCCATAAAGCATCGGCCGGCCCAGGTCCTCCGCCCGGCCCACGATCTTCACGAGGTTCATCTCGCGCAGCCGATTGAGCATGTCCCCGACCGCGACGCCGCGAACCGCCTCAACATCCGCCCGCGTGCAGGGCTGCTTGTAGGCCACGATGGCCAGCGTCTCCAATGCTGCCGAGGAAAGCTTGCTCTCCTGCCGGCTGCGAAGCAGCTTCGCCAACCAGTGGTTGTACGCCGGCAGCGTCAACATCTGGTATCCCCCGGCGATCTCCTCGATTCGGAACGACAGCGACAGGGACGCGTATTGCTCGTTCAACTCCTCGATATGCCGTCGGACGTCCTTGGCGTCGCCCACGCCCAGGATCGACGCGAGCTTCGCCCCGGCCAAAGGGCTGTCCGCTGAAAACAGAATCGCTTCGAGCACTCGCTCCGGTCGAATCTCCACCGCGGGAGATGAGTCAGCGCCGTCGCCGACCTCGGTCTCCGCGTCGACGCTACGACCGCCTTCTGTCGAGGTATCGATACGCTCGTCCATTTCGCTCATTGTTACGGAACCACCATCCATGGCGCGTGTCTCCTGTGAACTGTGCGCGGAGCAGGATAACAGGAGTAAGTGACCAACGCCAGTGTGCGTGGGGAGGGCCGGATAGAGCGCTGGGGCCGCATTTCGCCCGTCAAATAAGCGAGCCTATCCAGGTTTTCCTCTTCCGTTCCGGTGTTCACCAGATCGGGCAGTGGATCGGATAGGCTCTACCTTACTATAGCTCGGCGAAGGCACAAAGAGGCCGTTAAATCCGGCTGAATTCCCTGTCATCGGGCACGGCGTTATCACGGACTTTTCATATACGATTCACCGGCGATTCAGTCTGTCGCGATATTATCGATCGGAGCGGACGACGATCGCGAGGATTGCCATGCGTATTGGATTTGCCGCCGACCATGCCGGGTTTGAGTTGAAACGGGACCTTTCCCAGGCCGCCAGGGCGGACGGACATGATATCGTCGATTTCGGCGCCTTTCGGTACGACGCCAACGATGAATACCCGGATTACGTGTTTCCACTTGCCGAGGCGATCCGGCTAGAGGAGGTGGAACGAGGAATCGCCTTATGCGGTTCCGGAATCGGCGTGTGCATTGCGGCGAACAAGGTGGCGGGGGTCCGCGCCGCCGTTGCTCATGAGGCCTTGTCCGTCCGCCAGGGGGTCGAGGACGATGACTTGAATGTCCTGTGCCTGGGGTCCTATGTCATCGACCCGCAACAGGCGATCAACCTTGTTTCCGTATTTCTTAATTCACGGTTCTCGGGGGAGGCCCGATACCGCCGCCGAATACGGAAGATCGGCGAGTTGGAATCGCGTGATCGACTCGCCCTGACCGGCCCCGGTGACGCATGAGCCTGAAAGATATCGGCTTGGGACGAACGGATTTGAGCCCGAGGTGAATTCATGGCGAAGCAACGGAAGAAAGTAAAAAACTCCAAACCTGAATCGCGACAAAAAGGCCGGCAACAAGGCAGCCAAACCGGTCGGGAAGCCTTTAAAAGCAACAGTCGCCAGGATTTTCGTCACCCTGGACAGGGCATGCGCGGCAAAGACGGCGGACGGGAAGCCGCGCGCCAACCCGGCCAGGAATCATCCGGCAGCGATACGCGCAAACACACGCGGCCCAAGAGCGAACGCTAGCGTCGGCCCCTGGGCATGGATACCATCGTCTGACCGGGATGAGTTGGGATAATCCATCCGCCCGACAGCCGGTGAATGAGAACAGTGCAAATTTCATGGATAAGCCGGTAGAAAGGCCAACTTCTTGTGACGAGGACCTGAAAAAGGCCGTTCTCGGCCGCTTCTCGTCCGGCCTGGTCCACGACTTGCGCTCGCCTCTGATGGTCATTCGGCTGTCCCTGGAGGTCATACGGAGTTCAGCCCCGCCCACCCCCCAGGCGACGGAAGCGTTGAACATGATCGATGAAGCCGTCAACGAAGCGAATCAGTTTCTCACCGATCTCGTGGAGATCACCCATGATTGGGAACCGGAATCTGCCGAGACAGATCTGACAGCGCTTCTCTCCGATGTCTGCGCCGAGGTCGATCTCAACCGCAAGATTGTCTGGCAATTTGATCTAGGGGCCAAACCGCTCACGATCTGGTGCGACCCAACGCGGTTCCGACGTGTGCTGCACAAGCTCTTCCAAAACTCCATCACGGCTATGCGGGGCCAGGGCAATGTGTACGTTCGGGCGCGTCAACTTCCTGATACGGACGTGATCGAAGTCCAGGATAGCGGACCGGGGCCCGATATGGCCCTGCGCGACACGCTCTTCGAACCCTTCGTCACCACCAAACGCGCCGGAATGGGATTGGGATTGACCTATTGCCAGGAAGTCGTGCGGCGCCATGGCGGATCGATCCAACTGATGGAGCCGTGCGCGCCGGGGGCAACTTTTCGAATCATATTGCCGCAAAAAACCGATCAGAAGAAATAGTTCGACGTCGCCCCCCGGCAATAGGTAACAACTTTATACCCGCGGATCTCCGCCACTCACCTCGCGTTCAAACTTTGCGCCCGAGCTTACAATGCATTTATCTCCAGCGCCGTATCATCAGATGATATGGTCGCCGTGAAAACCGAACATCTTGTGCGCTACCGGGACATCGCGTGGCTCCTCTGGAAGCATGGCCGCGCCGATTGGGTGAAGGCGAGCGGCCTGGACAAGACCGTCAAGGAAAAATTCCAGGATAATGGCGGCGGCCCGGACACCCTCGCGGCGGATCTCGAATCCCTGGGGCCCACCTTTGTAAAGATCGGCCAGCTTTTGTCGAGTCGCGCGGATCTCCTTCCGCCCGCGTATCTGGAGGCCCTCAGCCGACTGCAGGACGACGTCGAGCCGGTAGACTTTGAACAGATTGAGGAGATTCTCTACACCGAACTGGCCGCGCGGCCATCGCGGATCTTCGCCGAAATCAATCCGATTCCGCTCGCCGCCGCCTCACTGGCTCAGGTCCATGCGGCAACGCTGCGCGACGGTCGCGATGTCGTGGTCAAGGTTCAGCGACCCGGCATTGTCGATGAAATTCAGCGCGACATCGAGATCTTCTTCACGATTGCGCGTTTGGGAACCTACACGGCATATGGGCGCAAGTATCACGTCGAAGATGTCGTCAAGGAATTTAAACAGACGATCGAAGCTGAACTGGACTACCGACTGGAGGTCGACAACCTCCTGACCCTTCGTAAGAACTTGGCCGAATTCAAACTGCTGCAAATTCCGGTCCCGATCGCTGATTTCTCGACACAGCGCGTTCTAACGATGGAACGCCTGTCGGGCGCGAGTATCTCCAGTATCTCGCCGGTCGTCTTTACCGAAGTGAATGGGACGGCGCTCGCCGAAGAACTGCTCTCCGCCTACCTCAAGCAAATCCTCGACGACGGCTTTTTCCATGCCGATCCGCACCCGGGAAATATTTTTCTGACCCAGGATCATCGTCTCGGCTTGATCGACCTCGGCATGGTCGGCCGCATCGATAGCGAGCTGCAACAGAACTTCATTTACCTTCTGATCGCCATCAGCGAGGGCCGGGGACGCGAGGCCGCCGAAATCGCCCTGCGTATCGGCGAGGTTGGACGAGATTTTCGGCGACAGGATTTCATCGAGCGCGTCGCCTTTCTCGTCCAGAAAAACGAACACGCCACGATGCGCAACATCGAAGCCGGCCGCATGATGCTGGAAATCCAGGAAATCGCCGGCGATTCCCAAATCCGTCTGCCTCGAGCTACAGCGCTAGTGGGCAAGACGCTCTTGAATCTCGACGCCGTGGCCCGCTGCCTCGCTCCGGACTTCAATCCCAATGCGTCCATACGACGCCACAATTTCGAGCTGGTGAATCGCCGCCTGCGCCAGCGCCTCACTCCGAGTAACCTGCTTCAATCTGTCATGGAAACGACGGAAATCGCCTCGCAATTGCCGCGCCGCGTCAATGAGCTGCTGACTCAGATGGGCAAAACCGGTATTCGCCTCGATGTCGATGCCTTCGATGAACATACCTTTGTCACGGGTTTTCAAAAGGTGGCCAACCGAATTTCCGCCGGGCTGATCCTCGCCGCGCTGATCGTCGGTGCGGCCCTGCTGATGCGGATTGACACCGCTGCCACCCTCTTTGGTTACCCCGCCTTTGCCATCGTTCTCTTCCTGGCGGCCGCAGTTGGGGGAATCGTCCTGCTCATCCAAATCTGGGTATCCGACCATCGAAATCGCTGATTTTCGCCGAATTTCCGCCGGGTCGTGTGGCTTTTCACACAGGTATGCTTCCCATGCGGCCCTACCTAGTTCCGCATAGACACGGACAGCCCCGAACTTAAAAAATAGTAAGGTAAGTAAACATTGGTTACTAACACGGAGGACCTTGTCATGCGATTCCTGGTAATTGAGGACAACGTCAAGCTGAGTTCCCGGATCGCCCAGGCCCTGAACGAGCAAGGGTACATTACGGACGTCAGTAATCTCGGCCAGGAAGGCGAGGAGAAGGCGATCTCCAACACCCATGACGGCATCATTCTGGACATCATGCTGCCCGACCATGATGGCGTGCAGATCTGCCGAAATCTCCGTCGACAGAAAATATCCGCGCCCATCCTGCTGCTGACCGCGTTGTCCGATACCAAGGAAAAAGTCGCCGGACTGGAGGCCGGCGCCGACGACTACCTCACCAAGCCATTTGAGCTGGAAGAGCTTATCGCCCGGGTCCGCGCGCTGCTCCGCCGGGCCAAGCCGGAGGATGGAACCCACCTTCACTTCGAAGACCTCGAGATGGACCTGGTCAAGCGCACCGTCTCGCGCAGCGGAACCGCAGTCAGCCTGACGGCCAAGGAATTCGCCCTCCTTGAATATTTCATGCGCAATCCCAACCGGGTCCTGACGCGCTCCCTAATTGGCGAGCGAGTCTGGGACATCGCGTTTGAGGAAGAGAGCAATGTCATCGAGGTTTATGTCTCGCGCTTGCGCAGCAAGATCGACAAGGGATTTCAGCAGCCGCTTCTTCAGACGGTCATCGGTACGGGATATTCCCTCAGCGTTCCGGAGCCGGCGGCGTAAGCGCCTGCACCTGAAAGCTTGAGTCGGAAGCGTTTCGCGGTTGTAAGACGCTTTTCACCCGCGTTTTACTTCAGCCCTCCATACTATCAGCAGAGTTAAAAGACGCGATGGCGCGGGAGGCGTTCTCTCCAAACCATCGCTCATCGCATTTCGCGCTCGGCGCGCAAGGAGTCAAATCATGCGGGTGGTCCATCTGAGCCTGGCACTGGCAGCATCACTAGTTCTGATCGATACCCTACAAGCGGATGATAAGCCGTGGACCGAGCCGGCCCGGCGTACGCAAAAGCTCAACGATCTGATCGGCAAGGAGATCAACGCGGAAACAAACAATGAAAAACTCGGGGATGTGGACGACGCGATCATCGACATGGATTCGGGACGGGTTATTTACTACATCGTCGAAGTCGATGGCCGGCAGGCTGCGGTTCCCGCAGCCGCCCTTAAACTGCCCGACGACGCCGCGCGTTTTCAGTTGGCCAGCACCAAAGACAAACTCAAGATGCACGCGTTCGATAAGGACAAATTCCCCAACTTCGCTGACGAGCCGTGGGCACAGCGCGTTCACACGGAATTCGCCGTCCGACCGTACTGGGAAGACCCCGCAAAGCCCGGCGCCACCCGAACGGTCCGCTACACCGAGACGACGGTGAAGGGCGGTCGCCTCACTCGAATGACGGCCGAGACATGGTACGCCCCGGTCCGCCGCTGGCTGAAGGCCACGGACGTGATCGGTAAGAATGTGGAGAACTCCCAAAACGAAAACCTCGGCAAGATCGAGGACGTCGTGGTAGACCCGGATACGGGACGCATCATCTACAGCGTCCTGTCGTTCGGCGGCTTCCTGGGAATGGGCGACAAACTGTTCGCCGTCCCGTTTCACGCCCTGACATTGAACGCCGGCAACGACAAGTTCATTCTTGACATGGACAAGGAACGGCTCAAGAACGCGCAGGGATTCGACAAGAACAACTGGCCGAACATGGCCGATTCGCGATGGGCCCGCGAAACGCATGAGTTTTATCGTGTGCGGCCCTACTGGGAATCGGACGATTCCGAGCCCCGCCGCGAACAACGTTAGAGCTTGTGGGTTGGGGACCCGGATGACTCGGCAACCCTCCGGGTCCCCCTTTTTCCTTCCAGCGGCAAGAACGCATCAATAGAACCGGCCACTGACCCATTGGGTTTTTATGCGACCTCGCGTGCAATCGACAACGAGCCCATGGCTCAACGTGTCCGGACTGGTGCGAGCACCTCTCGAACGGGACGAGAAATGCGATGTCTGCGTGGTCGGAGCGGGAATCGTCGGTCTGTCCGTCGCCTATCGGCTGGCACGCGAGCGCCGGCGAGTCGTCGTCATCGACAAGGGACCCTTGGGGTGCGGCCAGACGGCTTGTACGACCGCTCACCTCAGCAACGCTATCGATGATCGTTACTACGTCATTCAACACCTCCACGGCAAAGAAGCGGCCCGCCTCTGTGCCGAGAGCCACACGGCGGCGATCCTTGAGATCGAGTCGATTATCCAAAACGAAGGCATCGACTGCGACTTTGAGCGGCTGGATGGATACCTCTTCGTTCCGCCCGGCGAGTCGCGCGACCTTCTTGATCGAGAATTTCACGCTGCCCGCGACGCAGGTGTCCCGCACCTCGAACTGGTGTCGCGGTCTCCCTGGCATGGTTATGACACGGGTCCGTGTCTCAAGTTCGGAAACCAGGCGCAGTTTCATCCCTTGAAGTACATGGCGGGCCTGGCGGCCGCGATTGAGAAGCTCGGCGGTCGAGTGTACTGCGAAACGGAATTGCACGATCTGCGCGAAGAAGATCCCATCCGCCTCATCATGACCGATGACCTGGAGATTCGCGCGTGGGCTGTCGTCATTGCGACCAATACGCCGATCAACAACCGCGTCGCCATCCACACCAAGCAGGCCGGCTATCGAACGTACGCGATCGCCATCCGAACCCCCGCGGGCGCCGTCCCCCGGGCCCTCTACTGGGATACGACCCAGGAGGCAGGACAACCCGCCAACGCACCGTATCACTATGTTCGAACCGCCCAATGGCATCCACCCGAATCAGGCAACGGTCGCGCGGCACTTGCTACCGACGAACTGCTCATCGTTGGCGGCGAAGACCACAAGACCGGACAGGCCCACGACAGCGACGAGCGCTGGTCCCGTCTGGAATCCTGGATTCGCGACCGTATCCCTCACCTCGGCGAAGTCGTCTATCGATGGTCCGGTCAGGTCTGGGAGCCCGTTGACGGTATCGCGTTCATCGGCCGTAACCCCGGCGGCCCGGAAAATGTCTACATCGCCACCGGCGATTCCGGGATGGGGATGACGCATGGCGCCATCGCCGGCATTCTCCTCGCCGATCTCATCGCCGAGCGCCCCAACGCCTGGGCCAAACTCTATGATCCTTCGCGTATCACGCTCCGCAGCGCCCTCGAGTTCACCCGCGAGAACCTGAACACCGCAGCTCAATACTTCGATTGGTTGACCGTGGGCGCCGCCGACAAGGTCGAAGACATCCAGCGCGGCACTGGCGCCATCATCCGCCGAGGCCTGAGCCCCGTGGCGGTCTATCGTGACGAGTCCGGGACGCTTCACGAATGCTCCGCGGTCTGTCCTCATTTGGGTGGCATTGTCTCCTGGAACGCCGCCGAACGTACCTGGGACTGCCCGTGTCACGGCTCACGATTCGCCCCCGACGGCTCGGTCCTCAACGGCCCCGCCAACAGTCCCTTACCAAGCCCTCGCGCAAGCGTACATTCCCCTCGAACATGAAAGTGTGGACCCATGCGGCATAAATCGGCCGAGTCTAAATCGAACGTCAACCGACGCTCTCGCGGGCCGGTTCGGTACGCCGTCGTCGGTCTGGGATACATTTCGCAGGCCGCCGTGCTCCCGGCCTTCGCCCATGCCTCCTCGAATTCCGTACTGACCGCCCTGGTGTCGGGCGACGCCACGAAGCTGAAACGGCTCGGTCGCAAATACAAGGTGTCCAACCTTTATCGCTACGAAGACTTCGATGAATGCCTGGAGAGTGGCGAAGTGGATGCCGTGTACATCGCCCTGCCCAACAACCTGCATCGCGAATATTCCGTGCGGGCGGCCCAGGCCGGGATTCACGTGCTCTGCGAAAAGCCGATGGCGGTCACCAGCGCGGAATGCCAGCAGATGATCGACGCAGCGCGATCCAATGGCGTTCGCCTCATGATCGCGTACCGGCTTCATTTTGAGGCGGCGAATCTGCGGGCCGTTGAAATCGCGCGATCGGGAAAACTCGGGCGCCTTCGGGTGTTCAACTCTTTGTTCACGATGTCCGTGAAACCGGGCGACATTCGCCTCAAGGCCGAACTCGGCGGTGGCACCCTCTACGACATCGGGATTTACTGCATCAACGCGGCCCGCTACCTCTTTCGGGATGAACCCCACGAGGTCTTCGCGGCCTCCGCCCAGAACGGCGACCGGCGCTTCCGCGAGGTCGATGAAATGTCGGCGGCGATCCTCCGCTTCCCCGACGACCGACTGGCCATGTTCACCTCGAGCTTCGGGGCCACCGATACGGCGGTTTACCAGATCGTCGGGACCAACGGCCACCTTCGGCTCGAACAGGCCTACGAGTACGCCGAAGCCCTCGATTTGGAAACCACGATCCGCGATAAGACCACGCGTCGCACCTTCCCCAAGCGCGATCAATTCGCCCCCGAACTCGTCTATTTCTCCGACTGCGTCCTCAAACGCAAACCTCCGGAGCCGTCCGGGGAGGAAGGACTCGCGGATGTCCGCATCATCGAAGCGCTCTATGAATCCGCCGCGACCGGTCGGACTGTTGCGTTACCACCCTATCGGCGCGGGAAGCGCCCGAGCAAGAATCTGGAAATGAAGCGGCCGCCGGTACGTATGCCGGAATTGGTCCATGCCCGGCCGCCCTCGATAACCAAGTAATTGGAGGAATTGCCATGCCAAAAAGCTGGAGTGACAAGGACGAAAGGCAGTATGAGCACATCAAGTCCGGCGAGCAGCACCGCGGCCGCTCAACCAAGGTCGCCAAGCGGATCGCCGCCGCCACGGTGAACAAGACGCGAAGCAACGAGGGACGCACCAAAAAGTCCCGTTCGCGCTCAAAGAGTCGCTCGTCGTAGCGGGGTGATGCGACTCCACAGAGGGTGTGCGACAAGCTGGGAGAAGTCTTCAATGGCTCTTTGCGCGACCTGCCACAACGACTACGACAAGGCATTCGAGGTGATCCACGGGGGACAGCACTTCACCTTTGATTGCTTTGAATGCGCGATCCACAAATTGGCCCCCGTTTGCCTTCATTGTGGATGCCGGATCATCGGCCATGGAATCGAGGCCATTGATGGGTGTTACTGTTGCGCAAACTGTGCCCAGACGGCGGGCCACGCCGCCGCGCAGGATCGAGTCGCTTGAAGGCGAAGTCGTCCACTGCCGATGGCGAGTTTCAGATTCATGAAGATATTGCCCTTCAGCGCAAGGTCTGGCTGGCTGAGCGTATCGCCTGGAGTCTCCTCGCCTTACTGATGATTCTCGCGCTGACCGGCCTGCTCGGCGGGCGAGGGATTCTCTCCGCTTCGCGCGTCGGCGAGCCCAACTCCGCGTTGTGGGTTGATTACGAGCGGTGTGCAAGAGTTGGCGCCGTGACAGAGCTGCGGATCCATGCGCGGCCGACCGGCGAGCGATGGACCCTGAGTATCGGCGGAAATCTCCTGGACCATGCGATCTGGTCGTCGTCGCCCCTACCGCAATCGACGGAGACGCGCAGCAATCTCCACCGCTTGTTTTTCTTGCCGGCCCCCGGAACCGATCCGATCCAAGTCGTCCTGCGAATCGAACATCGGCGGGCCGGCCGCAAGCGCGCGGAGTTTCGCTCGGAGGGCGCGAGCGTCCTCGTCTCACAGTTCGTCTATCCCTGACACTCGGAGTTTCCCATGGACAGCGTTCTGAATGCTTTGGCAATGTACCTGTTTCTGGTTGTCCTGATGCGCCTGAGCGGGCGCCGTACGCTGGGTGAGATGACCACCTTTGATTTTGTCCTGATGCTCGTCGTCGGAGAAGCGACCCAGCAGGCGCTCCTGAATGACGATCGATCCATGACGAACTCCTGGATCGTCATCGCCACGTTGATCGGGCTGGATGTGGCTATGTCGCTGCTCAAGTCGCGATACACACGCGCCGCCGCCATCCTGGAAGGGCTGCCCACCGTCCTGATTCGCGACGGCCGTATCCTCCGTGACCGAATGAAACGCTGCCGCGTTGATGAGGCGGAAATTCTCCAGGCCGCCCGGGCGTTTCGCGGCCTGGAGCGGCTGGATCAGATCAAGCACGCGGTCCTGGAGCCCGACGGCGGCGTCTCGATTATCGCCAAGTCGTCCGCGCCAGGTGATTCTTAACGACGTCGTGTCGACGATGGCCCCGCGAGTTTCTTGAGAAACGCCGGCGAGAGGGACTGCTTCGACTTCCAGAATCCGGGCCATGGATCACTGCGCCGCGCGAGCCTCGAGGGAACAGTCTTGACATTGAACTCCGCGGGATCATCGACATTCTTGAGTTCGCGCCAACTCAGGGGGAATGACACACCCGCACCCTCTCGCGCCCGCGAGGAGAACGCGGCCACGCATGTGCTGCCACGCCCATTCCGCAAGTAGTCGATGTAGATCTTGCCGGCGCGAAGGGATCGCGTCATCTTTCCCACAAAACGATCGGGCGCAAGAGCGACCAGAGACTGCGACACCGCCTGGGCGAAGCTCTTGGCGGCTTCCCACTCCGCGGCCGGGCGCAGCGGCACGAGGACGTGCAGGCCTTTGCCTCCGGTCGTCTTCACGAAACTGGTTAGACCGATCTCCGCGAGCTGGTCGCGCACCAGGAGTGCGGCCTCTACAATGGAGGCCCATTTGACGCCGGGGCCCGGATCCAAATCGAAAATCAGTCGGTCGGGTTTCTCCAACTGCTTCGTTGTGCTGCCCCAGGTATGAACCTCCAGCGCGCCCATTTGCACCAATGTCACCAGTCCACGGACGTCGTCCACAACCATGTAGGTTTCCGTCTTGCCTTTCTCGCGAATGGGCACTCCGCGCAATCCGGAAAGCGGCCCGGCGGACGGGTGCTTTTGATGAAAACACGGCCCCCCGGCCCCTTCCGGGCAGCGGACCAGCATCAGCGGCCGATCGCTTACGTGCGGCAACATCTGATCCGCGACCTTTTCGTAATAGGCGCCGAGATCCGCCTTGGTGAAACTCAGTTTCGAATACAGCACACGGTCGGGATGAGAAATTCCCACACCTGCAACGACGAGGCGATCCATGTTCTTTCCTTCGGAAACCTTCCGGCGATCCGGGGCCTTATCGGATACATCGGTTCGGTTCATATTTCGCATCAAACGCGACCGTCTTGATTTCTTCGCCGGCGCACGCTGCGCGATTACGCCATCTTCCCGGACGCGAAGCAAGGGAACCTCGCGAACGACTTCCTGCGCTTTTTTGTCCATCCGCAATCCGGAAAAGGACGGATGCCGCAGGATTCCATCGCTGGTTATCTCGGTGTATCTGACTTCCCCGACCAGTTGCGGTTTGACCCAATGTACGCCCCGCGCGTCCATCCCCGTCGGAGGATTGACAAAGGCCGGCTCGCGCTGTTCCAGCTTCTTAAGCTGCGCCAAAATGCTGTGGAGTGTCTTGCCGCTGAAACCGGTGCCGACCCGCCCGCAGTAGCGGAGCGAATCCTTGGCCGTGTAGTACCCCAGCAACAATGCGCCGAAGCCGACGCGCGCGCCGGCGGGGTCCGTGAAGCCGCCAATGACAAACTCCTGGCCCTTGACGCATTTGACCTTGAGCCAAGAACGACTTCGCCGCGACTCATATACGCTTCCGGCACGCTTGCTGATGATTCCTTCTAGGCCCCCTTTGCATGCCTGTTCGAAGACCTCCGATCCGTTGCCGCGAACATGCTCACTCAACCGGATTATCGAGCTGGAGCGTTTGGGAATGAGCGCCGCCAACAGGACTTTTCGATCGATCAGCGGAACGGCCGTCAGATCAAATCCGTCGAGGTGCAGGAGATCAAACGCAAAATAATAGAGCTTGGCCTTGCCTCCCGCCTGCATGGCGTTCTGCAGGGCCTGGAAATCCGACAAGCCCTTGGAATTCAACACCACGACTTCGCCATCGAAGACAGCCTGCGCGACCGGCAGCGCCTCGACCGCCGCGGCCACGCTGGCAAATCGGTCCGTCCAATCCTTTTCATTTCGGGAGATCAGCCGCGCATGGCCTTTTTGAAGCAGGGCAAGAAGTCGATAGCCGTCATATTTCGCCTCGTGAATCCAGTCATCGCCCTCCGGCGCCGCCTCGACCAACGTGGCCAACTGCGGAGGTCTCCAGCGGACTTTCGACTCACGCTTGGCGCCCGGTAACTCGGACGGTTTGGGCGTTGTACCTCCGCGCTTGGCGCGCTTAACAGCGGCCGGACGCACTCGCCCGGCCTTCTTGCTCTTGCGACCCTTTACCGGCTTGGCTTTCGCGGCGATTTGATCGAGGTCCCGCCCGCTCGTGACGCTCAACGGCTCCTCGGACAATACGTCGTATTCCGATCGCGGCTGCGCATGTTCGTCCGTCGATTTCATCAGCAGCCAATGAACCCGCCCACCATTCTCGGGCCGCATCCTCACGAGCTTCCAGCGGCCATGGAGCTTCTCGCCGCGCAATTCGAATTCCAGTTTCCCTCGCTGGAAACCATCCTTCGGATCATTAGCTGGTATCCACTCGCCGCGATCCCACAGCAAAACCGTTCCCCCGCCGTATTCACCCTTCGGAATGGTCCCCTCAAAGCCGCCGTATTCCAGCGGATGGTCCTCCACCTCAATGGCCAGCGCTCTCACGCTCGGATCCAGACTCGGCCCTTTGGGCACGGCCCAGCTCTTGAGCACACCTCCCCATTCCAGGCGAAAGTCATAATGCAAATGGCTGGCGGCGTGTTTTTGGATCACAAAGCTGAGTGACCGATGCGCGGCTTTCGACGCGTGCCCGCGCGGTTCGGAAGTCCGTCGAAAGTTCCGCTTGTGACGGTACTCTGTGAGTGCCACGTGAGGAATCCGTATGGATTATCCGGCCCGCCTTCGTTTCGGCGCCGACCGCTGCATTCGTGTCCGCCCTGTTTCGGACTTGCCCTTTCGGCGCAAGCTTTGTTGAAGCAGATCCGTGATGTTGATAATACGGCCCGGCTCCGCCTCCTCCTCTTCGGGCTCCGGCGTGGGCATTGTCCCACCGCTGCGGGCCTTTTTCTCAATCCACTTCATCAGCTTCTCACGGTACTCGTCCCGATACTTGGCCGGCGTCCACTCCCCGCTCATGGACTCAATGAGCTGGACCGCCATGTCCCGCTCCTTCGGCGCCAGGCCGGTCTTTTTGACATCAACCTCAGGCAATCCCAGTTCCGCGGGATCGCGAAGTTCCTGTGCGAAGCGCAGGAGGATGAGCACCAGGGCCGAACCCTGCACCATCAGCGCGGAAAGATGCTCACGCGTGCGGATGACGACGCGCGCCACGCCGGTCTTGCCCGTTCGAGCCAGTCCGTCGCGCAGCAGCGCGTAGCCTTTCTCGCCTTTTTTTCCCGGCATGAGGAAATAGGGCCGGTCGAAGTACATCGGGCTGATCTCGCTCACGTCCACGAATTCTTCGATCTCGATCGACTGCGTGGCCTCCGCGGCCGCCCTCTTGAAATCTTCATCGCCGAGCACGACGTAGTTGTTCTCATCGTATTCGAATGCCTTGACGATCTCGTTCCAAGGAACTTCCTCGCCCGTCGCTTCATTAATGCGCTCGTATCGAATTCTCGCGTGGTCGCGGCTGTCGACAAGATGAAAGTGCAGGTCATACCGGCTTTCGGCGGAGTGCAGTACGACCGGAATCTGGACGAGTCCGAACGTGACGTGGCCCTTCCAAATGGGGCGCGAAATGCGTGAAGTTGCGGCCTTTTTGCGTGCCATAGGGCGCCTTGTCTGAACGCAGGATTTTAGTATCTGCCGCTTTCCTAAAACCGCCGTAAATTGAATCTAAACATTTGATCAGACGGATTTAACGACCCCGTTAGCGGCCAATGCTAAGGTTTAATAACGCGCAGGACGCGAGACGAAAGTGGAGGATCAGTTCGATGAATCAGGACACCGTCAAAGGCGATTGGATGCAGCTCAAGGGCAAAATTAAGCAACGGTGGGCAAAGCTCACCGATGACGACCTGCAGCTCTTGGAAGGGAGATTGGAGGAATTGACGGGCGTTTTGCAGAAACGATACGGCCTCGCCCGAGATGCCGCGGATCGGCAGGCGAGGGAATTTTGCGACGAGTGTAGTTGTCTCTAGGGCGCCGCCAGCCGACCGGCCCGGGGCGCGAGGAACAGGTGAATTATGTTATCGTGGGCTATTACATTCCTGGTCATCGCCTTAATCGCGGCGCTCCTGGGCTTCGGTGGAATTGCGGCGGGGGCCGCGTCCATCGCCAAAGTTCTTTTCCTCATCTTCATTGTGCTGTTCCTGATCTCAATCATTGCCTACGGCACGCGGCGAGGGCCACCCGTAGTCTAAGGATGGCGCCAGAGGTCCATGGCCATGAGCCCATTCAGATTCACTGATGGGAATATGCTGCTCGGACGACCCGCCAGTTCGTTCATGAATCTGTTCGCGCTCACGGTGGATGGTCCGGACCTGCCGCCGCGCGAACCGATCTCGCCCGTGCCGCAGGATCCGCCCGCCCGACCCCAGGAACCGCCAAATCCACCGCGGCACGAACCGCCACCCCGGAACCCGGTGTCCCCGTCCGATCCGCCGGTTCCAGCGTCGCCGCCGGATGTTCCACAGCCAATCGGTCAGTGGTTGATGGCGAACAGCAAAAAGGGATTGGCGAAATCGATCCGCCGAGGAATTCTCATTCACGCCGGGCAAGGGACTGAATGCGTTGCTGATAGTCCCTGGCACGCGTGAGGTCATCCCGCGAGGTGAAGTGCGCTTCCAAACGGCCGCAGGCGTCCAAATAAAGACGACGTGACTCGTCGCCGACGCCAGCCTGCACGTGAGGCTCGAGCAAGGCGATCGTGCGCTCCAAGGACGCCGCCGCCTCAATGGGGCGGCCGAGCTGAATCAAAACGGTTCCCAGTGCGTAATGCGTCGTGGCCTCGTTGGGCTCGATCGTAAGGGCCCGGCGATAGAGATCGACGGCATCCACATGGTCGGACATGCTTGCGCGGATCCGCGCCGCGGACAGCAGAGTGCGAACACTGCGTGGGTCCTTTTCGAGCGCCTGTCGCAGGAGTTGTCGCGATTCGTTGGACTGGCCTACCTGCGCGCACGCGTATGCCAGGTTTAGCATGCCAATGGAGTCGGGCTGCTTTGCCAGGCCGACCCGGAAGCACTCGATGGCTTCGGCAAACCGCCCGGCCTTGACGAACTGCGCGCCCATATTGCTGTTGGCCGTCGGAGAACGGGGATCGATCTCCAATGCGCGAGCCCACAGTGCCGTGGACGACCTCCAGATTTGAGTCTGCGTCCACGTTGACGTGGCAAGCACTATGACCACCGCGACGGTCGCCATCGCTGCCGCGCTGCGCGAATAACGGCCGCGGCGAGCGGCCATCAGCAGCGCACCGCCCGCCAGCAGTGCGAATGGAATGCAGGAGATATAGCTATAGCGATCCGCCACAAGCTGGGGGCCGGTCTGCGCCAGACCGAGCGCCGGGGAGACGAGAATTCCAAACGCCAGCATCGCGACAAAAAGTCCCGGAACACGCCGTCGTACTGCCGCCAGCGTCAAGGCCGCAAGCGCTACGACGACGCCGCTGAAGATGAACTGTCGCGCGGACGCTTCGAAGGGGATCGGCAGTTCATAGATCGGACTGAGACCGGCGGGCCATAACGTCTTGAATGGATAGAAACATAGGCCGAAGGCCGCCTGGGCGAAGCGCTCGGGCCAGCCGTGGTGATGCAGCGACACCATGCCCGCCCGCGACTTGGCGTAATAGGCGAGGCCGGCGGTCACGATCGCGATGAGAACGAACGGCAGTTTTTCCAGCAGCAGACGCGACACACGATTGATGGCCGGCCAGTCGCGCGTCGGCCATCGACGGAGCGGATAAACGTCGATCAGGAGCAGGACAAAGGGCAACGTGATTGCCCACGCCTTGGAGAGCAGCGAGAGGAAGAAAAGGGCCAACGAGAGAAGATACCAGCGCCGCCGATGCTTCAGGTGCTCGGTGTACCGAACATAATAAAGGACGCATGCCAGAAGAAAGAACGTCGAGACGAGGCTGCCGCGCTCGGTGATCCAGGCGACGGACTCGGCGCGGAGCGGATGGACCGCGAAGAGCGCTGCGCACGCCGCAGCGGCCCAGCTCAAGGCAGCCGAACGGGGCGCCGGCCCCCGTGCCGTCCGGCGCAGCATTACAAGAGCCAGTGCATAAACGAGTGCCGTATTCGCGAGATGGAAGAGCAGGCTGGTGACGTGATAGCCGACGGGGTTCATGCCCCAGACGCAATAGTCCGCGCCGAGCGTCAGCCAGGCGATCGGTTGATAATGACCGAGCGTTGCATGGGTGAACATCCAGCGGATGTTGGCCAGGCCCAGACCGCGGTAGTTTCCGTTTTCCAGAAAGAGCGTGTTGTCGTCCCAGTCGACGAACTCGCCGCGGAGAGATGGCAGGAACGCGACGACAGTGAGAAGCAAGACCGGCAGGAACGGCAAGAGCCGGCCCCTGGCCCCCACGGTGGCGGTCGCGCCCAGGTTCATGGGACGCGATTATATGGCGAACGAGATGGAGCGAGCAGGAGCGACGGGTGGCACGGTCTGACAGCAGTCAGGCCGTGCTCAATGGGGGTTGGGGAATAATGCGTCGTTACCCCGGGTCCGCATGAGGATCGTCTTCGTTCCTGGATTTGTAGAGTTCGACGCCCTTTTCCTCGTCGCTGATGGTCTCTTTCAGCTTGACGGAGTGCTCCGTGGACGTGCGACCGCCGGGCTCGTCGCTGACGGTCTTGGTGTGCTCGATCTTGCAGGCCCCGAGCAGCAGGCCAGCGAAAAGGACCAGGAGCAGTCGAATTCCGGCGGACTTCATGTACGATGCTAGGCGCGCAACGCCGAAAAGTCGAAACGCCCGCTGGTACAAGAGTCCCTTCTTGCACCCACCTCGGAGTGACGAACAATGAGCGATTCCGCGAACATTCTGGAAGCGATCGGGAATACGTCGCTGGTGCGGCTTCGGCGGGTGGTGCCTCCGGATTGCGCGAAGATCTTTGTGAAGCTCGAGTGGGAGAACCCGACGGGGAGCATGAAGGATCGCGTGGCGCTGGCGATGATCGCGCGGGCGGAGGAGGATGGTCGGCTCAAGCCGGGGGATACGGTCGTCGAGTACACCGGCGGGAGCACGGGGACGTCGCTGGCGCTGATCTGCGCGGCCAAGGGGTATCGACTCAAGGTCGTCACGTCCAACGCATTCAGCCAGGAGAAGCGGGATCACATGGCGGCGCTGGGGGCGGAACTGACGCTCGTGGAGAGCCCCGGCGGCCTGACGACCAAGCAGCTCTTCCTCGACATGATCGAGACGGCCCGAGGACTCGCCCGCGAGCCGCACACGTACTGGACGAACCAGCTTGAAAACAAGGATAGCATCACGGGCTACTACCCGATGGGCGAGGAAATTTGGTCGCAGACCGAGGGCAAGGTCGGTGCCTTTGTCCAAAGCGTCGGTACGTCGGCGTCGACACAAGGCGTTGCCCGAGTGCTCAAGCGGCACAAGCCGCAAGTCAGAATCGCCGTCGTCGAGCCGGCCGAATCGCCGGTCCTGTCGGGCGGCAAGCCAGGGCCGCACACGATCGAGGGCATCGGCATCGGTTACACGCCGCCGATCTGGGACGCCAACGTCGTGGACGAGGTCATCCCCATCGCAACGGCGGATGCGAAGGAGATGGCCCGGCGACTTGCGCGGGAGGAGGCCCTGTTCGCGGGAACCTCGTCCGGGGCCAATGTCCTTGCAGCCATTCAACTCGGCAAGCGACTCGGCCCGGAGGCGACCGTCGTGACGCTGATGATCGATTCGGGGTTGAAGTATTTGAGCACGGATGTGTACCGAAAGGCTTGAGGCTTGAGACCTGAGGCTTGAGGGAAGGCAGATCCACAGATGACGCAGATGGGCGCAGGTTTTTCTTTTTTTGAGGCGCCACTGGCTGGGATTTGGTGCGACGAGGCGAATGCGGAATGCGGATTGCGGAATTCGGAATGGGAAGTTCACGGCCGCGACGGCGGGTAAATTGCGGTGCAGAGGCGCAGAAATTTTTTTTGGCCGAAAGAAGGGAGAACGGCGGCGCTGCGCGGGCAAACGATTATTCAGGGTGGTCCCCCCTCCCCCTGAATGGACCTGAACGAGGCTGAATGAGCCGGAACCGCAGATGGCGCAGGGGTGCACAGATGGGGCCGAACGGGGGCGGAAACGCTGAAAAAAGCTAAACAAGCCGGAACAGCGGGCGGAGATGGCAGCGCGGCAAACGGCGCGGGGTTGAAAACGGTTGAAGCTCTTGAAATTCATCATCATGGCGCGGACCGTCCCTCCTACGGCGGGTCTTCGACCGGGGCCGCGTTCGTCGGCGTTCCGACGAGATACACGGCCTTTCCTCTTTTTCTGTCCTTGCGACTATCCTTGCTCAATGCTCCCTCTAGGACGAGGGATTCAGGGAGCAGGGATTAAGGGATTGAGGGCAGGCGTGAGACTTGGGGCTTAAGGTCAGCGACTTCATCCCTGCCGGTCGCGCCGATGACACGCCCGCACAGGAGCAAGCGAATGGGCCGCCTGACAAAACGCCACACGTGACCGCGGCGGCGGATGGCTGCCGTCGTGTTGGTGCAGCAGGCGGAAACAAGTAGAATATCCCCTTTTCTGGCCTTGCGGTGTTAGAGGAAACACCGACTCGGAGAGTCTTAGTCTTCGAATTCTTCGTGACGTTAAGAACTATTGGGAGCCCGACAATGGCAGAATCCAAAGCTGAGGAAATCAAGAAGCTCTTGGACGAGATTGACAAATGGAATCCCGAAGAGATTTGCTCTCGCAAGGCGCTGGGCACCTTTAATTTCGCAACCCATCTCGACACCGTGAAATCAATCCAAAAACTCGCGAATTATTACTTGGCACTGGGGTCGCTCGAGTCTATACCGGAAGTCGTTCTCCAGAAAACGCTCGTCTACCTACAAACCGCCAAGGGTAACGTCGGTCAATTACAGGAATTCGATCTTGCAAACAATCCTACCGAGGCTCCCAATCGGCACGCGAATATCAATAACAAGGTCGGGCAGCGGTTACGGGACGACGAACAACAACTTCTGAATCACTGGCCTGTCCTGTTCGCCTTCAGCGCAGAAGCAGCAGCACGCACCAAGACCAGCAGCGCCCTTGCGAACGAGCTTGAAGGCGCAACGCGAGCGCGTTTAGAAGTCGAGAACATTCTGAAAGAATCAAGGACCTTATCCAGTGAACGCGGCGCAGAACGGCACGCTATTGTATTTGATAGCGAAGCAAATAAACACTCGTGGATCGCGATTGCCTGGATGTCAAGCGGTGTTATAGCCGGGGGAATCGCGGTTTATGCTTCGCTGATGCTTGCCAATCCGGACAGCTTGCTCATCAGGCACCTTTGGCCGATCTCGAAGTTGCGAGATAGCACCGCCACGACTTCTGCGCCGACGGGAGAGCCGCAGGCGATAGGCGCGTCGCGCGTCGCACACATGCTTGTATCGAAAATAGTGATTCTTTCGGTGCTTTATCTGAGCGTTTTTTGGGCGCTGCGTAATCACAGGGCGCATCGGCACCTCGCGGTGGTTAACCGCCACCGTGCTAATGCGCTATCAACATTCAAGACCTTTGTTGAAGGCAGCGATAAACAGGAGATTCGTGACGCCGTTCTATTGGAAGCGACTCGCTGCGTCTTTGGGCAGGCAGTCAGCGGTTACCTGGGACCAGAAGAAAATACCCCAAGTCCGCCGCTTATCGACTCGATGAGGAGTGTGATTCAGAAATGAGCATGGTCGTCAGTGCTGACTCGGCGATGCTCACCGGGGTCAGGTCTCCGGCAACGAGCCCGAGTGGATGCGCTGCCTTTGGAAAACTACCGAGACTTCCTCGAAGGATTTAGCCCGCCGCAGACAATGCTTTTGTCTGGATTCTCCTGCATTGGGCATGTCTCTCATTAGATTCTTGGCTCAACATGAATATCAAACAACAGATTTGGCATAAATCGATTGAGGATGGTATCGCGGTAAAATGCTTTGAAGGGATTATCCCAATCACGGATATCATCTTCGATCATAGGTGCGTCGCCTTCGCCGCATCGGTATTGAAAGGTTAGGTCAACGTCTTGCTGCGTGACGTTGTACGGACCCTCGTAGGCGATCCACACGCCTCTTGGTCTCCCGGCAATTTGCTTTGTAAAAGATAGCGTAACATCGCCCCGCTTGAAATCTTCTGGTTGAATAGAAGCGATCGGCGCCTCGCGATCCGCGTGGTTTGTCGCATGGGGCAATTCTGCCTTGATGAGCTTGCCAAGGAGTTCAGTGTTGCGAGCGTCGCGCTGTTCGGTGATGTGGGTACCTAGGCGTAATCTCTGCTCGAACCTGAAGATCACGCGGTGTACCAACCCCAATCCGGCCATCCCTAAGCAATCGAGCAGCGAAAGAGGCCGGTCTTTCTTGTTATCCGCTGCCGGTGTCCGCACAGGGAACAGTCGCTGGCAAATGTCCTCAAAAATGGGGACCGTCAGAATCAAGTCTTGGAGGCTTGATCGATTCTTGACTATATGGAGGCCTGTCTGAGTTAGAAGGAGGCCAAAGTCGTACACCGGTGTTCCGAGCGCTACAGCGAAGAGTACAGCGCCTTCATCGCCGTCTTCGGTCTTGCCGGATGACGCCGGTATAGCCTGATGTTGCAGCGTGTAAAGCGGACAGTCCTCCCGGTCGCGAATAGAACCTACAACGCACTGAATGAGGAAGTTTCTCAATTGGAGGAGCTGCCCGGGGTCTGGTTCAATCCGAACGAACTCAACTTTATAACGGAAGCTAACGGGCAGAAGAAACCTCTTCTCCAACAAACCCGATCGGAAATCAATCCAATTGAAGGCCATGATTGCTCTCCCTCAAACCGCGAGCCAGAATTGCCCCAGTGGTACGTGGACTACGCTCCCGGCGTCGCACTCGCCGTCTCGCTCTATGGGTCGGGCTCGCCCCGGCGGTTGAGCCATCTGGGCATATAGTGCCCGTGTGGCCCGCCTGATCGCCAGTGTAATCCACCTTAGCCGGGCTGCAGGTGAACAGCAACAGAAAAATCAACCGGCTCCGTCGGTGGGAATTAGGCGGGCCGGAACAGGGACCGCTTTCTGACGGGCGCGGTTCGGATCGGCGGACGGGGCCGCAATGAGGGGAATTGAAGCGGGATCGGATTCCCGCACGCGTGGGTGCGAGACCCTTGACATTGCGGAACAACGTCAGGGGCAAGCGTGATTCTTGCACAGGCGATCCTTCGCCCGCTTCGGGGTAGGGAAAGGGATGGGGGCGCGTTCTTTTTCCATGGGCTCGCGGCCGCGGCTACGACCCTGTGCCTCAATTAGGGGCGGGGAGGCGAGTGGTGAATTCGATCCCTTTAGGATCGAGGGGATGTTGGCGGCGGTCGCGATCCGTTCCGGTGGCGGCGCTTCGCTTGCCACCGGCTACTATCGGTCAGCCCTTCAGGCTGAAGATCGGGTCGGCCGTCTACACCGTTCGCTAAAATGGGTGTTCACTATCGGCGGGGTTTCCGTTCTTCAGGGATGTGGTCGCGGCCGATCATTGCGAAATGACCGTCGATCGGGAAAGGAGCCCATCATGCAAATCCGGCGCCTAGCAAGCCGTCGAACGGTCTTGGCCCTTATCGGGGCCTGTTTGATCTCCGCTCCCGTGTCGGCGCATCCCGGATCGGGCATCGCCGTTGACCGGCAGGGGCAAGTCTATTTCCTCGACACGGGGTCGGGGTTGTGGAAGATCGACACGCAGGGCAAGTTGTCGAAGCTTTCGGGCACGAGATTTCATTGGCTGTCCCTCGACGCAAACAATCGGTTCGCCGATACGCCGCTGCCTTCGGGTTCACGCGGCGACATTGAGAAGGCCGGCACGAGCCCGACGGCGCTTCTCTCGAGCGACTATCCCATCGCGACCGGTCAGGATGGCAATCTGTATTACCCATCCGGTTCGCCCGATGGTCTGCAGATCATGCGGATGTTGCCTTCTGAGCAGCGATTTGGCCACCACAAAGGACGGTCGCTACGGACGTCGGTTCTGGCCAGCCTCACCGCGACGGCACGGGGGCCGCTCATGCACATCAACGGCATCGCCGCCGGCCCCGACAATTCCCTCTACTACACTGAGGACGACGCCATTCGGCGGATCAGCGCGATGGGTCAAGTCACGACCGTGGCGACGGTTTCCGCTCTGGTCGGTCCCGGCGCGCCGGGATCGATTCCGGGCGTCGAGCAGCGGCCTTATCTCCGCGGGCTAGCCGTCGATGCGCGCGGCGTGATGTACGTGGCGGACAGCGGGGACGCGCGGGTGCTGAAGATCACACCCGACGGGAAGTTCACCACGCTGCTCCAACTCCAAAGCCCGTGGTCGCCGACGGCGGTGGCGCTTTTCGGCGGCGACGTGTACGTGCTCGAGTACCTGCATGTCGCAGGAGACGACCGGCTGGCCTGGTTGCCGCGGGTCAGGAAGATTTCGGCGGATGGGAAGTCGACGATTATCGCGACGGTTGAACAGATGCCGGGTGCGCGGTAGGGCCCTTCGGGCTCGAGAAAAATTGGGGGATCGTCAACCGATGGCGGGGCTGTGCTTGCCACCGGCTACTATTGGTCAGCCCTTCGGGTTGATCCACGCTCTTCAGCCCGAAGGGCTGGTCTAAAGTAGGCAGGGGCAGTCGCCCCTGTCTTGGGAAGCGACCCCCATTGATTTCGATCCTGAAGGGATCGTCTTGACGCTCTGCCGGACGCGAGGCACGATTCTCGCGCGATGGCTCAGACGCTCACGCGACTCCTCGTCCATTCGATCTTCTCCACGAAGAACCGCGCGAATTTGATCCAACCGGAAATAGAGCCGGAGCTTTATGCCTACATCGGCGGCATTTGTCGCAACGCGCAGTCGCCGCTTCTGAGCGTCGGCGGTACGGCCAACCATTTGCATCTGCTTTTCAGCCTGTCCAAAACGGGGTCGCTGGCCGATTTGATGCTGGACGTGAAGAAAGACTCATCGAAATGGATCAAAACCAAGGCCGCGTATTTCGCCGATTTCCAGTGGCAGGAAGGCTACGGCGGGTTTTCGATTGGCGAGTCGCAGGTGGATGATCTCAAAGGATACATCGCTCGCCAGAAAGAACATCATCGCACCGTTACGTTTGAAGAGGAATACCTCGCGTTCGTTAAAAAATACAATGCGCCGTACGACGAGCGATATATGTGGGGGTGAGCGATTATCCGACCCTTTCAGGGTCGAGGACATTGGGGCGGCTCGTCGTCCAGTGGCGGCGCTGCGCTTGCCACTGGCTACTATCGGTCAGCCCTTCGGGCTGAAGCTTGGATCGGAGGGCGGGGCCCGCCCTACGAAACGAAATACCAAGTACCAAGGGCGATGTTGAGCGCCATGAGCATGGGGATGAGCGTCGCCGTCAGGGCCTTGGCGCGGGTGGTGGCGTGGAGGGTTTCGATGCCGCTGCAAACGACGCAGAGGTACCAGAAGAGACCGACAGGGGGCAGGAGCAGGATCGCGGGGAGGACGGCGCTGCCGAGGGCGACGGCGCGGACGGAGGATTCATACTGACCGCGATGGTGGCCGAGGCCGAGGAGGACGGCTTGGATGAGCAGGCCGTAGAGATAGTTCCAGGCGATCTGGGCGAAGGGGACCGCGATGAGGAGGATGACAAGGGCCGGGGATTTCATCAACTTGAGCGGATCGGGCAGCCAGGCGGCCAGACCGCTGCCGTGGAAGAGGAGCAGGAGACCGGCAAAGACGGCGAGGGCGACGTAGGCGCAGAGTATGCTGAAGCCGGCGGAGCCGTCGCGGCTGTTGGCGGCGGCGAGGCGGAAGTATTCGCCGGGGGAGATGGAGATGCGGGCGACGGCGTCGACGAAGCCGCGCAGAAAGCCGACGCGGCGGCGGTGCTGCCAGGGCGTGCCGAAGTGAAGCGCTTCGCCGACGACGTTGTCAGCGACGGGCCGCACCGTCATTTCGGCGGCGTCGAGCGGGTGGCAACAACCGACACAGGTGAACTTGCGCGGATAGGGAAGGCCGCGATCGTCCGTGCCGACGTAGCCCTGATGACAATGGCGGCAGAGAAATTCGACCTTGTCCGGCGGAAAGGCGAAATCGGTGACCTCGAAAGCATTGCCGCACTCCGGGCAGCGGTTCTCGGGGAGGTTCCAGAGGAGATAGTCGCAGTGGACGCAGTTCATGAAACAAATCTCACGCAGGGGCGCGGAGGCGCAGAGGAGGAAAAGACAGTATTTACAGAATCAACATGATTTGAATCTTGGTTGAGCATCCGTGCTCCTTCTATCCGTGGGCGGCAGGTCTCGAAGACTTGACCCTGCCCTACATCTCTTCGGCCGGCAGGGGCGCCGGCCGCTACTACTCCGGCTGGCGTTGGATATCGGCGCCGAGGGCGATGAGGCGCTGCTCGATGTGCTCGTAGCCGCGATCGATGTGGTAGACGCGGGCGAGCTTGGTCTTTCCCTTGGCGACGAGACCGGCGAGGACGAGGGCGGCCGAGGCGCGGAGGTCGCTGGCCATGACCGGGGCGCCGATGAGTTGTTTGACGCCTTCGACGATGACCGTGGGGCCCTCTTTGCGGAGCCTGGCGCCCATGCGGCCGAGTTCGGCGACGTGGGTGAATCGGTCGGGGAAGATTTTCTCGGTGATGATGCTGTTGCCGTCGGCAAGGCAAAGGAGCGTCAATACCTGGGCCTGCAAGTCCGTCGGGAAGCCGGGGTACGGCTGCGTCGTGACCGTAATCGGCTCGAGCCGGCGCGACGAAGAGACGGTAACCGTGCCGTTCGCCCGTTCGACATTGACGCCGACGGCCTTGAGGCGGTCGACAAGGGCGAGCAGGTGGTCGAGGCGGCAGTTGGTCAGCTTCACATCGCCGTTGGTGATGGCGGCGGCGATCATGAAGGTGCCGGCCTCGATGCGGTCGGGAATAATCGTGTGCTCACAGCCGCGGAGGCTCTTGACGCCTTCGATGGTGATGCGCGAGGTGCCGTGACCGGTGATGTGCGCGCCACAGGTGATCAGATAGTCGGCGAGGTTGGTGATTTCGGGTTCGCAGGCGGCGGACTCGATAACGGTCGTGCCCTCGGCAAGTACGGCGGCCATCATGACGTTGGCCGTGCCGAGGACGGTCGAGCCGAAGGGACCACCGAGGAAGATTTCGCCGCCTTTGAGGCGCTTGCTCTTCAGATGGATGTCGCCGCTGACGAGTTCGATTTCAGCGCCAAGGGCCTCCATGCCCTGGAGGTGGAGACCGACGGGGCGGTCGCCGATGTTGCAGCCGCCGGGTAGGCTGACTTGGGCCTGGCGGCGCTTGGCGAGGAGCGGGCCCATGACGCAGACGCTGGCACGCATCTTGCGGACGAGTTCGTACTCGGCGTGACAGTTCATCTCGTCTTCGACTTTGAGATGAAGGCCGCCCTTTTCATCGCGCCAGACGTTGACGCCGAGCTTTTCGAGGAGGAAGGTCAGGTGTTTGATGTCCTCGAGCTGCGGGACGCCGCGCAGAACGGTCTCGCCCTCCGTGAGGATCGCCGCGGCCATGATCGGCAGGGCCGCGTTTTTGGAGCCGTTGACGGCGACAGTGCCGCGAAGTCGATTGCCACCGGTGATCTGGAAACAGTCCACGTGCATACCTCCGTGTATGATCTGGTTGCGGCGGCTTCGCCGGATAGGGGTCGGCGCCGCCCCGCAACCGTCCTGATGCGAGGGATTATACTGAGGCGGTCGGGCTGCGCGAACCAGGGGTTTTGACACTACTTGTGCATCGGCAGAATGCTCCCCCGCACCGTCCCGGGGCGCCCGTTGGCTTTATAGCTCTTGGAGGAACTCGGCGATTGGCACAATCTTGGTATTCCCGTGCTGCCGGAGGACCAACAGGTCTTCATCCCTTGAGACCAGCCGATCCGCAGTGGCGGTCGCCGCCAGGGCAAGTAGGTAATCATCGTTGGGATCACGACAGATCGTGGGAATCTGAGCGGGCCTAAACAACTCGGCGCGACGAAGCAAGTTGGCCACTTCTTCAGCATCCTCCGGATCAATCAACTTGGCGATGTGGGGACGGCGGGAGACATCTACAAACTCATCAATCGCCGCCGGGGAGGTGATCAAAGTGAGGCGGCCGACTTCAACCGCGTCGGCGATTTGCCGCCACCAGCCCTTGATGAGGGAGCTGATCAAGACTGAGGTGTCGAGGATCGATCGGATAGGGACTTCTCCTTACGAACCTCTCGAACGGCTTCGTCGACCTGATCGTCGCTCATTGGATTGGTAGACCGGACCCGGGCCTCGATCCGTTCGCAGACGCGGCGCCAACGCTGGGCCCAGGTGAATTTGTCGATGGCTTCGGCGACGCGGAGTTGCTCGTCCGGCGGCAGGGCCTTTACCTGATCGACGATCGATTGTGAGGGTGAAATCGCCATACGCTTGTATTATATCGCGTTTTTGATCGAAGGGGCGAGGCCACGTCCTCCCTTATCGGAGCAATTGCAAACGCCGGCGACTTACCCGAAACTACCGGTTTTTGACCGCGATTCTCATGGAGGGACTATGAAATCATCGGACGCGATTCACGCCAAGGCGATTGAACTGGGGAAGCAGGTCGTGCGAATGACGACCGCGGCGGGGTCAGGGCACCCCTCCAGTGGCCTTTCGATCATGCATATCGTCGTAACGCTGATGCACGAAGTCATGCGCTGGGACCCGGCGGATCCGTGGGACTTGGGGAATGACCGGCTGGTGTTGTCCGAGGGGCATGCGGTGCCAGCGGTTTATGCGGCGTATGCGGATTTGGGCGGGGTGGTGGGGAAGGACCGGCGATCGGCGCGGAAACTGATGCCGGGTGATTTGAATACACTGCGGGAGACGGAGAGCCCGCTGGACGGCCACCCGAACCCTGCCGAGGGGTTTCCGTTTTTCGATGCGGCGACGGGATCACTCGGTCAAGGGTTGAGCGTCGCGGCGGGGCTGGGGATCGCCGCGCGGCTGGCGAAGAGCGATCGGCGAATCTACACGATCATCGGCGACGGGGAGTCTCGCGAGGGGCAGATCTGGGAGGCGATGGACCTGATCGCCGAGCGGGAGCTGACCAACGTCGTCGCTATTTTCAATTGCAACGGACAAGGCCAGGCGGACTACGTGTCCCGGCAGCAATCACCGGAATCGCTCGCCGCGAAGGCGGAGGCGTTTGGGTGGCGGGCCGTAACGATTGATGGCCATGATCCCGCGGCGATCAAGGGGGCGATTGCCGATGCCGCGTCGGGTGAACGGCCGTTGGCGGTCATCGCGCGTACGCAAAAGGGATGGGGGTGCGAATCGCTCAAGGATCGGTCGAATCATGGCAAGCCGGTGGCCACGGCAAAAGTCGAAGAGGCGATCGCCGAGTTGGACGGGATGTATGAGGCGCTGGGGGTGGCGCGCGGAGGGGTATCGAAGCCACCGCCGATGTCGGCGCACACGGGAGGCCCGTCGCCCACGGCCAAGGACCTCGTTCCGGTGACGTTCGCGACCGCGATGCAACGGGCGGGTTTGGAAGGGGCCCTGGCGAAGGGTCAGCTTGCGACGCGGCGGGCGTATGGGGCGGCGCTAATGGCGCTGGGGGCGGCCGACCCCCGCGTGGTGGCGCTGGACGGCGACGTACGAAATTCGACGTTCTCGGAGATGTTCATGGAGAAATTCCCCGAGCGGTTCATCGAGTGCAAGATCGCCGAGCAGAATATGATCTCGACGGCGGCGGGGATGGCGGCCGCCGGCTTTGTCCCGTTCGTCAGCACGTTCGCGAAATTCGTCGCGCGGGCGTACGACCAGATCGAGATGGCGCAGATCACGCGGGCAAATATCAAGATCGTCGGCTCGCACGCGGGGATTTCACTGGCGGCGGATGGTCCGAGCCAGATGAGTTTGCAGGACGTCGCCTATTTTCGCAGCGCCAGCGAGGCCGATGACGGGGCCGGGCGACCGGCGTGCGTGTCGTTTCAGCCGGCGGACGCGGTGGCGGCCTATCACTGCACGTGGTTGATGGCGCAGCATGTCGGCATGTGTTACATGCGGACACATCGGCCGGATGTCGAGTTGCTGTATAAGCCGGACACGCGGTTTGAGGTCGGCGGCAGTCACGTGCTGGCGGAAGGTGACGCGATCACGCTCGTATCCGCCGGGTACATGGTGCATGTCTGCAAGAAAGCGATGGCGGAGTTGGCGGCGGCGGGGATTCGCTGCACGCTGATCGACGCGTATTCATTCCCATTGCGGGCCGAGCCGATCCTGGCGGCGGCAAAGAAGACGGGGGGACGCATGTTGAGCGTCGAGGACAACTATGTTGGGGGGCTGGGCGGAGCTCTGGCGGAGGCGGCCGCCGCACACGGGGGAATTCGCGTATGGTCGATGACCTGCCGGAAAATCCCCAAGAGCGCAAAGACGACGGATCAGATCATGGCCTATGCGGGCCTCTCTGAAAGCGATATCACGCGGCGGGCGCGCGAAATTCTTCAGTAAGACTGTCCCTTGACTACGAGGGCATGTCCTGGATCGTGACACCTTCGGGGGCTTTGAACTTGAATCGGTCGGGGGGGATGGCGGCATCGACCTTCACGTCGGTGGTCGTGGACGTGGTCGTGGCTTTGCCGTCCTGATCATAGGTGTCGGATTTTCGGATGATGCCGTCGCCCTTATCGAAATACGAGACGGTCTTCGAGATACCCGATATCGCGGCCGGGTCCTTGGGAGTCATTTCCAGAACGAAGCAGGATCTGCCATCCACCGTGGCATCGGGCAGCACCTTGATCGCGAAGGTCTTCTCCAGGTCGGCGAACATCTTATGCGTATCGAAAACATTGACCTGCTTGGCCGGATCGAGCTTCTGTCGAAATGCGGATTTTTGTCCCGCGGACTCTGAGTAAGTGTATTGGTATTGCCCATCAGAGACAGACAGCATGGTCGAAGGGATCTTCTGTTCCTGACCGCCGAATCTCTGAGTTGTGTTCGACGTCACTTCGATTCGTGCAAACATCTGGTCACCCTGTCTCACGAACTGTGCGACCTGGTCGTTCTCGCTTTTGATGGTCATCTCGGGCGTCTGCATCACGGACACAAAATGCGACTTGTAGCTTAGCGTCTTCAAACGCGACGTCCGCTCGTGGATTTGCTTCTTGACCGATTCCAGTGTCTCTCCGTAGGCGGGCGAAAAAGTCAAAAAGACCGCCGCCCCAAAGACGATTACGCGATTACTCAGTGCCGTCATTTTTTGTTCCTTCATCTCGCCGCCCATAACGGGCGGCAGCCACAAACTTACTTGATATCCCGTTGTGCATCCTACCCGAGAACGATGGCTTCCGAGGACTCGGACTATAAGTTATTATTTTATAGGTAGTTGCAAATCGAAGGCGTTGCGCGATTACCGGTTCACCCCCTGCACGAGATTGAACCCCCTCGTGGCAACTTTATGGCGCATTCGTGCTTTCGATGAAGCGACGGCAGCGTTATATTCCCCGTTGACCGTGGCCCAGAGACTTGCGCGCACCCTCCGCTGACAAAGGGTCAGGATGGCGGTTGAAACAGGGACGTTTCGTCCGTTTGATTACAGACGGACCTTGGCGGTCGCGGTTTGTACCGTGCTGGCACTCACGTCGACGATGGGGCTTTTTCAGCTCCAGCCCGGCGGCGCGCAGGCCGTTCCCGTTCAAACTGAGGGGCGCGTGATCGATCGCGTCGAATTCCGGGGGCTCTCCAGCGTCGACGCCACCTATCTTCAGGGCATCGTTCGCATTGCGCCGGGAGCCGTCTGGAACCGCGAGGAAATCGCGGCGGCCTGCGCGCGTCTGGCGGGAACGGGGAAATTTGAAGGCAGCCCGTTCGCCGAGGCCCATGAGGACGATGGCAAGCTGGTGCTCGTCTTCGTCGTGCAGGAGCGGCCGTTCGTCACGGGTGTCGATTTTGTCGGGAACGAAAAGTATAAGACCTCGGAGCTGCTGAAAGAAATCGAAATCTCGACCGGCTCGCCGATCAGCGAATACCTCGTCAACCAGGCGAAGCAGCAGATCGAACGCAAGTACAAGGAGGGCGGCTATTACCATGTGACGGTTGAAGCCGATGAGGAAGTCCTGAAAAATGAGCAGCGCGTCTTGTTTTATATTTCCGAGGGACCGCGGGTCAAAGTCCGCAAGATCCTCTTCGAGGGAAATACGGCCTACACGGATATCACGCTCCGCTCGAAGATCGAGACGGCCACCTACCTGTGGCTGTTCCGCACCGGGGCGTTTGATGATGAAACCGCCGAGCGCGACGCGGCGACGATCAAGAAATGGTATGTCGATCGCGGCTATCTCAACGCGCAGGTCGGCTATCGAATCGACCTGGCGGAGAATCAGTCCGATCTGACGCTGATCTTTCAGATCGACGAAGGGCTCCTGCACATCATCAAGGACATCAAATTCGTCGGCAACCATATCTATGACAACGACCGTATCGCCTCGGTTATGCAGTCGGCCGTGGGCAAGCCGATCGACGCGGATATCTTGAAGGCCGACCGCGAGAAGGTCCTCGCCGAGTATGGTCGGGAGGGTTACATCTACGCCGAGGTGACGACGACGCACGTCTTCGACGAGGAAGACGGTTACGTCAACCTGACGGTGCAGGTGAACGAACGCGAACAATATCGCTTCGGGCGGATCGTCGTTCGCGGCAATACGCGGACGAAGGACAAGGTCATCCGCCGCGAGCTGCGTTTCTATCCCGAGCAGCTCTTCAACACCGTCGAGACGAAGGCCGCCGAGCAGCGGCTGGTGGAGACGCGGTTATTTTCAGAGGCAACCATCACGCCCCAGGGCGAGACGCCGGCGGTCCGCGACGCACTGGTCGATGTGACCGAGGCGGAAACGGCGACGATCCTCTTCGGCGTGGGCGTCACGTCGAACAGCGGCCTGGTCGGCTCGATTTCGATTGAGCAACGGAACTTTGACATCTTTGATTGGCCGCGAACCGGCACCGAACTCTTCAAGGGCAAGGCCTTTCGCGGTGCCGGCCAGACGCTCCGGACGCAATTCGAACCCGGTACGGAACTGACGCGCGGGCGGATTGATTTCCGCGAACCGTATTTGCTCGATCAGGACCTGGGATTGGGCCTGGGCGTCTACATCTTTGAGCGCGGGCGCGACGAATACGACGAACAACGGATCGGGTTTTACAGCAGCATCGACAAGCGTTTCCGCGAAGGCCTGCTGAAAGGATGGGCCGCGGAAATCGCCTCGCGGTTTGAATCAGTCAAAATCAGCGACGTGGAATGGCTGTCGGCAAGGGATATTGAGGACGCCAAGGGCACGAGCTTCTTGACGTCGCTCAAGGGCACATTGGTCCGCGACCGGACGGACAGCGCGTGGCTGCCAAGCAAGGGCACCAAGCTCAAGGGCTCGTGGGAGCAGGTCGGGGCGCTCGGCGGGGACTGGTCGTTTAGCAAGGTCATCGGCGAATACGAACACTACTTCACGCTGCACAAAGATACGTTCGACCGCAAGCACATCCTGCAGCTCGGGGCGACGATAGGCCAGATCTTCAGTGACGCGCCGGTCTTCGAGCGGTTCTACGCGGGCGGCATCGGCTCAATCCGCGGCTTCGAGTTTCGCGGGATCAGCCCGCGCGAAGGGATTCGCGACGACGCGGTCGGCGGAGACTTCATGCTGCTCACCAACGCGGAGTATTCCTTCCCCGTGGTGGGCCAGACGGTCCGCGGCGTGACGTTTCTGGACATGGGGACGGTCGAGGAAGATTTCGGCATCCACCAGTGGCGGGCAAGCGTGGGCGTAGGCGCACGAATCTATATCAAATACTTCGGGCCCATTCCGCTGTCTTTTGATCTGGCCTTCCCCATCGCCAAGGACGACGACGACGATACGCAGGTCTTCAATTTCTCGTTTGGCACGACGTTCTAACGACGCTGCAATTGTTCAATGCATTTGTGCGGCCGCCGTTGGCTCAAGCTTTCCTCGCTCCCGATGAAGCGGAAACCGTAGACGGACCTGGGTCCCCTGACCCACCTTGGAGGTAATCGAGATCGTGCCGCCCATTTCAGTCACCAAGCCGTGGACGGCGGCGAGGCCCAGGCCGATGTTGACGCCCTCGGCGCCGAGTTCGCCTTTGGTCGTGTAGAACGGCTCGAAAAGGTGGTCGAGCGATTCCTCGGGGATGCCGCAGCCGCTGTCCGAGACGACAATGACGGCGCTTTCCTCCTGATGCGTCATTTCGATGGTGAGCGTGCCACCCTCGGGCATCGCGTCAATCGCGTTCTGCGCGAGGCTCTCCAGGATCGAGGTCAGCCGGTTGGATTCGAATGGGCCGGAGGGGATCGCGTCGATCCGCGCGACGAGGTGGATGCCAGCCGCCTCGGCCTGCCGGCGGAGCCGTTCGATGAACCGGTCCATGACCGGTCCGAGGTCACTCCACTCGTCCTGCTGGTTCTCGGAAGCGGCGAAGGCGGAGAGCTGCTTGGTGATGCGCGTCGCCCGGCCGATGGACTGGGCGAGGAGGCGCAGCGTTCGGCGGAGCTCGCGGGCGCTGTCGCTGGGGAGGGCGTAGTCGATGCTGGTCATCATCCCGCCGAGGATATTGTTGAAGTGATGGGTGATGGCGGCGGCCATTTTTCCGAGCGACGCCATGCGCCGCGTTTTGCCGAGTTCCCTGGACAGCCGGCGGCGTTCGGTGATGTCGCGGATGCTGGCGGAGGCCCCGATGCAGGCGCCGGTGCCGTCGATGATCGGCGAGGTGATGAGCACCAGCGTCTTCCGCGGCTCGTCGCCGCTTTGGTAGTGAATTTCCATCTCGCCCGAAGTGCTGGTGGAGAGCGTCGAGTCGAAAAGACGCTGCGCCGCGTCGCGCTCGGCTTCCTGGAGGACCTCCAGAAAATCCCGGCCGATCATCTGTTCGGCGGATTGGCCGAAGTATTCGGCGGCCTTCTGGTTCCAGAAGACGATCTTCAGCTCGCGATCCACCGCGACGAAAATGAAGCCCAGGCTTTGGGCAAGATGTTTGAAGAACTGGTCGTCCAGCGTCATCGTTTCAGTGCCTGCCGGCCATCGGCTTCCAAGTCCGCGCCGCGCGTCTCAACCCGATCCGTCTGCGAGCGGATGATCGGGCTGATGATATAGATGCTCTCCCGCCAATGCGTCTCGCCGGCGGCTTCCGCCGGTCGGACCTCCTGTTGCAAGAAGAACGGCCGTCCCAGATACGGTAGATCGTACACGATGTCGCCCGCGCCGAGAAGCAGGAACCCGCCTTCCGGGATCTGCGCCGTCAGGACGACGTCATCAAACACGTGCCGCCGCTGTTCCGGAACTTGCTCGGCGGTCCCATCCGCGTTGATCACCCAGCGCGGCGGGCCGGGCGGCTCCTCAAGAGCGGGCACCACCTTGAGCGTCACCTCGTGCAGATTGGCGGAACGCATCTCGAAGGCCAGGAGCAGTTTGGCCGTCGCGCCGACAAAATCCATCCCACGGAGGCCGCCATGCGGCGGGTGATAAAAAAGCGTGAGCCGCGGCTCGCAGGGCCCGAGTTCCAACTCGACCAGCTTGCTGGCGTCCGGCACGGTCTGGTCCGGGACGGCGCGGAGGTCAACTTTTTCGCGGAGGAGGTCGAGCGTGTCCAAGAGGGGCTTGCGATCCGATTCCCGCCCCACCGCAGCGCGGAATCCATTGTCGGTTAACTGCTGCGTAATGGCCGCGGCCGGGACCGGCCCATTGACCTTTTTCCAGATTTCCGCGTCACCGGTGAACACGCCGCGCGGCGCGGAGATGCGATGCACTTTTATCTCGACCGCCAGCCGCGTCATCGGGCGATCGAAGATTGAGTTGCCCGCCGACGAGGGCTGGCGCTGGATGAGCGGATTATCGTTCAGGTCCGCCGGGGGCGTAGGAATGGGGTCGGGATTGGGCGGAGGCGGACAACCCCCCGCGAGGACGAGCATGGCGATCGCCGCCGTCGCGCGCGGGCAAAACCTCGTGCCCATCAGCGAGGTTCGGTGAGTAAAAGCGTGATTGAAGAGCATCCGGTTCCCTAGACTGTAGAAACCGGACGAGTGAAGGTCAATTCGCCTTGGTTGGCCCGCTTCGCGCGAGCTGGCAAAGACCGTCGCACCCCTTGCGAAGCGTGTCGTCCGGAGCGGCGTAACTGATTCGGAAATGGGTGTCCACGCCCGAAAATACGTTGCCGGGGATGACGATGACGCCTTGGGAGAGCGCCGCCTCACAGAATTGCGTGGAGTTGGAGAAACTCGGGGGGACCTTGGGAAAGACATAAAACCCACCCGAAGGTCGTACAAATTCGAAGCACGGCTTGAGCAATTCGCAGACGAGATCGCGCTTCTTCGCATAGTCGCGGGCATGTGCGGAGACGTCCGTATCCAGCGCCGTGAGCGTGGCGGCCTGCGCCATCGACGGCGCGCACACGTACGTATACTGATGAAGCTTGGTCATCTCGCCGATCAGCCAAGCCGGGCCGGCGGCGTAACCCATCCGCCAGCCGGTCATGCCGTAGGTCTTGCCAAATCCGCGGAGGATAAGCGTGTTTTGCGGGGCCAGGGGAAGCGGGCACGGGGACGGACCGTCATAACAGAGCTTGTCGTAAATCTCGTCGGAGATGAGGAGGATGTCCCTTTCGCGGGCGATGCGCGCGGCGGCCTCCATCTCGGCGCTGGTCATGACTCGGCCGGTCGGATTGCCGGGCGAATTAATCATCAGCACCTTGGTGCGCGGCGAGATCGCCGCTTCGATGTCTTTGGGACGAAACGCAAAATCCGGGTACGACGGCACGGGAACGGGCCGGCCGCCGACAAGATGGACGAGATGCAGGTAGGAGACAAAGTACGGATCGCAGAACACGACCTCGTCGCCGGAGTTCACGACGGATAGCAGCGCGAGCGTCAGGCCGCCGGAGACGCCGGATGTAATAAGGACGGCGTGATCGCCCCCGTGGGTCGCGCGGACCTCGGCGGTCACTCGTTCCCGAAGCTCCGGCAGACCGGCGCTGGGGGTGTAGCGGTTTTTTCCGGCGCGAATGGAAGCAATGGCCGCGTCCTTGACGGCGTCCGGGGCGTCATAGTCGGGCATTCCAATGGAAAGATCGCAGGGGTTCTTGATCCGGCCGGCGAGCTCGAAAAACTTGCGGATGCCGGAATACTCGACTTTTTTGGTGCGATCGGAGAGGAGCTTTTCTGGATCCATCGAAGAATAAATGGACAGGACTTACAGGATTATCCCGATCAGGTGAAATCCCCAATCACGTGAATCGTGAAAATCCTGTCCATTCCATTTCATGCTATTTCTTGGCGGGCTTTTTTGCAGCCGTCTTCGCCGGTGCAGCCGCGGGTGCTGCCGCCGGAGCCGCGCCGGCCGCCGGCGCCCCTTCCGCTGCCGCGCCCTCTTTGGCGACCTTCTTCGTCTTGCCGCCAACCGCGACCTTGCGGTGGGCCACTTTGGGCAGACCGATCGGCCGGTTGTCCGGCTTGAATTTCTCCTGTTCGGTCAGGAGCTTGATCCGCTCGGCGCGGGACAGGACATTGCGATGTCGCGAAAGCGACGCTTTGCTCTTTAGTGAACGATCCATGGACATCGTAGTAATACCTCGTTGCGTGTTTAGACCGGATCGCCGGCCTTGGTTGACGAAAAACTCACGAAAAGACACCCTTTGAACTGATACCGGCCACCGGCGGTGCGATACTCCTGGCCGAGTTGTTCGATTTTTCTTTGGAACGCGGCCCGCTCCTGGGCCGTGGTCTTGCCCGGCGCGAACCCCTGTTCGGCAAAGAGGACAAAGCCGTTGCTTCGCTTGCGGGCAAAGGTCCGCACGCCGCGCTCGAGGAGAAACTGGCGGACATGCGCCACATCATGGGCCAGCACATCTCCGCTTCGCTCCCGTGTGACGAGGAAAGACTCGATCTGAAGATAGTTAAGGCTCTCCGGAGTTCCCGGCGAGGGTCGCGCTTCGACTTCTTCCGCGACATGTGCGGGCTTGTTGGCGTTGACGGCCGAGGCGGGACGCTGGAGAAGGTGCGACAAATCGGGATTGCGGAGCGCTGCGTCGGCAGCACTTGGCTTTTTCTGGGGCGATGTCGGCGCCGGCAAGAGCGGCGATGCCGACGGATCGCCATTATTCGCACGAGCGGCGACCGGCGGAAGGCGGGAAGTGGACGATCGCTGACCGACGACATAGGCCGCCAGGGCAATCGTGGCGACGACACCGACGACCGCCACGCAGGCGGGGGTGCTGAGTTGGAGCGACAGGCGACCGTTTGCAAATCTGAAGATAGGGGGCGATTCGACGGCCTCGTCGGAATCTATCGGATCGGTCGAAAGCTTCAGCGGCTCGGCCTCGATGGGCTTGGGCAGGCGCGGTTCGGGCACTCCAGGTTCCGGCAACTCGACCGGATGCTGCGCCGCCAGTTCCGCCGCCGCCTCCTCTTCCGATAGCGCTTCGGCGACGGAAAGGACCGGCGCGGCCACCTTCCGTTTAAGCCACGAGAGCCGCGGCCGCTCGCGGGGCGTCGCGGCGATGGGCGCCTTGCTCATCACATCAAAAAGGCTGGGTCCGCGTCGGGGTTTCATGGCCGCTCTTCCAATCGCCGGGTAGTCGGTTCGGGCTTGCATAAAGCCGGTACGAACGGGCTGCCCTGCCGGTTTGGTAGGATAACGCGGAAAGGACAAAACGGCAAAACCCTTGTCATGCCCTACAGATAACGTCAGCGTCTGATTTTGGACCCACTTTGCCGACTCGGACGGCAGGCCATAGATGATTACTCGAAAAAACTGATATCGCCTCGTCGGCGCGGTCGGGGGCGACGGAAATGAGCAGACCGCCGGAGGTCTGGGCGTCGGAGAGCACGCCCACGAGCGCGTCGGCGACGCCGTTGTTCTGGAATCGCGAGCCGAGGGATTCGAGTGTACTTTTCCAGGCGCGCGTCAATACGCCACTCTCGGCCAGTCGCAGCGTTGGCCCGATCAGCGGGACGGCAGACGCGTTCAATTCGATCGTGACGCCCGACGCCTCGGCCATGCCCGCCGCGTGACCGACGAGGCCGAAGCCGGTGATGTCGGTACAGGCGTGGGCTCCGACAGCAAGCGCGACTTCGGCGGCGGCGGCGTTCAGCGTGGTCATGACGGCGATCGTTTCCGCCAGATCATCCTGCGAAATCTTGCCGCTCTTGGCCGCGCTGGTCATCACGCCCGAGCCGATCGGCTTGGTCAGGATCAGCACATCGCCCGGCCGGGCGCCGCGATTCGACAGGAACCGATCCGGATGCACCGTGCCCGTGACGGCCAGGCCGTATTTGATCTCGCTGTCGCGAACGGAGTGACCGCCGACGATGACCGCGCCGGATTCGGCGACCTTGCTCGCCCCGCCGGCGAGGATCTCGCTCAGAATCTCGACGGGCAGGTCCTTGTCCGGGAAGCCGACGATGTTGAGGCAGGTGATCGGCGTCGCCCCCATCGCGTAGCAATCCGACAGGCTGTTGGCCGCGGCGATCTGGCCGAAGGTGAAGGGATCATCGACGAGCGGCGGGAAGAAGTCGGCCGTCTGCACGATGGCAAGGTCGTCGCGCAGCTTGTACACGCCCGCGTCGGAGTAATGTTCCGGTCCGATGAGCAGGTTGGGGTGCGTCGTGGCGGGTAGGCGGCGCAGGACCTGCGCCAGGGCCTCGAAGGGCAGCTTGCCCGCTCAGCCGGCGCACGAGGCGTAGTTGGTCAGCTTGATCTGGCGACCGGGTGCCACGGGAACTCCTGAAGAAAGGGACTGAGGGAACAGGGATTGAGGGAATAAGGGAAGAAGTAGTACGCGAGGCTCCGACCGCCCCCTCAATCCCTTAATCTCTCATTCCCTTAGTCCTTGGTCTCACGACGCCATCGACTGCGCCAGGCGCGTCTCCAGCGGGATCAGGTTGTCACCCGCCAGCGTCACCCATTGCAGCAGTTCCGTCATCGAGGAGACTTCCTCCACCTGTTCCGTCACGAACCATTGCATGAAACTTCGCGTGGCGTAGTCCGTCTCCTTCTCCGTCAGGGCGACGATCTCGTTGATCTGGGCCGTCACGGTCAGCTCGCTGTCCACGGCGGCCTTGACGATCGCCTTGGCGTTGGAATAGTCCCCCTTGGGCTTGTCGATCGCGTCGAAGACGACTTTGCCGCCGACATCCTTGATAAAGTCGGCGATCTTGAGGGCGTGGCCCTGCTCTTCGACGGCCTGTTGCTTGAACCGCTGGGCAAAGACCTTCAGCCCCATCGCGTCGAAACAGTAGGACATGGCCAGGTACTTGTGCGCGGCGTTGAGTTCGTTGGCGACCTGTTGGTTGAGCCGGTCGTTCATCTTGGCGGAAATCATCATGGCGTAAGTCTCCTGAAAAGCCGTAGTCGGACAGTCTGTTTGGATGATACGGCTCGTCGCGCGGCCGATCAATAACGATCCATCCTATCGCTAACAGGGAGTTTATTTGTGTTTGCGACGGAATGGCAGCCGAGGGCGGCCGCTCTCCATCAATCGGACCGTCTAAATGCGGCCAATAGATAGTACCTGCCGGGATGGGCGTGCTCGAAGACGCGCTCGGCGCCAAGCTGGGCCGCTACGTTGTCGGTCCAATACGCGGCGCGGGGCGAGACCGGTCGCGGTCGGACGTACCGGGCCCTGAAATCCGGGTCGTTCCAAATGCGCGTGTCGTTTGTGGACCAGGGCTTCAAGCGCGTGCCCAGGGGCGCGGGAACATCGGGATTCCCGGGGGCGCCAAAGACCAGCACGATGAACTCCGGCTTGCGCCCCAGGACGTAACGCGTGTCGTATTCCTTGCGCATGAACTCTCCCGTGCTCTTGGCGATGGTTCGATCCGTCAGCCCCGTGATGTCAAGGATCGTCTGGTCCACGCAGAGGTAGCCAACGATGCCGATGTCCATGAGCGCCACGGTATCGCCCTTCTTCGCCGCGCCGGAGCGAAGCCACTGGGCGAGCGCCGTGTGGCCGGTCTTGTAACCGCGGGCGCGCATGGCGATGTGGTCGTGGAAAAAGGCGCGATCGTCGCTGCGCAGATACCAGAGCAAGGGGACGGCCAGCAGCACCAGAGGCGGACCGAGCCAGCGCGGATGGCGGACGAGGAGCGTGGCGATCCGACACCAGCCGATTGCGACGACGCCGGCAATGACCGGAAGGAATGGCATAAGCAGACGCCAGCCCAGCATCCAATCCGTCCCGGTCACAAATGGTAGAAGCGCCCCCGCTGCCGCAATGCAGAAGAGCGGGAGGCTCGCGCGGCGCGTCGCGCCCGAGAGGATCCAGCCGACGACGCCGATTCCGGCGCCGATGCCGTAGATATCAAAAAACGGGCGCAACGCGCCGTGACCAATGTAGGAGGCAGCGGCGACTTTCCAAAAGCCGCCGGCCTTGGCGTAGTAAGTGTTCGGAAGCCATTCGCCGTCGTAAGCGATCAGGCGAAAGACGAGGTGCGCGGCGAAGACGACGGTGACGATGAGAGCGTCAAAAAGGTGAATTCGGAATGGGGAATTCGGAATGCGGAATGACCGAAGGGCAGGCCGCTGGGCCACGAGCTGAGCAAGCCAGTAGATGGCAAAAAAAAGGATGCCCTCGGGGCGCGTGAGGGCGGCGCAGGCGAAGGCGATTCCCGCCCCCCGCCAACGACCGCTCTCCATGAATAAATGGCCGAGCAGCAGACCGAGAGAAATCTCCCCGGCGAGCAGCATCGTCTCCAATCCGCTGGTGCTGTTGAGGGCGTAGGCCGGAAAGACGGCAACCAGCGCGGCGGCGAGGATGGCGGCGACACCGCTCCGTAGCGGCGAATCGGCGGTGGCGCGCCCGATCCGCCAGACCAATGCCCCGATGGCGCCGATGGCGAGCGCGCCGCCCGCGATGCCGAGCCCCTTGGCGAACGGGGCGGCGTTGGACTCTCCGAAGAGGGCGATGATTGGAGTGACCAGCAGCATCAAGAGAAAGTTCGTGTAGCCCTCAACCTGTTCTCCGATGTTGAAGTACGGTCCGCGGCCCATGGCGAGGAAGCGGCTGTAACGGAAAGTGATGTACGCGTCGTCGTTGACATAGGCCCAGAAGTAGATGCAGTGGGCGATGTAAACCGCGACGGTAACGAGGAGACCGGCAACGACGAGACCAATTGCGGATTGCGGATTGGCGATTGCGGATTGAGACTTGCCGCCGTTCCTAGGGGCCGATCGGATTCGTGTCTTCGCACTGCTCATTGCAGGAGTCAATTCTACAGGACGCGAAGCCAGATCGCCTTGAGATAGGCCGATTCGGGACAGTCGAGCAGGACCGGATGATCCGGGGCCGCGGCCGTCTCCTCGAACTGTTGCAGTGTCCGCCGGGCATAGCGTGAGGCACGGTGCACGGTCTGAGTAAACATCTGCGGCGAGACAAGACCGCTGCAACTGCACGTCAGGAGGATGCCCCCGGGTCGGACGACCTGCATGGCGAGACTATTGAGGTCGTAGTATTTTCGCATTGCATCGTCGACATCTTCGCGGGAAATCGCGAGCTTGGGCGGGTCGAGCACGACGGCGTCGAACATGCGGCCGTTGGCGATCATCTGTCGCAGATAGATGAAGGCATCGCTGTGAATGAGGGCCAAGCGGGCATTGTTGAGATTGACGTTTTCCCTGGCAATGGCCAGCGCCGCCTCGTCGAGGTCGACCGAAATGACCTCCTTCGCCTGGCCGAGAATCTTGGCGGACAGCCCGAACCCCCCGGTGTAGCAACAGAGATCGAGGACGTTTGCCTCGCGGCAGAGGTTTGCGAAGCGGCGGCGGTTGTCCCGCTGATCGCAGAAGAAGCCGGTCTTGTGCCCCCCTGTCATGTCGACGCGATAACGAACACCGTGCTCCTGAATAAGGGCGCGAGTGCTGGCACCTTTCGAAACGTCCGGCACATGGAAGCCTTCCATCTTTTCCACGCGCTCGTCCGCCCTGTGAACGATCCGCCACTTGTCGCCGGCGCCTGCGGGCCGGTCCAGGCGCGTCGGCGGGCCGAGGGCGCCGGTAATGATCTCCGCGAGTTGATCGCGTCGTTGGAACATGCCGAGCGAGAAGAACTCGAAGACGAGATGGTCCGCGTACCGCTCGACGATCAATCCGCTGAGACCGTCGCCTTCGGCGTGGATGAGCCGGTACGCGTCGGTCACGGCGTCCAGGTTGAGTTGGCGGCGGAGGGTAATCGCGCGCTCGATCACCGTTCGCCAGAACGCGTCGTCGACGGGCGCATCGCCATACGTAAGGACGCGGAGCGCGATCTGCGAACCGGGATTGAAAAACCCCCTGCCGAACAGAAGCCCGCTCTTTTCGTAGATTTGGACGACATCGCCCGGTCTTGCGGCGGCATCCGCGCCATCGATCATCCGCTGGTAAATAAACGGATGTCGCGACGCCGACCGAAGCAGCACCCACGGCGATTGGGCGTTTGGCGGGGCCTGCGCGGATGTCGCGATGGAGCGAGTCGGACGGCGCGGCGCGAACTTTCGCGGCGGGGGCATTGGCCCATCGTCCGGGCGCGACCCGAGCGATGCAAGTATGCGGCGGACCGAGCCCGCCCCCTACCCCGTCGCCTCTTCCTGCATGAGCAGCGGCGGTCGGCGGCGGGGCCGAGCGGGCGCTTCGTTCCGTGGCGGATGGTGGACGGACTCTTGGGGAGGGGGTATACTGTTAGCGGACTTGGTCGGCTATGAGTGATGGATCGCGAGGCACGATATTATTTTTTTTTGACCGTATAACAGCATTCATCATCCTTCCCAAGCGATTCTCATGACCGGCTTCCGAGTCCTTCGTTGACGGGGAGATTCCCCGTCGGTTCGAAGTGATGCTCACTGGGGGAGCCGGAGTTTCATCATGTCACAATCTGTTGGAACGGTCTCCTTTGGTGGGGCCAGTGCGCCGTCTCGGTCGATTTTTCGGGATCATCAGCCCACTGCGGCTTGGTCTTGGTTGGTTTGCCGCTCCCTGGCAACCCGACGTTTCAACCGACGCGGACCACTAGTAGGGTTGGTTGTACTTCTCGGTGCAAGTAGTGCAGCCGCTCAATCGCTCGAATGGAAGCCTATTACATCTCTCGCCGGCGGGCGCTACGGAGTGGCCATGGCCTACGACAGCGCGCGCGCAATGACCGTGGTATTCGGTGGGCGGGGTAGCGGCTTCCTGGGAGAGACTTGGGAATGGGATGGGACCGGCTGGCACCAACGCCTGCCGGCAACACGACCACCGTCTCGCTACCGACACGCCTTGGCGTACGACAGCGGACGCGGCGTTACGGTCTTGTTTGGAGGCACTGACAGCTACGACCATGTCAGTTCTCTGGGTGACACATGGGAGTGGGACGGCACGAATTGGCAGCAGCGTCATTCTGCCTTCAGTCCGCCGACGCGATACGGACACGCCATGACTTATGACAGTGCTCGCGGTGCCATTGTCCTCTTCGGAGGCTCGCCGGAAATCGGCGCTTTCTTCGACGACACGTGGGAGTGGGATGGCTCCACTTGGCAGCAGCGCACGGTCGTGACAAGCCCATCGGCCCGGAGGGGTCATGGACTCGCCTACGATTCGGCCCGCGGGCTTAGCGTTCTCTTCGGCGGATACGATTCAGCTTCCCTTAGCGATACCTGGGAGTGGGACGGTCGCAACTGGGAGCAACGCAGTCCGGCTACCAGGCCTTCCGAGCGAAACGGTCATGCCATGGCCTACGACGCCCTTCATGGTAGAACGGTCTTGTTCGCAGGGGGGCCCGGCTTTGTGGGAGATAACGAGACGTGGCTATGGGATGGAACGAACTGGCAACGGCGCAACCCACCGAGCCAACCGCCAAGGCGAAAATACCATGGTTTGGTATATGACTCCATTCGTGGCCTTGTTGTCACTTATGGAGGTTTCGACACCGTGGGTACAATTTTTGGACTTGGCGACACGTGGGAATGGGATGGCGAGAATTGGACTGAGCGACCCCACCCACCCGCGCGCGCCAATCATTCTCTTGTTCACGACAAGGCCCGCCAAGTGAGCGTCATGTTCGGAGGCTGGAATCCCACAAATCACAACCTCGGCGATACCTGGGAGTGGGATGGAACGAATTGGTTCAAGCGAAACTCAGACGTCAGTCCGTCTCCACGATACGATCATGCGACGGCCTACGACAGCGGGCGCGGCGTCGTCGTTCTCTTTGGAGGATATGATGGGAGCCATCTCGACGACACGTGGGAGTGGGATGGAAGCTCCTGGCGCCAGCGCACCTCGCCAAACCGTCCGCCCGCGCGAAGCGCTTTCGCAATGGCCTATGACTCCGCACGCGGCGTGACCGTTCTGTTTGGAGGGAGTAGCGAGGGAGGCACGACGTTCGGCGACACGTGGGAGTGGGACGGGATGAACTGGCAACAGCGCCTCTCGATCAACAGCCCGTCGGCTCGATATGCACATGCCATGGCCTACGACAGTGCGCGGGGCGTAAGCGTGCTTTTCGGAGGAACCGGCAACGATCGCCTCGGGGAAGTATGGGAGTGGAATGGCCAGAACTGGTCGCGGCGTTTCAAAATCGTGGAGCCTGTGTCAACGACTACTCCTTTTGAGGGCGACGCCCCCTTCTCTCCGCAAACCGCGTCGATCCGTCCCGCGGCCAGGGTCTGGCACGCGCTCGCCTACGATAGCACCCGTCGCGTGACTTTGCTGTTCGGAGGTTACTTTCCGGGCAGTGAATACCTTAACGAAATCTGGGAGTGGGATGGCCACCAGTGGCAACAGCGAATCCCGGCGATGAACCCTCAGTCTCGGTATAGTCACGCAATGGCCTTTGACGACTCACGTGGCGTAACCGTGCTCTTTGGGGGGATCCGTGATGAATGGCTGGGAGATACGTGGGAGTACGGCCCACCGTGACCTGACTCACGAATACCGCGGTGCCTTAAACACGCGTAGCGTTCGAATAGCTACAAGAAGTAGCTCGCCGCAACACAGTTCAGTCGTGATGACCTCATTTGACCGAACTCGATGGCAGGCGATTATCGTCTCGGCGCAAATCCGGTACTGCAAATATGAGAAGGCTATTCGGTGGATTACCAGATTACACCGTCGCCTCTTCCTGCATGAGCAGCGGCGGTCGGCGGCGGCGACGGCGCTTCTTGGGCGCGCCGGCAATCCGCATTTCAGCTTCCCTGGGCTCCGCCGTGCCGGCTAATTCGAGGGCTTCCAACGCCGTCTCCGCGAAGAGATCGGCCTTCACTTCCTTCCACAGCTCCGCCGCGCGGTTGAAGACGCCACCGGAGACCATGATGTTCATCGTCGGGCAGGCGTTGATCTCGCGAACCTGGTCGATCAGCTCGCGGACCGCCGGGGCGTCGATCGGCCGGCTGCCGAAGATGAGCAACAGGTGCGGCTGGAGTTGACCCACGAGGGAGATCGTCTCATCGTGCGGGACCCCCCCACCGAGGAAGAATACTTCCCAGCCGTCGGCCTCGAAGAGATCGGCGCACATCTGGGCGCTGAACTCCTCCGGCTCGCCGGCGGCACAGGTGATGAGGATCCGCCGGTCGATCGGGCTCTTGCGATCGAGCCGCGTCTGCAGGTGATCGGCGACCGTGCGATTGATCCGCGTGGCCATGTGCTCGGAGGCAAGGTTGATGCGGTCTTCGCGGTAAAGCTGATCGACGCGGGCCATCGCCGGCCAAAGCAGATCCTGGTAGAGGTTTCGCGGGTGAATGCCCTGATCGAGGGCGCTCTTCACCATCTCGCGGCAGGCGTGGCGCTGGCCCTGAAGGAGCGGATCGAGATAACGATTGAGGAGTTCGTGCGTGGACAAGGGAGTCTCCGTGGGGATCAGAGCCGTTGCGTCGTATTCGACGAGCCGGTGCAATCGCCTCCCGCGTTACACCGGTCGCTCTGATCCGACTGATTCGTAGTGAAGCCCGACATCCCGAAGGGCGACGAGGCGCAGAAATTGCCGAAGGACAAAGCAGCGAAGCCGCAGAGCTTGGGCATCTTGTTGATGGTGAGTATTCTGGAAAGTTTGGGTAACTTAGATAACATGGGCAATATGTAAGTCGGCGCGGGACCGTTTTTTTCTTGAGTGCCCATCCGCATTTGTGCGGTCACCAAATTAGCAAGGCCCGAGAATCCCGCTGAGTGCGTGCCCCATGCACGGCCCGTCCGAAAAAAGCACTCCGAATTAGAGGGCGATCCAGTATGAAAAAACCGCCTCCGAGGTCGAAAAAACTGCAGCCGCTATGGCGGTGCCCGAAGTGCGGACATGAATTCGTTACCCGGAATTTGTCACATTCGTGCACCAACTACACTCTGGACCATCATTTCAGAGGGAAGGACCCCATCTTTCACAAGACGTTCGACAAATGGCTGGCGGCGGCGCGCAAGTGCGGACCCATCACGGTCATCTCCCAAAAGACGCGGATCGTCTTCTCCGTGCGGGTTCGCTTCGCCAGCGTGATCGTCCGTAAGAACTGGCTGGAAGCGGGCTTGTGGCTATCCCGCGAAGTCCCCCATCCCCGCCTGAATCGCGTGGCGAACTACATGCCCGGTTGTTATTACCACTACTTCCGATTCACGAGACCGGCGGACATCGACCGTGACCTCGGCCCACTGCTCCGTGAGGCGTATGCGATTGGGTGCCAAAGGCCATTGGCCAAAAAATAATAAAAACGGGCGTTGCGCGAGTCCCCCGGGCCCGACTAGGCTTTCCGGGGATTGAGAAGTACGGCCCGACGAAGGTTTTTCCATGCGCCTTTACGTTCCAACAGCCTGCGTACTCTGTTTATTACCTTCCTTCGCATTTTCAGAGGAACCGGAGAGGGTCGAGGTCTCAGTTGAGGTGAAACATGCGGACGGAACAGATGCGCACGCCGCGATGGCAGGGCACATGTGGAGTTTCATGGAGTGTGGACCAGACCACCCATTCTCGAAGATCTCGAAAGATATGAGAAGCAAACTTGACGGCCCAATGGCCCACATTAACGAGCTTTACGCTCGAAACGGAGTTACAGCAGACCAGGAGGGACTTCTGAATTTCGTGATTGCGACATCCGAGCTTCCCGAAACCTACTTTCTGATGAGTCGCGACCATCGCGAAGGGGCGATTCTCCGCTTCGTCGATCTTCTCGACATTCTTACGCGGCAGGGAACGGAGGTGCGACTGGAAAAAATGACTACGGTCAAGCTGGATATGGTGCGTCCGCTACCGGAAGACCCAGTCCAGTCGTTCGTTAGCGTTGGCGTCATCCACGCTGCCAGCAAGAGTAATATCTACAACTCCCATCTCGACCGATCGCCAAAGGAAGACCGTATAACCACGGAATTCCGGTTACCGCCAGGACAGTACAAGTATTACGTTCAAAGCGATGGATGCGCGATGCGGCTGCGGGATCTTGTAATTGACGAGAATCAGGCGGGTCAGGAAATGCGCATAGAAGCGAAGCTGAAACCCAAGTTCATTCTCGCTTATGCCGGAAAGGTCCCTCCGCCGCTCTGCACGACGGGAAGCGTCGGCGCCATATCGCCCGATGTGGTTACTACCCACAAGGGCCGACCTCTTTTGATTGTCTTTTTTCAAGCCATTGGGTGCGGGTCACAGGAGGACATCAAGAAACTCTTCGAACTCTATCGCCAGTTAGATCAGGCGCAAAAGCGCGACCGTATTCTGATTCATTGCCTGCCTGATGTTCGCGACGCAAAGGACTATCAGGCGAAGGTCGTCGATCCAATTCAACGAGAGCACAAGGACATTGATTTTTCGGCCCCCGTCCTCCTCGACGGCGATCTTTGCACAATCAGGAGATGGGGAATCGATCAGTTTCCCACTGCCGTTTTGCTCGACAAAGATGGCCGCGTGGTGGAACAAGCCTCCCCGTGGCATTTGTGGTCGCGTGTCGATTCTCTTGCTGACGAGGCCTCGAAATCCCACCCATAGCTTCGATTGTCATGAAATAGCGATCAGGACGCGCGTGGATCCGGATTCGCCAGAATCTGCTTCGCCTGCTCCTCGCGATGGCGCCGCACGGCCTCGCGGATTTCAGGACGCTTGTTGCCCACGATCATCGCGGCCAGGATCGCCGCGTTGATCGCGCCGGGCTTACCGATGGCCAGCGTCCCGACCGGCACGCCGCCGGGCATCTGCACCGTCGAGAGGAGCGAGTCGAGACCGCCGAGCGACGCCGACTCCATCGGCACGCCGAGGACGGGCAGGATCGTCTTGGCCGCCGTCACGCCCGCAAGGTGGGCCGCGCCGCCCGCCGCCGCGATGATCACCTCCAGCCCGCGCTTCTCCGCCGATCCCGCGTATTCCAACAGTGCATCCGGCGTACGATGGGCCGACAAGACCCGGACCTCATGCGGCACGCCCAGCTTCTCCAGCGTCTGCGCGGCGTGCGCCATGGTCTCCCAGTCCGATTTGGAGCCCATAATGATCCCGACCAGCGGTGTTGCGGCGGCGGCCATGCCCCGAATCATCGCAAACGGGTCGTCGGAATGCAAACGAATCAAGAGAGGATTAACCACAGAGGCTCAGAGACTCAGAGACGACGAATTTGTAGGGAAAAAGCCTGAACCCGACCTTCCTAATACCGTCGTTCCTCTGCGTCTCTGTGGCTCTGTGGTAAACCTGCTGTTTCCCGCGCAAGAATTGCAGGTAAACCGCCCGTCAACGACTTTAGTTTAACCCCACATCCCCCCGGTTCGATAAGCACCTCGATTCGAGGGGTTCGCGGGGACGGTCGCGGTAGTCGGTACGGATACCGGCCCAAAAGCAACTCGCCAGAGCGGGGCACGGCCATGGAATTCGCGGCATTGGAACGCAGACGAGACCCTCGAACACCGACCTTCGTACCGATCACCCTGCACTACGACGGGGCCGACGACACGACGCCCGCCCACCTGGTTGACCTGTCCTGCGGCGGCGCGGCCTGCCTGATGACGGCGCAGAACGCCCCGCTCCTCGGGCAGTATGTCGATCTGCAATTTGACCGGTTGAGCACCGACGAGGGGATCGAGACGAAACTGCATCGCGAGAGCGGCGTCGTCGTCAACATGGGCCGACCGGAACGCGGCATCGTCCGCATCGGCATCCGCTTCATCCACCGGCCGGTGAGCGACCGCGGCCTCTTCGACCCGATTGACGCCCTCACCTCCCATCGCAAGAGCTGGGATACCAAGGGCTACGGCTCGCGCTGGACGACGGCGCGGAATTTCGACAAGTCCGGCGCAACAAACACGGCCGTGCTCACGAACTAGAACTTCAACACAGAGCCACAGAGTCTCAAAGGAACGGACGAGTTTTTCAGGATTCTTTTTTGCAATCCTGTTAATCTTGTAAATCCTGTCTAGTTTCCGTCGTCTCTGTGCCTCTGTGGTGATGGGTTTTTTGCTTCCCCCCGACATCTCACAGCTTCTATTCGCTCCGCTTTCGCGGCCGTATAATCGCCGCTATGACCACTACAACCTCACCCGCTCCCCCCGTCGCGCGGCGTTTCATCGCCGAACTCAAGGCCGGAGAACTCATCCAGGACCAGGTCTTTCTCATCTCCAAGAAAGACCTCCGCACCACTACCAACGGCTCGCTCTACATCCACCTCGTCCTCGCCGACCGCACCGGTCAGCTCCTTGGCCGCATCTGGAGCGCGACGCAGCAGCAATATGACATGATCCCCGACGGCGGGTTCCTTCGTGTCCGCGGCCGCACCGAGAGCTACAAGGGCGCCCTGCAATTCATCGTCGACGGGATGCGCCCCGCCGAAAAGGGCGCGTTCGACGTCGCCGATTTCATCCCCAGCACCGAAAAAGACGTCGGCGAGATGTGGGAGAAGGTGCTGGCGATCCTGCGAACCGTCAAACACCCCATGCTCCTCGCCCTGATTAAGGAGTTCGTAACGGACGCCGCGATCGTAGCGGGTTACAAGAAGGCCCCGGCGGCGATCGCGAACCATCACGCCTTCGTCGGCGGTCTCCTGGAGCACACGCTCAGTGTGCTGGAACTGGCGACGCGCGTCCTCGGGAGGACCGACGACTCCGATAGCCACTACCCCGAGGTCAGCCGCGATCTCGTCCTGACGGGCATCTTCCTCCACGACATCGGCAAGACCGCCGAACTGACCTACGACACGAACTTCACCTACACCACGTCGGGCCAACTCCTCGGTCACATCACGCAGGCGGCCCTCTGGATCGACCGCAAGGCCGCCGAGGTCGAGGCGAAGACGAGCCAGCCGTTCCCCGAAGATATTCAAAACGTCCTCACGCACATCGTCCTCTCGCACCACGGTCAGTACGAATTCGGCAGCCCGAAACTCCCTTCGTGCCTGGAGGCGATCCTCGTCCACTACCTGGACAACATCGACGCGCGCTTGAACATGGCGCTGACGGCGATCAAAGACCCCAAGTCCGCCGGCGAGGATTGGACGGAATACGTCCGGGCGCTGGAGACGCGGGTGTATAAGAAGGATGTGATGGGGAATCGGGCAAAGGGACAATGACTGCGCACCTTTCCCCGCGGCAAAGCCGATTTTCGTTTGTGAGATTTCAACGCCAAAGGCGTTTCGTCCATAGCCCAGGGTTGTCGCGAAGCGGCTACCCTGGGATGATGTTGCGCCTGACCCACCCTACCCCAACGGGGTAGTGTTCCTGAGCGCAAACGATGCCCCAATCCCTCGCCGCCGTCCATGTTCATCTAATCTTCTCGACGAAGGAGCGGCATCCGTTTCTGCACAACAAGATTCTGCGCGAAGAATTGCACGCCTACCTCGGCGGCATCTCCAAACAACTTGATTGCCCTCCGGTCCGCGTCGGCGGTGTCGAGGACCACGTGCACATCCTCGCACACCTCGGCCGCACGATTGCGCTCGCCGATTGGGTCAAGGAACTCAAGCGGGTCTCAAGCATTTGGCTCAAGGAGAAAAATCCGGACTTGGGAAAATTTCAATGGCAGGCGGGCTACGCCGCCTTCTCGGTGAGCCAGTCCAATCTCGAACAGGTCGAGAACTACGTCGCCGAGCAAGATGAACATCATCGCAAGATGTCCTACCAGGACGAGCTTCGCGCCTTCTTCCACAAACATGAACAGGATTACGACGAGCGCTTCGTCTGGGATTAGGACACAACCCTTTCAGGGTTGGGGGGGTGATCTCGCTTTTGAAACCCAGGGTAGCCGCTGCGCGACAACCCTGGGCTAGTGTCATTTCCCCGTTGGGGAAAGGGCCGCCAATTGTTCCAGCTGCTTGCCCCAATACGCCTTCATCTTCGCCGCGGTCTTCGCATCGGCGAGCTTGTTGTGCTGCACCGTCACCTGAGTCTTGCCGCTCGGCGTCTTGTAGAAGTTGACTTCGATATTGGTCTCGTCGGGCCAGGTGATGCGGAGGGATTTGTTGGCCGTCGCCCTGCGGATGACGAGGTCGCTGTCGGATTTCTGGCGGGCAGGGACGCCCGCCCCACCCAAACTAAGCCATCGCCCGCGCGCTTTGGGGTCTTTCCACGCCTTGAACAGGGCGGGGAGCGGCGCATCGACCGTCTTGCTCCGGCTGATCTGGTAGCCCTTCGCCGTCTCCCCCACCTTGCGCAGGCCGCGGGCCTGTTCGTAGCCGACGGTGATCATCTGTTGCCACCACGGCCGTGCGCCCTTCTGCTTGCTGACGACGGCGACGATCTGCTTGTGGTCCATCTTGCGACCACCCGCCCGGTCGATGATGCGGAACCACTCGTCCCATCCCTTGCCCGTCGCCGCCTTGACAGCGTCGCTGCCGATGCCGCCCGCCTTGATTGCCTTCGCCATTTGGACCTCCTTTGGTCAAGAGAATATTTTACCGCAGAGGCACAGAGTACACAGAGACGCTGTACAGGATTTCAAAAAGAACTCGTCGTTCGAATCTCTGTGTCTCTGTGCCTCTGTGGTGAATCTGCGCATTTACTTATCGAGGTCGTAGGCGATCTTAAGCCACTTCTTGACTTCGGGGTCGATATCGCCGGGCGCGGCGATCTCGAACCGGTGCGTGATGCGGTCCTTCTTGGCCAGGCCGCCCGTGTCGATCAGCCGCTTGGGCAGCTTGCCCTTGTACTTCGTCAGGCACAAACCGAAGTCGATCCGCGTCCGCGTGCTCGGTTTGATCTGCGCAAAGACATGATTGCGATAGAACGGCACGATCGTCTGGCAAGGGCAGATCTTCACGTCCTTGCCCAGACTCCTGCCAAGCTTGATAAGCGCGTCATGCAAAGGCCGCAAGTTCGCTTTGCCGCCCGCGTACATCGCCTCGACCCACTTGGTGGCCGCCTTCAAGTATCCCTCTGGCGTGTCATCGTCGCCGCCCTTGCCTTCAGCCCGCTCGGCGATCCACCAGGCGGAGTTCGTGCCCAGACCGTGCTTGGCCTTGAGCCAGTCGCGCCGCTCGGCCTCCGTCTTCGGGCCGGATTTCTTGACGAAGCCGACCCATTCGTCGAGCGAGCGGCCGGTCTTGGGTTTGAGCGTGGCGACCCAGTCCACCATCATCACGACGCCGGGGTGGACGCTGTAGATCGACGACTTCGCGGATTTTGCGGGCATGGAAGTTCCTCAGATTTTATTGCTTCGCCTCGGTTTTCTGGTAGGCCATGCGCTGGCTGCTAACGACAGCTAATCGGCCGTCGTCGCCCGGATGCAGGACCCAGCGCACACGCACCATCAGGTAACCCGTGGGGTGCTTATTCTCGTCGAGATAGACGATATTCCCAAACGACTCCACCTCCAAGTCTCCATTCTCCAGCCACTTCTCCCCGCGGACGTCGTTCGACGACCAGCGCAGTGGGGTTTTTCGATCCGCCTCCTCCAAACACTGCCACGGATCAAGCTGGTCCGGACGCCCAAAGGGCGTTACGGGATCGGACGCGCGCAGCACGAGAACCCGCTTTTGGTCGATCGGCCCGGTGTTGTTGACGGCGACCATGCGGCCGTCTTTCCGCCACATCGCCGACATCGCATAGCCCTGGAGTTTGGTGGTCCAGAGGGGCGAGCCGCGCGAAGCATCGACTATACTCAGAATGCGGGTTTTCGAACCCGGCGTCTGCGGCTCGTTGACCAGGACGCGCGATCCCTGCGGGGCTTTCCAGCGGATCGAGTAGTCCTCGTCCCCGCCCTTGAGGTAGTACCGGGTGGTATCCGTCTTGGGCCATACGAGGACGACCGCATCACGCGGCGACGAGGCATTGATCGGGCGAAGCTCAATGTTATTCGACTGGAGCAGCTTAACGTCATCGTCAATAATCGCCCCGGCGCGGCGCAGGTCGTCGGCGCTACTCGACGTCGTGCCAGGATGACCATCGACATACCGCGCGATCTTCGCGGCAAGGTCGCGGACGTTTTTCTGCTGCTCGATGGAGCGGTTCCAATCGACCATGGCAAACACGTAGAAGCCCAGGATGAGCAGCCCCATGAGACCGCCGCCCCCCAGCCACGCGATAGGGCCGCGCCAACTAAAGAGATCAGATAAGTCAGGCAAGTATGGGGATTCGCGACTGTCAAAATTAATGACCTTTTCCGCGGCCTTAAGCTGGGAATACGGTACCCACTCGTCGGTCCCCTCGGGGCGAACACGGTCGCCATCCTTGAGTTCGCCTCGGGACATCATTTCGGCAAGCTGAGGCGGGGTGAACGAGCCGACGAACCGACCCTGCTGTTCGAGTTCGATTTTCTTGGCACCGAAGCCAAAGTTGAACTTGAAAACCGCCATGGAGCGCCCATCATAACTCCCTGGCGAATCTTGACGAACACCCTCGGGGGCTCTGCCGCCGAGGCGTCGAATCGAGGTGGCTGGCCCGGCGTGTGATCCCCCTTGTTTACTCCTATGAACAACGCAGTCGCGGGATAGAATACCCTGCCCCGCCGATAAACTTCCGTTGGGCGACCGGCGGCGTGGAGAGGTGGCCGAGTGGCTGAAGGCGACGGTTTTGAAAACCGTTGACGTCGCAAGGCGTCCGGGGGTTCGAATCCCTCCCTCTCCGTTTCCTTTTGAGGGCATTCCATAAGCGTTTGAAACGCTTGCGGGGATGGAAGCATTATGCTGAGTTTTATTCAAACGGTTTTTTCACGCCGAAGGAATTTCTGGAGCGTGCTGTTTGCCGGCTTGATGCTGACTGTCGGTTGCAGCCGTAAATCAGCCGAGCGGTGGAACACGGGGTCACCGGAGCCGGGGCAGACATGCGTCTTTCTGTTGCTCGGGTTTGGGGATCTGGATGGGTCGGTAGGGATGGACAAGCTTGCGGCGACGCTGGAGCGCAAGGGATGCTTCGCGGACCTGGAACCCTACCGGAAATGGAAAGCCATCGCGCAGGCCATTCTGCGGGATCGACCCGACAAGCTGGTGCTCATCGGGCATTCGCACGGGGGAGTGGTCGCGATCAAGATGGCCCACCTCCTGGAGGAGCAAGGCGTGAAGGTGCGACTTCTGGTGCTGCTGGACGTGGGAAGACCGGACCCGATTCCGGCAAACGTCGATGAGGCAGTGCACTATTATGTGGTCCCCGAAACCCTGTCGTTCCGAAGCGGGCCGCGGAGCCAGTTGGAGCCGGGGAACACGCATACGCGATTGACCAATGTTGCCGTGGGGCCGGAGGGCGAACTTCCGGGGGCACGGGATGTCGATCATATGAATATTTCGGATTGTGCCGCAATTCAGAGCTTGATTGCGAAAAAGTTGTGAGAAGGCGTGCCGGCCCGCACTTAGGCTTGGCGGGAAACTCCGGACGCGGGCGGCTCCCCTTCTCCGAATGATGAAAGCAGGCGCAGCGCGTTCCATGGCCAGCCGGTTTCGTATCGACCCTGATTCACAGCCGCGGCCGACAAGGCTGAACGCGGTGTTTTGCGCGAACTTCCGGGGAGTCTGTGCGGAATGTCCAAACCGGCTCGGCGTCGGTGTTGGAGAAATCGGCCCGACGAGAAACCAATGTCGACTCCCTCCATTGGCCGCCGAAACGATTGCCGCGCTGAGCCGGTGTCGCCGATTGACCCGACGGGAGCGTGACGTCCTCACGCTTTGCTGCGGCGGGGCAAAAAACGCGGTGATCGCCCGAACGCTGGGCATCTCGAACTCCGCCGTGCGCCGGCATCTTCGCAACCTGCACAAGAAAACGAACACGTCGGACAAGGCGGAATTGATTCTCAATCTCTGGTACTCCAGCACTTCCTGCCCCGAACCCGTCGCTTCCCCCGTACGCAGGTCCAGATCGCGTTCGCGGCGCCGCATCGCGTCTCCGCGCCGGCCATCCGTGTCCTAGAACACGGTATCCAAAGAGATACCTCTGCAGCAATCAACAAGGAGATTAGCGTTGTGGGACATTCCGCGCGTTGTCCACTCGGGGGTTTCGCGCACATCGCAGGATGAACACGCCGACGCATCCTTTTCCTTCGATGTTTCAACTCTTGTCGGTGGACCGGAGGCAATTATGACAACTTGGAAGTCAACAAGCCGTGCCTGCATCTGCGAGTCCAGAGTTTGGGCCACCCGGCTTTGGAAACCCGTGGCGATGATCCTCCTGTCCAGTCTGGTTCTCGCGCCAGCGTCTGCACCGCCTCAGCGCCCCCGCATCGAGCCCGGCGGAAACAACCGGATAGCGCCGGCCGTCCGTGCGCCTCAGGCGCTAACGACGCAAAACCTCAATTTCGGACTGACGCCGTCGGATCTCGTCACGACCTTGCTGGGTACCGGCGTGACGGTGTCCAACGTGACATTCACCGGCGCCAATATTGCGGCCGGCACGTTCGCCGGCGGAACGGGCATTGTCGGCTTCGAAAGCGGCATCATCCTGAGCAGCGGGGACATCTCTTTCGTGCCCGGCCCGAACACGCAGGACGACGTCTCTGGCGTTAACGCCGGAATCGGCGATGTTGATCTGAACGGGCTGATCCCGGGTTACACAACGTTCGACGCGTGCATCCTGGAATTTGACTTTGAATGCACCGGTACCCAGGTCATCCAGTTTCAGTATGTGTTCACGTCGGAGGAATACAACGAGTGGGTGAATTCGCCGTTCAACGACGTGTTCGGCTTTTTTCTGAACGGCGTCAACATTGCCCTGGTTCCCGGCAGCGCGGGCACGCCGGTCAGCATCAACAACGTGAACTGCAACAACCCCTTCAACCCGCCTACCGGAAGCTTCTGCAATCTCTTTATTAACAATGACTGCAGCGACATTCCACCGGGAACTTTCCCGTGTGCCGGAGTCCGCGACATCCAGATGGACGGGCTGATCGTAATCCTGACGGCGACCGGCACGCTTATCCCCGGCGTGAACCATATCAAGCTGGCCATTGCCGATGCGGGCGACCAGGTCCTCGACTCGAATGTATTCATCCAGGGGCAGAGTTTCACCTGCGGAGAGCCGACCGGAGCGTGCTGCGATACCAGCACGCAAACTTGCGTCGGCGGCGTCCCGCAAGCCAATTGCCAGGGGCCCAACATGATGTGGACCGTCGGGCTGGCCTGCAATCAACTGGACCCCCCCTGCACGGCCACACATCCCGCTGGGACGGACTGCGCGAATCCGATTCCCATTACGGCGCTGCCCTTTGTTGATACCAATACGACGACCGACAAAGGCAACGACTACACCAGTACGTGTCTTGGCGACTACGACAACGGTCTCGACATCCTCTATGAACTCACGATCGCGGCTACGCAGTGCGTGGACATCACCGTGACGGGCGCCACGCCGAACGACAACTGGATCGGCGTGGCATTGGACAGCGCATGCCCGCCGGGCGCCGTGTGCATGGCGCAGGGAACCAGCCAGGGAAACGTGGCGACCATCACCAATCTGACGCTGGGGCCGGGCACCTATTACCTGATGATCGACCGGTGGCCCCTGGCGAGTGACGGACTGAATTTCACGCTCAGCGTCGCGGATTGCGGTGGGGCTCCGACCGGGGCGTGCTGCAATACCGCCACTCAAATCTGCAACGACAATGTCCTGGCGGCCAACTGCCAGGGACTGGATGACGTTTGGAGCGCCGGTATTGCGTGTGGTGATCTAAATCCGCCCTGCGCTCCGGAGGTTGACCCGGTGGGACAGGATTGTGAATTCCCGATCTACGTTACGTCCATACCGTTCGAAGATGTCAATACAACGGCCGACAAGAAGGAAGACTACGCCATCACCTGCCTCGGCGTCTACGACGACGGCAATGACATCGTCTACCAGATCACGTTGACAGGTGCCCATTGTGTCGACATCACGGTGGCGGGGGCGACAGCGATCGATCACTCCATTGGGGTGGTGCTGGACGACGTTTGCCCACCGGGTTCTACAGGGTGCATTGCACAGGCTACGACGACGGGCACCGTGGCCACGATCACTAATCTTCTGTTGGACCCCGGCACGTACTACCTCATGATCGACCGGCAGCCCGACAAAGACGGACTCGCCATCCTGGACTTCCGGCTAAGCATCGCCGACTGCCCACCGCCGTCGGGTGCGTGTTGCCTGCAGGATGGCCAGTGCGCGCAGCTGAGCGAAGCGGACTGCATGAGCGCCAACGGCCTGAGCTGGACGATTGACGTGCCGTGTTCGCCCAATCCATGCCCGTACATCAAGGGCGACACGAATTGCAGCCACGCTGTGACCACGGATGATATTCCGGACTTCGTCGACGCGCTGATCGGCACATACACCGGCTGTGACATCACCTTGGCGGATATGAACAACGATGGCAACGCAGATGGACTTGACATTCAGGATTTCATATACGTCTTGTTGCCTCTTTAGAGCGACTCAGCCCGATTTCGCAGAAATCGGTACCCTTTGGCAACGGGGCGGCAATTGCTTTTGGCGGGGATGGCAGCGCGGCAATACGCGCCTGCGATTGGCGATCGTGATACTTGACCTGTCTTACGTCCTGCGTGGAGGAAACTTCCATGATTCACTACATCCCATTATCAGTTCCGGTCTTTGCTCTCGTTGCCATGCTCGGCGGCCAGGCACCATCTGGGGAGCCCGTAACCGCGCTCCCGATGGATGTCGGACGGACGGCGCCACGGGACGTGTGGACGCCCTATGTTGTCCTTGCGTTCAATGACTTGGGCATGCACTGCATGAACCTTGACTGTTCGGAATTGCTAGTCCTGCCGCCATTCAATACTCTGCACGCCCAAGTTATCGACCGAACGCACGGCTCACCCGAAATCGTGACCAGCGGCATTACCGTGCAATACACGATTCCGGGGAACACCCGAACCGCCGACAAGACCAATTTCTGGTCGTACGCCAATGCCATTTTCGGCGCCAACCTACCGCCCGGGATCGGCCTCACCGGGCATGGCATGTCCGGAACGATGTCGCCTACGCCGGGAAGCAATGACTGGTCCGTCACCGGGATTCCGATCACGCAGATGGATGACAGCGGTCGCGAAAATCCGTATTGCCTGGCCACCATCACCGTCAAACAAGGAGCGACCCTAATGGGGACAACGCAGGCAGTGGTACCGGTTTCCTGGGAGATGAGCTGCAACCTCTGTCACGCCACGCCCGGCATCTCCACCGCGACAGACATTCTTCGGGCACACGACCGATTGCACCAGACGCAGCTCGAGTTTCAAAAGCCGGTCCTCTGTGCCGCCTGCCATGCCGATGCCGCGCTGGGGGCCCCGGGCCAGCCGGGCGTTTCTAGTCTTTCTTCGGCAATGCACACCGCCCATGCACCGCGCATGTCCGGCATTTCTCTCGAATCGGAATGCTATGCCTGCCATCCCGGCGTTCGCACCCAGTGCTTCCGCGACATTCACTTTAGCGCCGGACTGACCTGCAACAGTTGTCACGTCTCGATGGCTGCTATCGGCAATCCGGCCCGACATCCGTGGGTGGACGAACCGAGTTGCGGATCCTGCCATCAGGCACAACACCCTACCTGGGAGTTTGAAGAACCCGGAAAACTGTACCGCCAATCGCGCGGACACCGAGGCATCCAGTGTGCTGCGTGCCACGGAAGTCCTCACGCGATCACGGCCACCATTATGGCCGTTGACAACGTTCAGGCGATCACCATTCAGGGCCATGCCGGCCGAATCGATACCTGTACGGTCTGCCACCAGGAAGTCCCAGGCGATCCATTCCCCCACCGGCTGACGGACGACTAGGTTTGATCAGAGTATGAACACGCTGATATTGACTCTGTTCGGAGACTACCCATGTACCAGAAGAACCTTATTTACATAACGGCAATCGCAGCTATCGTCTCCGCCCCATTCGATGCGCGCGTCGGCGCCGCCGCATACGAATACCTCGTGACCGATCTTGGCGTGACCGGCGGTCCACAAGGGGCCGCCTACGCGATTAACAGTACCGGGGCTGTCGTCGGCTTTACGACGACCGCATCCGCCGATTGTCACGCCGTGTATTTCGACGGCGCGCTCATCGATCTGGGCACGCTTGGAATCGACGATCAAAGCATGGCGTTTTCGATCAATGATGCGGAACAGGTCGCGGCCCAGTCCTACAGACTCGGCGAATTGCAGAGCCACGCGATGCTCTGGCAAGGTGGAACAGCGACTAATCTGGGCCACTTCGCTCCGCGTGACATCAATGGCGCGGGCCTCATCGTCGGGCATCTGACGACATTTCTCAACGACCTGTGGGTCGATCACGCGTGCAAGTGGCAGGCGGGAATTCTGACCGATCTCGGTACGCTTGGCGGACGTAATAGCCGAGCATTCGCAGTTGACACGTCCGGCCGGGCCGTCGGCCAGTCGTATCTGATGGATGATCAAACCGTACGAGCCTGCCTGTGGCTGAATGGAATTCCGCACGATCTTGGGGCTCTCGACGGGGCAGCCAATAGTTCGGCGACAGACATCAACGACAGCGGACGAATTGTGGGTTGGTCGGACACGGCGTCCGGCGCACCGCATGCGTTCAGCGTACAGGTCGACTCCACTGGGATCGTGATTACACGCACCGACTTGGGTACGCTGGAGAATACCTTTAGTGTCGCATACGGGCTCAACAGCGCGGGTGATGTCGTGGGCACGTCCAATTCTCGGGCTGTCCTATGGCGCGGGAACCAGGTCATCGATTTGAATACCCGCATTCCCTCCGGCGCGGGCTGGGTGCTTGGCCGCGCGCACGCCATCAACACGGCCGGTCAGATCGTGGGCGAAGGTGCACATGTTGGTTTTCCGCACGGCTACCTGTTAACACCGGTCACGTGCACTAAGGGGGACGTGAACGACGATGGCGCGCGAAACGGGTTGGACATTCAGGCGTTCGTACAGGTTCTTTTGGTCGGTGGTACTCCGCGCCAAGTGTGCGCCGGCGACGTTGGCGCAAACCCGGACGGAGAGTTAACTACCGATGACGTGGAAGCGTTTGCGCAATGCCTATTGGAAACCGGCGGCTGCCAGTGAGTCTATGTCTGGAGACCCCCTCGGGATTTCCATTGTCACTCTAAAGGCCGGGTGATAGACTATTGAATGGGCACTCTCCATTGGCCCACAAGCGGCCGTAAAAGCGGACCCATGATGGGCCTTCGATGCATCGGGACGATTTCTTATCCAAACTGGCACGCTATTCTCCGCTTGATGCGCGCGATGAGGCGCAGCGGGGGCGAATTGAGGCGTTTGTCCGCGAGCACCCCGGCTGCTTTGACAGCACCTTCGAGCCCGGCCATCTGACCGGCTCGGCGTGGCTGCTGGATTCAGCGGGCCAGCGCGTCCTGCTCACGCATCATCGCAAGCTGGACAAGTGGATTCAACTCGGAGGCCATGCTGACGGCGATCCCGATCTGCTCGCCGTCGCGCTCCGCGAAGCGCAGGAAGAGTCCGGCATCACCGACATTCGGCCGGTCTCCGAAGAGATTTTCGACCTGGACGTCCACGATTACCCGGCCACAGCGACCGAAGGCGAACACGAGCACTTCGACATCCGCTTTCTGCTCAAGGTCCACGGGAAGGATGAATACGCCGTGAGCGATGAATCGCACGACCTCGCCTGGTTCACCTATGAAGCATTGGCACCGATGGATCTCGACGAAGCGGTGCGGCGGATGGCGGAGAAGTGGCGACGGTTGCGTATCCCCACGTCAGGTTGAGCGAGCCGATTCGGTGGTGGGACGGTTCGCCTCGTGTAGTTCTTCCAGTTGATCAAGGCACATCCGCGACCAGGATTCCAGCGAATCCCGAACGTCGTGCAGCTCGGCGGGCGTCAGGAAGGCGAGTTGCGTGATCATCTGTTCGCGCTTGCGGACGTCGGGGGCATCCAATTCCCACAAATGGACAACGCCCAGATGCACGCGGCCGACCTCAGTGGAGTCATCGTTGAGCAGGGCCACAATTCGGTCGGTGTGGCCCGCGCCCACGACAACTTCCTCGGCCACTTCGCGTTCCACCGCCGCGCGGTAAGTTTGGCGCAGGTCGGAGCTGAACAACGGCAGGTCGTCGGCGGGGTTGATGTGGCCGCCGATGCCGATCGAGCGATGGCCGACCAGGCGCTTCTCCCCGCCCCGCGCACCGCGGACGTAGCTGAGGTAGCGGCCGGTGTGGGTCATCACCACGTAGGGGATGATCTGCTTGAAGTTGGGGTCAACCTCCGCCTCGGGCCGCGGAATGAATCGGAGCGTGCCGGGCGAAAAGAACCGTTCGAGGTACGGCGCCGCTTGCCGGCACAGCCCCTGGAAACTGCCCGCGTCGTCGAAGACGGACCGTTCGACAACCAGGACTTGCTCGATATCGCCCAATGGCTCCCTCCCGATTGCGGTCTCGGTTACCGCAGTCCAGCGGGAGGGTAACGACGCAAGATAAGGCCGTCAACGTTCGGCACGGACTACGCCGTCGCCTTTTCTGTTTCCGCCTCCTGCGCCGTTCGATCGATCCGGTCTTGGTTTACTCCGCCGGCGTTTGATTCTGCCTCGCGGAGCGTTTCGCGAAGCCATTCGTGGAGTTTCCGATTTCGCGAGACGATGTCACCCAACATGGCCGGAGCCGGACGATCCGGCAACGCACCCGGGGCCGGCTTCAGTATATTGGCCTTGCTCCTGGTTGATGGCGGCGCATCCTTGAAACGGGCGGAATTGGTTCGCATCCGTTCCACCGCGTGTTCGCCATTGCGTCCGCTCCCCAGTGCCGAACGAAGTCCATCGATTTCCTGAGGCACCGTCCGACACAGATTCTCCGCCTGATCCAGCCGGCCGCGCAAACCTTCTATCCGCGCGTCCATGACGCCGTAAAGCTGTCGGATGATGCCCACAAGCTGGCCCACGCGGGTTGTGTGGCTGCGGAGTCCTTCGAGTCGTTCCTGTGCCAGCTCGCTGGCCTCGGCGATTTCTTGATTCTGCGCACGGGCGGCCGCTCCGGCGGCGCTGAGCTGCGTGATGACCGATGAGAGCGACTTGGACAACTCGGCGAGCGCGGCCGTCTTCGCATTGGCCTCGTCAATGATCTCTTTGGGAAGGCGCAGCAGCGAATCCACTCGGCCCTCCGTCTCGCGGGCGTGTTGGATGATCCGCTCGGCGCGGGCCTGCGACTCGCGTTCAAACCGACCGGCTTCCTCGTAGAGCCGCGACGTCGTGGCATTGGCCATCTCAATGAGCCGGGACGACTCGCTCCGGGCCTGATCGATGAGTCTCGCTGCTTCCTGGCGCGCCTCGCTCAACAGCGCCTTGGACTCCACGATCTGCTCACGGACCTGTTCCCGGTCTTTACGCAGATCCGTTCGCAATTCCTGCAATTCACGCCGGGAATTCTCCGCCGCCGCATCCGCACGCCGGGCATCCTGTTCCATTTGCTCGCGAAGGCGCTGGGCCGCTCCGCGGGCCTCGGCAAGGGCGATCGCCGCCTGTTCATTGGTGACGGCCGCCGCGGTTTGAGCCTGCGTCAGGATATCGGCGACCTGCAATTGCGCGGCATCAAATCGCGCCCGTGCGTCGTCGATGATCTGCTGCACGGCCGCCTTCGCGGAAACGACCCCCTCGCCAAAGCGATGCTCCAGGCGTCCCATTCGATCGCACGACTGTTCCGTCTCCCCGCGAATCTGCGCCGCTTTTTCGTCAATCTGTTGCAGCAGTTCGGCAACGATGCCTTTCAGGCCCTCGACGCTTCGCGCAGCGCCGTTCCTCGCCTGATCGGCCAGTTCCTGGACGGCCTTCTCCGCCGCTGCGCCCCGGTCGTCGATCTGTCGTAACAGCTCCCCGGTTGTTTCGTGGAGGCGACCGACACACTGTTTGGAGTCGGAGCGGACTTGATCAGCAAGTTCCCCGAGTTCGTTACAGGCCGCGGCGCCGCGCGCGTCGATCTGGTGCAGCAGCCCCGCGGCGGTCTCCTGGAAGCCCTCGACGCACCTTAGCGAGCCGGATTTCATTTGCTCGGCGAGTTCCACAAGGTCTCGCCGGGCTGTATCAGCCCGCTCGATCATCTGTTCCATGGCCACGCGGACCTGAGCAATTGAAGATTCGGATTGCTCGCGCAACAGGTCGCCGGCTTTCTTCGATTCTTTCAACGAATCCTGCAAGACCCGTTGCATCTCATGCAGGGCGGCCGTCACTTGCGCGGACAAGCCCTCAGATCGGCTCTCGATGTCCAGCCCCAACCGCGTGGCGGCCGCGATTCGGCGATCCAGCTCCGCTCGCGCCGCCTGGAGATCGGCGACCGCCTCGACACCGGCCTGATCAGCGACAGCCTTAAGGACTTCCGTCTTTTGGGCCACCGCTTCAGCCGCCGTCTCTATCTCCGTTCGCACGGTCTCAATTCTGGTTCGCTGCTCCTCAATGTGAGACGCCAGGTCGCGCTTGGCCGTTTCGACGCGCTTTTCCATCTCCTCGGCAAGTGAGCGCCTCGTTTGCCCATTGGCAACCATTTCATCCAAGAGCCTCCGCAATTCCGCATGGGCGGCGGTCGTCTGCGCGGACAGGCCCTCGGATCGCCTTTCGAGGTCCATCCCGAGGCGCGTGGCCTCGGCTATTAGTCGATTCATTTCCGCCCGCGCCGCTTCAAGGTCGGTAGTCGCGCCCAGCTTGACCTGATCAGCAATTGCCCGAAGGCCCGCCACCTGCCGGGCCGCCCGTTGGGCCGTCTCCGTAAGGGCCGATCGAACACCCTCCACTTTTTTCCGTTGTTCCTCGATCTGTGTGGTGAGTTCGCGTTTGGCCGTTTCGACATGCCGATCGATCTCGTCGGTGAGTGCGCGTCGATCCCGCGCGTTCGTCGGCAGTTCGCACTGAATGCGGGTTAGCTCATCCTTGGCCGATGTCAGGGCCCTTTCGAAGAACGTTTGCGCGCGTTCGCAATCCGCCACCGCGTCACGTACCCGTCGCTCCAGGGAGCGCACGGATTCCTCCGCCGACCCTGTATCCAGGATGACTCGTTGCGGTGCATCGCTCCTAGCGGTGGGCGCGGCCGTCAATGGTTGCTGCCCCGTCACGCGCATGTTTTCGCTTGACGAAGCAGAGTTGGGTCCGCACGGGGCGACGACTTCCTCCACCATCGTTTCCGTGATCTTTTTCGCGGAGCGCGAGTAGGCGGCGAGCATCGCCCCATCACAAATCTGGTTGATGAGCCGGGGGATTCCCCCCGACGCGGCATACACAGCGTTCAGCGCCGGGCGTTCAAATACCGTTTGGGCCTTTGGGATTCCCGCGACGCGGAGTCGATGGGTGATGTAGCCTTCCGTCAGTTCCCGCGACAACGCCTTCAGGTGATACCTTCGAAAAAGGCGCTGGCGGAGCTGCTCCATTCCCGGCAACCCAAACGCGTCCTGCAACTCCGGCTGACCGAGGATCAGGACGGTCAGCAGCTTGGCGTCGTCTGCTTCGAGGTTGCCGAGCAAGCGCAGTTCCTCGAAGGACTCTGTCGTCAAATGCTGAGCCTCGTCGACAATGACGACCGCAAGACGATCCCGGGCGTATTGGTCGAGCAGGAACTCCTCCAGGGCGCGGGACATTTCCGGGGCCGACGCATCCGCCGCCACGCGGACATCGAACTCCCGGCAGATCGAAAACAAAAGTTCCCGGGGGCCGACGCGTGTATTGTGGACCACGGCGAATTTCGCCGAGCGCTCCAGACGCGACAACACCAGCCGGCTGACGAGCGTCTTTCCCGAACCGACTTCGCCCGTCAACAGCGCGAAGCCCTTGCGCTCCTGCGCCGCATAGACCAGCGAGGCGACGGCTTCTTCGTGATCCGGCGTATTGAAGAAAAAACGCGGATCCGGCGTGTTGTTGAACGGGCTGTACTTCAGGCCGAAGAAGTCGGTGTACATGGTTCACTGGCTCCAAGGCGCGCTGGCGCGGCACGGTGCGGTCGGATGACCGGTGGCGCGGAAATCGCGCGGGCAGCGTTGTCGCTGTGCGTCCGTTATCGGAAGTCCGAGAAACCTCCCTTGATGGCGGGACGCGCCGCGGACCGGTCGCGCGACAATTGCCGCTTTGTCCGAGAATAGGCCTCTCCATTGATCGGCCGAGAATCCGCCTAATTGGAGTCCCGCTTCAGCGATTTATTCAGTCGGTAGGGTCCCCACCCGATAAACGCCCGGCGAGGGGTTGAAGTCCGTGGCCCGAGGTCGGGCGGCGGGCCATCGAAAGAAGCATTGGGAATACGCGATGCCGCCTATCGGCGAAATCCTCATCCCTGCGTCCGCGCCCCTGGCGTTGCTGCGACGGCGCCTCGCAGGCGGAGCGTCGGCATGGTTGGGCGTGCTCGCGCTGGGCGCTGCGTGCGGCCCTTCCGATCGCGAGATTGACTCCTTTGTTCGCTCCTGGGAGACCTCCGTTTCGGCGGCCGACTATCAGGTGCAGCCGCCCGACGCATTGGAGATCAGTTCGGCGCAGGCCAGAGAGATCGACGGAGAAATTCAGACGGTCCGACAGGACGGAAAGATTACGCTTCGACTCCTGGGGGACGTGAAAGTAGCGGGCATGACGCCGATCGAGATTTCCCGCAAACTCGAATCGCTGCTGCAACGGTACTATGTTGATCCGCAGGTCAATGTTCGCCTGAAGGAGGCGAACAGCAAACAATATTATGTCTTCGGGCAGGTCGATCGCGAGGGTCCATTTACCTGCACCGGCCGGGATACGCTGCTCAGCGCGCTGGCCCTCGCGCAGCCGACGTTTATCGCACTCAAATCCAGTGTCAAAGTGATCCGTCCGAACCGGGACCGCGAGAAGCGCCACGTCATGACCGTCGACGCTGACCGAATCATCAAGAAGGGCAAGCTCGAGGACAACGTCTACCTTCAGGACGGGGACATTGTATACGTGCCGCCGACGCCGCTTGGCTGGCTGGGCTTGAAGCTCAGTGCGCTGTTCTACCCGGTGCAACAGACCCCGATTTACGGGTACGCGCCTGCACGATTGGCGAGCGGATCAGACGATTAAGGAAACCTAGAAGAATCTTGTAGACCACGGAAATGCAGCACCACATTGAAGAATTCTCCGTCGCGGATGTTCGCCACACCCTGGCAGAGGTCTGGCGCGTGATCGCGGCGCGGCGATGGTGCTTTCTCTTTCCATTTCTGGCCGTCGCGACGCTGGCCTTCACCGCGTCGCTCTGGGTTCCACGGAAATATTCCGCGACCACGGTCATCAAGCGCGAGCACGATCCCGTCCTGGCCAGCATGATGGGCAAGGCGTGGTCCGAGCCCTACGCCGAAATTCGCCAGCGAATGGCCGCCGAACTGACCCACCCCGACCTGATTCAGCACGTTCTGGCCGAACTGGACCTGCCGGAGGGGCTTTCGCGCTTTGAGAATGGTGAACTCACGCCGGATGCCCAGGCGGCACAAAAGGAAATGGCCGAGGAGATCGCGCAAGGTCTGGCCACGAAATCCCTCGAGGCGTCGCCCAATCGCGATGTCGTCGCGCTGACACTCGTCCTGTCGGACCGGTCGCACCAGGCCGCGATTCTCCGCGAACTGCGCGATCAGTATATCGCCCGCACCAAGAAGCGAACGATCGAGGTCATGCGCGGGGTTGAAGCGTTCCTGCTCACTCAATCGGAGCGATGCAGAACCGAACTGGCCGAGCATCAACGAAATCTTGTTGAATTGGAGTACCAATTTCCCGGCATTGACCCCGTGGCCACTGATCCGACGCTGGCGCAGGAAGCCGTGCTCCTGCACGAGAAGGTGGACCTCGAACGGCAGCTTCAAGCGCTGGAGGCGCAATTCCAGCAGTGGACCGACCGCCTGGCGCACTCCTGTGTAACGGCGAACGGGACTCCGGACGGCCGACCGATACGGCTCCCGCAAGCGCCGAATCCGCAATATCTCGAACTTCGCCAGCAGATCGAGAAGCTCGAGCGTGAACTCACTGACGCAAAGTCCGTGCGCATGATGACGAACGAGCACCCCATTGTCGTGGAACTGCATCGGTCGCTGGCCGCCCGCCGGTCCGAGCTTGGCCAAACGCCCGTGACCGTGGATCGATCGGCCCCGGTAATTTCAGGGCCGGATGGTCCAATGGCGGCGGCACAGAATGCCGAATTTCAACTCGCGGATCTCGAGGCGAGATTGCAGAGCGCGGAGAGTCGACATCGAGAAGTGTCTTATCAGATCGCCAAGATTCAGGATGGGAGAATCCTTGCAGGCGGACGACGCGAAGAATACCTCGGCATCAAACAGAAATCCGACCGGGCGCGCGAGGAAATGGCGACCTGGACTCAACACCTCGGGCCGCTCCGCCGCGTCGTCACGCTCGAGAGCGACAATCGCGGCATTCACTTCAGCACCGTTCAGGACGTCGTCGCCGAGGCGCGGCCTCAATCGCCCGACGCGCTGCTGGTCATGGCCGCATGCCTGGCGATCGGCGCCGCCGCCGGCGGGCTCTCAGTCCTGGTGCGCGAGCTGATGGATCGATCATTCCGAACGGTCAAGCACCTCTCCACCTCGCTGGGCATTCCCGTCATCGAGAGCATCGATGAGATCATGACGCAAACGTCGCATCGCCGGCGCCTGATTCGAACGCTCGTGACGGTCCCTGCCGCGGCGGCGCTGATGCTGTCCGTTACGTCGGCAACCGGAGTGATGGCGTACCTGAGTCTGAAGGATCCCATTGGGTACGAACGCGTAAAGTCCACTCCCACGAGCGTGGTGGAAGTCCTTTTGGAACAGAAATAGGCCGGGGCGAAGGATAGGTATCAGCCATGGGACATCTCGCGGACGCACTCAAAAAAGCGGAACAAGAGCGGGGCCGAACGCGACACGCCGGAATGTCGAGGGAGTCGACCCCGACGCTGACTCTGGCCCCCCCGTCGGCGGATCGCCTGCGCGATGCCGTCCATTGGACGCCGATTGCACGCGGATCAATGGAATCGCCTGTACTTCCCCTGGGCGGGTCGATCCTTAATGAAGTCGTCGTTCCGCTCCGTTCCGCCGGCCCCCCTTGTCGGCCGGCCTGGACCATCCACCCGTCCGTCGTCGCCTATCACGATCGCACCTCTTCCATCACCGAGCAATTCCGCGCCGTTCGCACCTGGCTTCTCGCGCATGCCGCGCCCGGACAATCGACCTGCCTGGCCATTACCAGCAGTGTCCCCGGCGAGGGCAAGAGCGTCACCACCGCCAACCTTGCCGTCGCGATGGCGGAGGTGCGGCAGATGCGCGTGCTGGCGGTCGATTGCGACTTTCGGCAAGGTGGACTGGGAAGGCTCCTGCGTACGACGCCGGGGCCCGGGCTGGCGGATGTGATCGCCGGTCGCGCCGCCCTGCGCGAGGCGATACGTTCCACACCGTTGGACAATTTCTTTGTGCTTCCGGCCGGCACGTGCGGGGATATCGGGCCGGCGGAGCTGCTGAACTGCACCGAGGCGGCCCGCGTCTTCGAGGAGATCCGCGACAGCTACGATTGCGCCCTGGTCGATACACCTCCCGTCCAACAGGTGTCGGACGTCGGGGTAATTGGCGGCCTCTGCACGGGCGTCGTCATGGTGGTGCGCATGAATCGCACGGATTCCCAGGTGGTCCGGCAATCCTTGCGCTGGTTGCAGTCGAACAATGTGAAAGTACTCGGCTGCATCGCCGCGGCATGCAGCCTCAAGGCCTCGCTCAACAGTTACCGACCGACCGACGACATTGAATAAGCCGGCGGGGTGTCGGCATCGCGGGGGGTGGAACGAACTTCGATGCAAATCCGCCTCCTCGACGCTTCGTCCGAGACCCGCTACGCGGAATACGTCGCGCGCCGCGCCGATGCAACCTTCTTTCACGAACTCGGCTGGAAGCGGGCCGTCGAGCGGGCGTTCGGCCATGAGTCATGGTACTTGACGGCGGAACGTGATCGAGAAATAGTCGGCATATTGCCACTGTTCCAGGTAAACAGCCTCCTGGCGGGTCGGCTCCTGATCAGTGTCCCCTATGCGACGTATGGAGGAGTACTGACTGACGACTCGGACGCTGCACATGCGCTCTTCAGCGAGGCGAAGTCGATCGCCGGACGTGTCGGCGCTCGGTCCATTGAGTTTCGATCCCTCCGCGCTGCGGACCCATCTTTACACACCGAGTCCAGCCACGTCACCTTTACAAAAGCGCTTCCGACTCGTCCCGATGAAGTGCTCGGCTCATTTCCTCGCAAGGCCCGCGCTGCTGCCCGTCGCGCCGCGGAGCGCTACGCCCTCACAACACAGTTCGGCCCGCATTTTCTCCCAGACGTGTGGAGACTTTACGCCCGGTCGATGCGGCGACTAGGCTCGCCCAACTATCCTCGGAAATTCTTTGAAGGGCTGTTGGCTTCGGAGCCGGAACGCTGCGTCTGCCAACTCGTTCGGTGCGGGGAGCGGCCGGTCGCGGGGTTGCTCACCTTTCTGCATCGCGACACCGTCATGCCGTACTTCGCGGGCATCGACGAGCGCCGCGAGATCTACGGCCTCTCGCACTATCTCTACGCCGAATCGATGCGCTGGGGCGTTCAGCAAGGGTTTGCCCGCTACGACTTCGGGCGCAGCCGGATCGACAATGCGGGCGCCTACGACTTCAAGCGACTGTGCGGCTTTGAGCCACAGCCTTTGGAGTACCAGACCTACATCGCGCCGGGTCGTAGCGCGCCGGATCTCGCCGCCGGATCCCCGCGTTGGGCGATGGCTCGACGGATGTGGAAACATCTTCCGCTGGCGGTCGCACGACCGTTAGGCGGGTGGCTGGCTCGGTCCATCCCCGGTTGATTCGGAGTATCCCCAGCGTGCATTCACGGCAGAACATCCTCTTCCTGACGCATCGCGTCCCTTTTCCCTCGAACAAGGGCGACAAGATCCGCACGTTTCACCAGATGGAGTATCTGGCCGCGCGGCACAACGTCTACTGCGCGTGCTTTGTCGATCGGCCCGCCGATAGGGTCCACGCCATCGCCCTTCGCCAATGGTGTAAGGGCGTTATCGCCATCCCGTGGGACCGACGAACGGCTATTCGCCGCGCCGTGAAGGGATTTTGGAAAGGGCGCAGCCTGACGTGCGCCGCGTACGACGATCCCACGATGTGGCATCACCTGCGGGAGTGGGCGCGCGCTATTCAGTTTGACGCCGTGACAGCATTCTCGGGGTGCATGGCCCCCTACGCTTGGGCCTTTCCCGCGGGCAGGCGCATCCTGGACCTGTGCGACATCGACAGCCGGAAGTGGCACGACTACGCCGGCGACTCCCTATTTCCGCTTTCTACCGCCTACCGCGCCGAGGGGCGACGACTGGCGGCCTTTGAGCGGCGGTGCGCCGATCATTTTGATTCCACGATCGTGGCGACACCGCGCGAGCGCGAGTTGATCGACCCAGAACAACGCCAGCGGACGTTGTATATCGTTCCGAATGGAGTCGACCTCCCGGCCCTCCCGCCGGAACCTCCCTCGGCCAATCCACCGATCGTGACCTTTGTCGGTGCGATGAACTATCGGCCCAATGTCGATGGCGTGCTCTGGTTTGTCCGGCGTGTCTGGCCGCGTATTGTGCAGGCGACGCCTGACGCGCGGTTTGTGATGGTCGGTGCAGACCCTGCCCTCCTTGTCCGCCGTCTTTCCCGGTTTAAGAACATCGTCGTCACCGGCGAAGTGCCTGGCGTGCAACCCTACCTGCGCGCCTCACGCGTCGTCATCGCCCCGATGCCGATCGTTCGCGGCATCCCCAACAAAGTGCTCGAGGCCATGGCCATGGCGCGGCCGGTTGTCGGGACACCCGGCGTCGCGGCCGCGTTGGGTGCGCAGTCGGGCCGGCACCTGATGACCGGCGAGTCGCCTGAGGCGTTCGCCGACCATGTGATAGCCCTGCTGACCGATAGCAAACAATGCGACCGGATCGCCGCCGCCGGCTATCGCTTCGTCGACATTCACTACTGCTGGAAGGATGCACTGACGGATTATGAACGCGCCGTCGCAGGGCCGGCGATCTCTGCGGCTCGACCGTCTGTGCTGTTACAAAGGGCTTCCAATTCCGCCCGATCGGCCGTGGGAGTCCGATAAAGTACAACTCCATCCCGCGCTTCTTATCGCTTTAGTCGCGTCCCGCCCCGCTCGATACAACAGACACGAACAGTTTTAGGACGATTCGCGCGGGCTGTTGTTCCAGGCCCTCGCGACCGGAATGGAGTCCCGTTTGTCCGCACGCGCCAAGTCAACCCGTTCTGCCGTCGACGTCTCTTCGCGCCCCAGGCGGCCCGTGCGAATCCCGCCCCGGCTTCGCCAACCCGCCTTAACGGACGAGCCGCCAATCGGTGCAGCGCCCGTCGACAATTCCGGACGGCGACACAAGGTGCTCATCATTGCCAGTCGCTTTCCGCCGGTGGCTTCCGTCGGGGCCACCCGCGTTCGGAAATTCGTGAAATTTCTGCCGGAGTTCGGGTGGGACCCGGTCGTCATCACCGGGGCCGCGCGAAAAGGTGACTTAACGCTGCACGACGCCCGCCGCGCATCGGATTTCGAAAGTCTCGCCGACCTGCCCGCCGGCGTACCGGTCCATCGACTGGGCGCGGCGCTCGATCATTGGCCGACCTACCTGGCCCGCGCGGCGGGGCAGCGCCTCGCGCCGTGGACATGCGCACTCGGCGTAGACGAGCTTCGCTGGTGCAGCGCGTTGAAATGGCGTTTCGAGAAGCTGCATGACGCACTGGCCTTCCCCGATCGCGGAATATGGCGTCTGCCCTCGACGGTTCGGCTGGCCTTGCGGCTCCACCGGCAATACCGCTTTGACGCGATTTTCTCCACCGGGATGCCCTTCAGCGATCACGTCACCGCGATGGTCATTCAATCGCTTATTCGCCGCCCGTGGTTGGCGGACTTTCGCGACCCCTGGGTCGAGTACATCCACTGGCAACAATGGCAATCTGATGCGGGCCGGCGACTGACGGCCGCTGCCGAGTCGGCCGTCGTCCGGCGAGCGGCCTTTGTCATCAGCGTCAACGATCCCATGACGCGCCGCTTTGCGGCCCGCTATCATGGGGTGGGCCCCGCAAAATTCGTCACGATCGCCAATGGTTACGATCCGGCCGATTTTCCGGCGTCAGTGCCCACGCCCCCGACCACGGGCTTCCGACTGCTTTACGCCGGTTCGCTGTACGGCGCGAGGACGCCACATACCCTGCTGGCAGCGTTCCGCCAGTTTCTTGACGACACGCCCGGCAGTCGGCGTCACGCCTTCATCGATTTCGCCGGTCGCCCCGGGCCGCACGTCGACGAACTGTTGCGAGAGTCCGATGCGGGCAACGTCCGCTACCTCGGCATGTTGCCGCACGGCAAGACGCTGGAAGCCATGGCGTCGGCGGACGTCAATGTGATCATCCTGCCCAATCTTCCCGGCAGTGCCAACGATTCCACCGCCAAGCTCTACGAATGCCTGGGCAGCAATCGAGCCATTCTGGCCGCCGTCCCGATCGACGGCGCGGCGGCGAATGAGCTGCGCCGGTTTGACGGAGTGAGTATCTGTGATCCGGATTGTGTCGATCAGATCAGCCGGGCGATCGGGGAGTATTACCAGGCGTGGCTTTCGAACGACTTGACCGTCCGGCGCCCGGCTTCATTGCTCGCCACGGTGACGCGCCGACATCAGACCGGACAACTCGCGGAGCGGCTTGACGCCGCCGTCCGCGCCAGCCGATGCACACTGGAGGTGCGACCATGAATCCGCTGATGACGACCGCCGGTTTCGATACGTTGACGGGCCGATTGATCCGGCGCATGCGCCGCTTGCGGAGCGAGACCTGCGTCACGATCCTGACCTACCACAGCGTCGACCACACCGAGACGATATTCAATTCCAACGTCCGTCACGACCCGGCGGAGTTCGAACGGCAAATGGATTATCTCGCGGAGAACTATTCGCCGCTGAGCTTGCGCGAGTGGATCGAACGGGCCCATCGAAACGACCCGCCGCATCGCGGCGTCGTCGTAACGCTGGACGACGGATACGCCGATTCTTTACGGCAGGCGCTCCCCATTGCGTTCCGGCGGCGCATTCCGGTCACGATCTTTCCGGTGACGGCGGTCATCGGAAACCGCGACCTCCTGTGGCAGCACAAACTGGCATGGCTGGTCGCGCATCATCATGAAGCCCGAGTCCTGGATGCGCTGATCTCGGCGGGGTATCCACCGGTCCCGGAGAATCAAAACGTCGAAGCGTATGTCCGCGCGCAATTCCGCGCTGATACGCCGGAGATCCTTGAATCCCTCTTGAAGAAGTTGGGGCAATCCGGCGCGTCGATCGCCGCCGCCGAGCGACTTTACCTGGAACCGGAAGAGATCGCCCAGGCCGACCGGGACCTCGTCGAATTCGGCAACCACACGCATACCCATCCTTTTCTGTCGGCCCTCAGCGTGGATGAACAACGCGAGGAAATTATTTTGGCCCGAGATGCCCTTTCCGCGCTGACCGGGTACGCACCGATCGCGCTGGCGTATCCGTTCGGTCTCAAGCGTCACTACAACGCTGCGTCCTCTCAAATCGCGAGAGAAACGGGTCATCGCGTCGCCATGGATATGCGCCGCCGCATCAATCGGCCGGATGGCGATCCGTTTGAATTGAGCCGTAAGCCGGCGACGACCGGTCCCCATGATCACTTTGAGCGCATCCTGGAAGATTGGCCGGACAACGCCGAACCGCCGCCCATGGAGGGCCGCGCATGAACGGCGATCCGCGGGTGCTCGTGGTTGCCCCCTACCTTGGGGAGTTCGGCTGGGAATTAATGAACTGGCAGGGGCGCGTGCGCCGCCTCCTCATGGACCAGACTCATCCCCGCGTCGTGCTCTGCGCTTCGCCGGATCGCCGGCCGCTCTACGCAAACGCGGCTGCGGATGGCCGTTTTCTGTTTTGTCCGGTCCACGTTGATGCGCCGGGCATTGCCAGCGAAGATCATCGAATCGATGCGCGAGGCAATCGTCACGACCCGGAAAGATTGCGGCTCTTGACGTGCGATGCGGCCCGTCGGGCCTGCGAACACTACGGCATCGACCTGGCCCACGCCGAGTTTCTGACCCCCGACTATCGCGGAACGCTCTGGCCGACCGATCGCGCCGATCAGTGGTTTTCCGAATTGCGCCAATCGTCACCCCTCGAAACGGATATCCTGCTCGTCCCCCGCACGCGGAAGAGCGCAACGGAGCGAAATCAACCCGCGTCGTGGTGGGAAGAACTGGCAGCTCGACTAATCCGCGAGGGCCTCTCGGTCGAAGTCTATATGGCCCCGCTCAGCAATGCCATCCGGCAACTTTCACGCGCTCGACTCGCTATCGGCGCCTCGACCGGCGGACTGCACCTGGCCAGTCTTTGCCGATGTCCGCACTTTGTCTGGGGCAGCGGGGCGGATGATCGTTGGACCGCCCTGAAGTTCAGCAATCGCCAGCGCTATGAGACAATCTGGAATCCCTTCGGCACGCCCTGCCGATACGACGAGTGCGGTTGGCAGCCGACGGTTCACTACATTCTCAAAAAATCACTTGGCGCGCTGGCGGAGATCGGACTCCCGCGCGGCCGGGCGACGCCGGCCTGGTCGTGGAATCCGAAGTGGCGAATCAAGCGGCGAATAGCGCGGCTACTCGACGATCGCCGGGGAATCCTGCCGTGGCCGTGGACGGTCCGACAATTCGTCCGCGAGCACGTGGTCTAGCCAGGGGACTTTCGGTCGCAAATGAAAGGACTCCGCAACCTGCTTCTGGTCGCATACCACTTCCCGCCGCACGGCGGCAGCGGAGTCCAACGCGCGCTCAAACTCGCTCGTTACTTGCCGCCGGCCGGTTGGAGGGCGCACATCATAACGGCAGGCCACGACCATTATCCCGTCCTCGATCGCACGCTGTGCGCGGAATACGCCGACGCAAATGTAGAACGAGTTCCCGGCTGGGAGCCCGGCGCCCTGGCGAAGCACATGGCGGCGCCGTTGCCTCCCTTATTCAAACGGAGTTGTTGCGGACTCGAAGACCGCCTCTATTGGCGACTCGATCGGTGGATGCGGAGATTACCCCTTGCGGAGCTGGAACAACTTTGGGTATCGGCGGCAGCGCGCCGTGCACGACACATGATCCGCGAACACGCCATCGAAGCGGTCATCACAACGTCGCCGCCCTGTGCCACGCACCTCGTGGGGCGAAATCTCCAGCGGCGAATGGGCATCCCCTGGATCGCCGACCTGCGCGATCCGATCGTCGACAACTTTTCGTACCGCCCGAAGACCAGCGGTGAGGATCGTTTCTTCGAACGACTGGAAGCAACAATTGCACAAGAGGCTGATCGGGTTGTGGTCACGTGCCCCGAGTTGGCGGAGTGCCTGCGCGAGCGATACCGCAACGTTCCCGCCGAGCGATTTACGACCATCACCAACGGATACGACCCGGCGGACGCACCAGCGGCCGTGCAAAGGGCGAACTCCGGCCGATTTACGCTGGCACACGTCGGGGCCTTCTATCGCGAGCAGACGGTCGGACCGATTCTCGATGCCGTTCGTCAACTCCGCGCCACCCGCCCGGAGATCCGCGATGCGCTGCGATTGCGACTGGTCGGGACGCTGTCCGCTTCGGAACGTGCGCGACTGCTCCCGGAAGATCATACTTTTCTTGACCACGCCGGGTATGTCGATCATCGCACCGCAATCGAAGAAATGGCGTCGGCAGATATCTTGCTGCTGACGACGCCCGCTTCGGATGGCGGGAGACTTTGCATTCCCGCCAAGACCTTTGAATACCTTGCATTCGGGAAACACATGATCGCGTCACTCCATTATTCGTCCTGGATTTCCCGGACGATTCAACAGGCCGGCAACTGCACCGTTATGCTTTGCGCGGGCGCGGCGGAGTGGGCCAACGCCATCGAATCCTGTTTTGTCACCTGGAATGCCGGGCGACTTCAGCAGCCACGCGACAGGGCGGTTGTGGATGCGTTCCGGCGCGATCGAATCGCGGCGAGATATGCCCGCGTCATTGAAGAAGCCATTGCGGAAGTTCGCTTAAGCCGCGCCGAGGTACTATGCGCGAATGAGGCCGTCGCATGAAATTAGCCTGGCACATGCCAACCCTTCGCCGCACATGCTGCGGCCTTTCCCAGCGCGCCCTGCGCCTGGCGAACGGTCTTCGGCAATTCGGCCATGACGTCGAGTTCTACGTTGAGGCCGGCAAATCGGACATTGCGGGCGATGTGTTGGACGGTTTTTGCGTACGTCGGATTTCAACTCAACGGAATCGGCTGCTGCATTGGTCGCTACAAGCCCTTGGGCGGCGTCGTGCAGCCGCGGCACTCGCGGCACAAATCACTTCGGACCACGAGGTCATGCTGACCTGTCAGCCCGAGTTTGCCTCCGAATATGTACGGCATCGCCGCGACACGCCCCTGATTTTTGTGTGCGGCGGGACGACGCTGCTGCATGATGAGGCGGACCGCGCGCGATCGGCCGTAGTTTCGTGGCCCCGGCGAGGGTTCTTCGCGTTGGATCGACATCTCAAGCGCCGCAACGAGCGCAACGCGTTCAGGCTCGCCGATGCCGTCGTTTTCGACAGCGATGCGACGCGCGCTCATGTGACGCGCGACTATCGCCTGGACATCGCCCGTTTTCAGACGATACATGGCGGCGTCGACTCGGATGAATTTCAGCCGCCTTCAACACAGCAGCGGCATAATGCCCGGCATCGGCTGGGAATCGGTCCATCCGAAGATGTACTGGCATGGACCGGCCGATTGTCGCCGGAAAAAAACATTGACTTTCTGCTTAATGCCCTCGCCTACTGCCGTCGACGACCCCACCGAGTCCTCATCGTCGGCGACGGTCCCGCTCGTGATGCGTTGATGAAGCTCAACCATCGCCTGGGGCTCAATAGTGTGGTCAGTTTTGTGGGCATTCAGAGTGACGTCCGACCATTCCTTCATGCCGCCGACGTTTTTGTTTTTCCGTCGCGCGGAGAGTCGTTCGGCGGGGCGCTGGTCGAAGCGATGGCCTGCGGGCTGCCGTGCATTGCCCTGCGTCCCAACGGCGACGCCATTCGCAACGCCAGTCTCGAGATCATCGAACCTGAGACGTCCGGATTGCTGGTCGATCGCGCCGAGCCCGCCGCCCTCGCCGCGGCAATTGAGCTTCTGCTGGTAAACCGCGAACTGCGCAACGCGCTCGGCGCAGCCGCGCGCCGCCGTGCGACTTCTTTGTTCACCTGGGCGGCGGCGGCCGCACAATTTAACGCCTTAGTGAATGAAATCGCCGCCCGCGGCCGGCCGAACCGTCGTCTCGATGCCGCCTCTTTGACCGCGCTTCAGCCTGCCCACGCTTGAGGAAAACCATGCGCTTTGCCGTCTATGTCACCTTGCTGTTTGCGATCCTGCCGATCATCTTCTACCGGCCGTTCTTCGGTCTTTGCGCCTATTACGTTGTGTCGTTTCTCCAGCCCAAGCTTTTCTGCTGGCGGCCGGATTTTCAGGACGCCATGCTCGTCGGCGTGCCCCTCGTCATTGGGGCGGTCGTGATCGGCGTGCGCCGCGCCGTTCCGGTTCCGCGTATCGTTGCCTCCACCGGCGAAATACGCGGCATCGTCGACAAAATCGTGCGCAGCCCGGTCCTCGTTCCTGCCTGGCCGCTGGTGGTCTGCGCGCTGCTGTTTATCTACATCGCATTAACGCGATTGTTCACGGCCTTCCCGCTTGCTCCAACGACCGATCAGTTCCGCGCCCTCGGCAAGATTCTGATTATTACCGCCCTGCTGACCGGTCTGGCGTGCGACTTCCGCCGCTTCCGTATCCTCTACATCGTCATCGCGCTGTCCGTGGCCTTTTGGGCGATCAAGGGAGGCTTCAAGGTGATCGTCCTCGGACCCCATCAGGTCTACGGCAAGACGTATGACAACAACTATTTCGCCCTGACGTCCGTCATGACTCTGCCGATGGTGTTCTACTTCGCCCTCTCCGTCCGGCATGCGCGATGGCGAACGCTGCTGTTGGTCTTCGCCGCGCTCATGTGTCTGGCCATCATAGGATCGCGTTCGCGGGCCGGCTTCGTCGCGTTTTCGATCGTGCTCACGGCCATGGCCTGGAGCAGCCGGTATCGCCTGCGCGCGCTCTGCGCCGTGCTCGTGGTGTCGACCGTCACGCTGCTGGCGGCCGCCACCGAAGTGCGTGAACGCATTCAATCCATCGTCTCCTACGAATCCGATCGCTCCGCCCGCTCGCGGTTCCAGACGTGGGCGGTCGCCCGGGAACTGGTCGCCCAAAGTCCCCTCATCGGCGTCGGCTTCAATAATTTCGAACTGGCCAAAGACCAGTATGAGGGCGGTCGCAAGGCCGCGCACAACATCTACCTGCAAAATCTGGCCGAATTGGGATTTTTGGGGCACCCGCTTTGGCTTCTCCTGGTTTTCGGCTCCATGCTGAGCATGTACCGATTCATGCGTCGATCGCGCCGACTTCCGTCGGAGATGCGGTGGGCCTATCACTGGTCACGCGGCCTGCTGTTGGGCATGGTCGCGTTCTGCGTTCATGGGATGTTCCATAACGAAGAGTATCTGGAATTGATGTTCGCGATGATCGGCCTGCATATCGCACTTCAGGTGACGGCGCGGCACGAGCTTGCCCGATGGCAGTGGGGAGACCGGAAGCGGACGCCAGCGACTACCCCGAACCCGGCCCGATCGGCCGGCGCGGGGACGACGCCCACCTTGCACCCCGCCTATCTTTTCGGAAAATTAGCCCGTACCCGCCGCGTGGCCCGCACCACCTCTTAGCCCATGAGGAACACGCGCCGCCACGCCCGCGCGATCTCGCCATAATAGACCATTCCCGCCGCGATGGTGCCGACAATGCCCGCTCCAAGGAGCCCCATCTTCAGAAGCCAAAGCTGGCGATCGAAACGGTTCACGGCGGCCGCGTCCTGCGCAAAACGCTCGATGAGGCGGCAACGCGACTCGATGCTGCCGTGACGCCAGCTCGGGGCGGCTTTTGGAATTCCATTTAGACCGGCGATCTTCGACAGCGTACGACCGAAGAGGTTTGCCGCCGAGACGCATACGCCGGAGGCCTGCCGCTCGCCGTGGATCGGGCACCAACTGAGACAATTCTGAATGTCGGGTGTCACGCTGCGAACACCGAACAAGTCCGCCTGCCGCTCAAAGCGTCGCGAGAGCCAGCCGAAGCCAAAGAGCCACAGCCCGAGTAGCACGACGAGACCGATGAGTTGCAGCAGGCCCGAGTCCGTGATGACTCTGCCCCGCACGAGCAATTCCAGGACACCTCCGGTCACATACATCGATGCCAACGCGAATAATCCGAAGAACGGCAGGTGCCAGTGGTGAACATGCCCCGCCTCATGGCCGAACACCGCCTCTATCTCCTCGTCATCCATGGTCTCCAGGAGCGCGTCCGAGACGAGAATGTACCGTAGCGGCGGTATGAACCCCATCACCGCCGCGTTGACGGTCATACCGTGCGTGTGCCAGAGCAGGACATCGCGATAACGCAGGCCGATCCGCTTGCAGATCCGCTCGAAGCGCTCACGCAGCGGACCCGGAGGCAACGGCTCCGTTGCCCAGATGTAACACAATATTACCGGCGAGATGAGCAGCACGAGAAACGAAATAATCCCGAGGACGGCATCCGCCGCCCAGGGGAGCGTCGTCGCGTTCATCAGGTCCCTTCGCCACAGATCGGTGAAATGCTTGGCGGCGACGATCAGGGCCATGGGCGCGGCCACAATCAACACCTGGTGCCGAAACTTATCCCACAGAAAAGTGAACACCGAAGCGTCCGGCGGAGGCCTTCCATTGGAAGCCGCGGAAAGCGCCGTCGCGGCATCCGTTTTGCGTGCCTCGTCAATCGGCGGGGCGGGTTCGCGCTCCGAAGGAAAGAATACGCCGCGAAGCCGAGCTTCCACGGGAAATTGGATCGCCCAGATTACCGCGAGAGAGGCGAAGAAGGGGACCAGTAAAGTCAAATCGCCGACGAGAGGTAACCGGTCCAGGCCCCATTCTCGTCGTACCAGGGAGGCCCAAGGCGTCAGGGTCATCGTCCCGGTGAGCAGCGCCGCGATCAGCACGAGGAGGACAAACTGGCCCGTGGAGAATGCCTGAGTCGCCCGATCGAAACCCTGAGGCGAGCCATCCAAACGGCGCAGCGACTGCTTCCGAACATACAAGGCCGCCAAGGCGACAACAGCGATCTGACCAATAGCGATGGAAAGAGTCATACTCTCCCATCCGGTTCGGCCGGCGATGAGGTTAAAACCCGGCGGAGGAAGGTTATCGCTAAGTACGAAGGCAAAGGCCATGATTACCAGGAAATACATCGCAACCGCCGCTTAATGAGGCTCGTACAAGGAGACGAAGGACCGCCCCGGGAATGATAATCGGTCGCTGTTTAATTGCACCCCCCGTCGATTTGCGCCCAGCCTATTATCCCGTAAGATTCTTGTCAACCGATCCGGCGAGCGTCGACAGGATCGGAACTTCAGGAGCGTGAACCATGATTCGCATTTGCCGGCCCGTGGCGATCGTAATCGTTCTTTTCCACGAGACCCTTTGCCCCGCCCAGGCGCCACCCGCATCCCCGCCGACGACCGCTCCGGCCGCCGACAAGCGCAATTTCCGCAGCTTCCGGCAGGAGGACCCCACCTTTCTCACCGAGCGGATGACCCAGGAATTGAGCCTCGACGACGCGCAGCGGGAAGCCGTCGCAAAAATCCTGCGGGACCATCAGGCGCACATCGCCGCGCTCCGCCAGTCGATGCAAAGCCAGCCCACCGAGGGCTACGACAAGATGCGGCTGATCGCGCAGGAGATGCGCACCGCACGGGAAGCGGCGGACACCGCACGGGTCGAGGAGCTGACCCAACAAATGCGCCAACTCCGTGAGGAACAGCAGGCCCGCCTCGCCCCGATGCGCGAGCAGATGATGGCCAGCCAGGAAAAACTCCAGACCGATCTGTTCGCGGTCCTTCGCGACGACCAGAAACCGGGCTTTGAAAAGCTCTGGGAACAGCAATTAGCCCGGCGTTCGCCCTATCGAGGTCCGGAACGTAGTCCGCAGACGCTTAAAGCGCTCGTCGATCGTCTCCCGGGTCTGACGCTCGAACAACAGAAAGGCGTCGAACAATTTTTCCGCCAGCACCAGGACGCTGAAAAGCAAACGGAGAAGGGCTCGCCCGCTGAGCGGGCACTGGTGACAAAATTGTACGACGGCGTGATCGCGCTGCTCACGCCCGAGCAACGCCAACTTCTTGAAGGGCAGCTTTCCGGTCGCCGCGGCGGCGTCCGCGGCGCAGAGCCGTTGCCGATCCGCGGGCCTGCCCAACCGCCGACGCCCACGTCGCCGGACAAGTCGGAGACTCCGCAGACCCTTCCGTGATAGTCTAACGAGCGGCGCCTGCCACAGGTCACCCCGCTACGGGGGAAGCGACGTCTGGAATCGCGCGGAGAACGGCCCCGATTGCGACCACGGCTAGGCCAAGCACAACATTAAGCATCAGCCAGAATGCCCGCCGCTTGCGCAGCCCCTCAAACGCGGCGGAGCGACCGGCCAGCGCGCTGGCCAGGAAGAAAACGGCGAATGCCAGGATGATTTTGAAGCCCATCAGGGCGTGATAATGCGCCTGCCCCTTGTGCGCTGGGACTTCGTTCGCGATGTAATTATAGAAGCCGGTCAGGAGCAGGATTGCGATGGCCAGCATCACCAGGCGCGCGGTCCGGCGGCGGACCGACTCGACCAGTCCCTCGCGCACCTCCTGCGGCGCCGCCTTGATCGACGGCAGGATCACCATCAGACTGAAGATCGCCCCGCCCACGGCGATAATCGCGGCGCTTAGATGAAGAAAGCGGACGACGACATTGACGAAATCGATGTCTTGCATGGCTGTAGGGCGGGCTTTGCCCGCCGCAATCTCCTTGAACCGAAACATGGCGGTCTAAACCCGCCCTACTCGATCATCGCCGCATATTCGCTCAGTTCCTCGCGAAAGTCCCGCATCGTGATACCGAATGTGTTTTCAACTGGGGCGGTGTCGCAGACCGAATTCTCCTGCGACATCTGCACCTGACCCACATCAAACCGCAGGTCTCGCGGGAGCAACGGCAATTTCATCACCGTCATCGCCATCAGTTTGGCCACCGACGCGGGGCCACCCACGATCGGCTTCCACGCCTTCGCGCCGGGGATCGTCTCCTTGCAGACAAGGTAGAACTGCCGCCACGTCATCGCCTCCGGCCCGCCGAGTTCGTAGATCTTGCCGATCGTCTCCGGCTTCGAGAGCGCTGCGACGAAACAGTGCGCTACGTCCTTGACTGAGACCGGCTGCAATTTCCGCAGCCCGTCTCCGAAGTAAGGGATGACCGGAAACGGGGCGGGGATCACGCTCAGCACCGGCACGGTCGCCTTGGTCACAAACGTCTTCATCATCCGCATGAACTCGCCGTCGGGCCCGTGGATGATGCTCGGCCGAAAGATCGTCCAATCCAGCCCGCTGTCCCGAACATAGCCCTCAGCGAGCCACTTGGTCTGGTGATACTCGCTGACGGCGTTGGCCCGACTCCCCAACGCCGACATGTGGCAATAGCGTTTGATTCCCGCGGCCTTGCAGGCCTCCAGAACCCGCCGCGTGCCCTCGACGTGGATCCGGTGAAAAGTCTGCCGCTTGAGGCGCTGCTGGGTGATGATCCCCACGAGATGGATCGCCGCCTGCGCCCCCTCCGCGGCCTTCTTCATCGCGGCTTCGTCAAACAGGTCGCCGCCAACAGCCTCGAATCGATCCCTTCCGTACGACGCGGCATGTCGCAGAAACCGCTCGCGATCCCGCACCAGACAGACTGGCCTATGCCCCCGCGCAATGAGTTCGCGAACCACCGCCCTCCCGACAAAACCCGTCGCTCCGGTCACCATGACGCGGGCAAGAAACTCGGGTTCGGGAGTTGTCGGCTGTGATTCCGCGGACTTCGACTCTGCTTCGCTCATGGTAATCTCAGTTCAACTGCGTTTATCAACCCGGTTGCATGATAGCCGGGCGGTATGAAGTGTAAACAGGTGCGGCGACCAAAGCCCAGGGCGCAAGCCCTGGGATCGACTCCAGGCGTCCCACTGACTCCCAGGGAAAGCTGCCTACTTTGAGCGCCGTCGCGCGCTTGATCCGCGGGCTTGCGCCACGCGGCACTGATTATTGCAACTTCGCACGAACCATGATCGGATTACTGTAAAACCAAAGATCATCCCACGGATTGACCTTCGGCCCGTCCATCTCCGGGGCCTGTACGTCGCGGTTGGTGCCGCGGATGCGAACGTAGAAACTGTTCTTCACGTTGTCGAAGCGATGGTGAAACACGAGCCAGTCGCCTCTCTTGACCAAATCCTTGGCAGGGACGCGCGCCACGACGCGCGTCGTCGGGTTGACGATCGTCTCCCGGTCATTCGCCGGGCCGAGGATGTCGCCCACGATCAGGTCGATATGATCCAGTATCGGCCGACCACCACCGAAATTCTGCCCCGTCGCCGGTCGCAGGCGAATCCGGACCTCCACGTCACGGTCGTTCTTATCCAGCACCAGCGTCCCGCCCATCGGGGCGGCCGCATCCGCCGCGTGCGCCGAAAACTCGAGTCGATCGATCAAATCGCCGTGAACCGTGAACATGTTCCCGTGCCGCAACGCGTCGAGCACGGCCTCCCGTGACCCAGACGCCGCGTACACCCACGTTTTCGTATATTCGCCGGGGAAAAAATCAATATTGTCATCGCGATCGCCGTCGTGATGGTCTGCTTTCCGATCCGTCGCCGTCACATGGCCGTGCGTCTCGTAGGTGGACGTGTCTACGATCGTCGCGTCGGTCCAGTGCCGATGGCTGTCGGAGTTCGCCGTGATGTACCACGCCCGGCCCTCGCCGAGCAGGCTGTCCCACAGACCGCCGACGGTCGCGACGTACCAGTCATACCCGCCCCACGTCTTGAACGACTCCTTCGGGTAGCCCTGCCACGCGTCCGGCTTGATCTTCTTGCTGTATTCGCCGCGCGTGTGACCGACAAGCGTCGCGGCCTGGTGACCGGGGGCGCCCTCGAACCCGCGCACGACGTTCGGCCCGGCATCCGACCAATTGCGGAATTCGGTGGGGCTGACGCGACCGGTCCGCGCGGGGTGGTTCACGAAAAAGAGCGGACGGGGCGTCATCGACTGAAGGTACTGCAGCGCGCGGACCGCATCAGCCTCGGTATCCGCCGGGGTGTTTTCGCGCGACTTGTTTTTCTGGTCGAACCGCGCCTCGAACTCTGCGATCCGCATGGCCTCGTCAGGCGTCGGTGGCAGGATGACACTGCCGTGCTCGGCGGCGGGGATGTTCCACTCCAGCCCCTGGAAGACATGCATCGACGGGTGCTTCTTCCGAGCCGCGACCAGTTCGGGGTAGGCGTACGTAAGCGCGACCTTGTCGTGCATCGGCCCGCCGTGGTCGGTGATCACGCACCACGACAGGCCGTATTGCCGGACCTTGGCCACCTGCGCCTCGATCTCGTACTGACCGTCCGGGCTGTACTTGGTGTGGATATGATGATCGCCCGCCAGCCAGACGCCGCCCTCGTAGGGGCCGTCTGCCCTGCTATGGCACGGCAGCCACCAGCCCATTGCGACGAGGATGACAGCCGCGCCGGCGCGGGCCAAAAAGTCGTGGTGCGAGAACGCGGGCTTGATGCGTTGGTCCATCCGCGAATAGTAACGGATCGACGCCGTTGTCAGAACCCCGACCGCAAGGCCGGGCAAGCGAACGACGCCGCGCGAGCCCGCGCCAGATCGCCTGTTAGGCGCTCCCTCGCAGGCACTTGCGGGCCTGGTTCTGATTGACCTGCCACACGCCGGCCGATACGCTTAGCGCAATCTTCACCCCGTTTTCGGAGGATCAATTACATGTCCGTGCAATCGCCATCCAAGCCGACCTTAGGCTGCCAGCCCCCGATCAACCTCAAAAACTGGATCGAGGAAAACCGCGAGGGCTTTAGGCCGCCGGTCGCGAATCAATACCTCTACGACGGGCGCGACTTCTTCGTCATGGTCATCGTCGGCCCCAACGCCCGTAACGACTTCCACCTCGTCGATTCCGAGGAGTATTTCTACCAACTCAAGGGCGACATCGTCGTCCGCACGCGCGAGGGCGACAAGATCGTCGACCATCGCGTCCGCGAGGGCGAGACCTTTTTCATCCCCGCCAACGTGCCGCACTGCCCGATGCGCCCGCCGAACACGATCGGCGTCGTCGTCGAGCGCCGCCGCCCGCCGGGCGAGAAGGAACACATCATCTTCTACTGTCCGCACTGCAGCGCGCTGGTCGAGGACATCCTCTTCGACTGCCGCGACATCGTCGACCACTTCCGCGACACGATGGAGGCGTTCTGGAAGGACGACGCGCGGCGGGTGTGCAAGAAATGCGGCAAGCGCGTGGAGAAGCCGGGGCCGATGGAGAAAATTTGATCGCGGTTGATTCGATGGGCTGGATTCGAGTACGATGCATCCGCTCAAGGCCGGAGCTTCGGAATGGCTCGCCCAAAAAGGAGGACACATGCGGATTGCACGTGACTATTGTGGCCAAACTCGTTCTAACGAGAGGGGTAAGGACCGCAGACGCGGCTTTGGTAACACGATTGGCTTGACGAGTCTCGTCTGCCTGCTGGCATTCGTACGCGCCGCACAAGGCCAGACTGTGCCAAGCGGGTACCAAGTGCAGCCCGTGGCGTGTGGGTTAAGTAGGCCTACAACGATGAGTTTCCTTTCCGCGAATGAATTCTTGGTCCTCGAACAGTATTCGGGCAATGTCAAGCGCGTTCAATTGCCCGGACCGCTCGTTACTACAGTGTTAACACTTCCAGTCGTTCAAGAATCTGAAACGGGATTACTCGGAATCACGCTGCATCCACAATTCCAGCAGAATAGCTTTGTCTATCTGTACTACACGAACCCTACTCCGCGCGAGAATCGGATTGTTCGCTACACGTGGGATGGGACTATGCTTACCTCGCCCACGACCATTGCCACGCTTCCATCGTTAGGGTCGCTCCATAACGGCGGCATCCTTCTCTTCGGTTTTGACGGAAAACTGTACGTGGTGATAGGACAACAAGGTTCGAGTCTTACGACAAACAGCGCAGCGTCTCCCCTCGTTACAACCGCCGTCATATTGCGGCTGAATGACGATGGGACTACCCCGATCGACAACCCGTTTTCATTGCCCGGATGGGAGCGATTCTTTGCTTACGGGATCAGGAATTGCTTTGGTATGGCGTTTGACTCGCTTAGCGGCTTCCTGTGGATCACGCAGCCAGGTACGGTCCTTAATGACGAAATAAACCTGATCCCATCGGGCGCCAACAGCGGATGGGATCGAATACAGGGGAATGTGGCTAATGATCCAGAAGGAACAAGCGACCTCTATGTAGTGCCCGGGTCCCAGTACGTCGACCCAAAATACGTGACCGGCGGAACTCCGACTTCCATTCGCTTTCTGCATAGTTGCCGCTGGCCGGCGTCTTTGCGAGACGATTGTTATGTTGGAAAGTACTCCGGTGGATACATCCTTCAAGGCATCATAAGCTCGGATCGGACCGTACTTTTCGTACTGGTCGTTTGGGGCCAAAATTTTGGAATAACGACAGATATTCAGATTGGTCCGGATGGTTACATGTACGTCGTATCACTGGACCAAGGCTGCGTGTACCGCATCCGCCCCATCAACCCCATGGGCGACCTCAACCTCGACGGCACCGTCACGATGGACGACATCCCGCTCTTTACTCACGCCCTCCTCGGAGAACCGCTCACCCGGCAGTTACTCGCCGTGGCCGACTTTGACGGCGACGGCAGCGTGACCGGAATGGACATCCCCTGCTTCGTCACTTCGCTCCAGATGCCGAATTAGGGCAAAGTCTCGGAGAATAAAATGGCACGACGAATCGTAGCGATCGTTTTGGGCCTGCCCGTGGTGTTACCGCCCATTCCCGGATGCGCCAACGAATACAAAGGCGTCATCAAGCCCACGCCGGACCTCAAGTCGCTCTCGCCTGAGCTGGAGAACATGACCGACGCCGCGATCGACCACTTGCTTTCGACAAACGTCGAGCCGGACTTTCCGGCCGTGGTCGCCGTGGCCAAACTCAACGCCGGATACTCCCATCCCTTTTATAACCGTCAGGACTCGCTCAGCCTGGAAATGCCTTCCGGGGACGAAACCGACGCGTGGCGAAAGGCCGCAGATGCGGCAAGATTCGGAAACCTGGCCCTCGTAGACCAGGTTCATGTCGTCAATCCGTTGATCTCCCGGCGCGCCCCGACCTTGAAGGAACTCCGTGATTCCGCCGCATTGCTTCACGCAAACCTGCTCGTCGTCTATGCCCAGGGCGACTCCGCCGACTCCGGCTACAACAGCGCCGCCATCGCCTATTGGTCGATCATCGGTCTCTTCCTCGTGCCCGGCGATACCGTCGGCCATCACACGGCATGCTATGGACTCGTCATGGACACGCGGACGGGCTACATCCTCGCGGTGCTCGACGGCGACTCGAAGAAGGAAGAAAACGTCCTGCCCGGCGCGGTGCCGATCGCCCGCCGCCGGACCCAATCGCAGGCCCAGGCCCAAGCCCTCGAACGGCTACAAAAGCGATTCACCGAAGCCCTCGTCTCCTTGGGTCGCGGCGGAGACGAACCGGCCGCTGCCAAGGCGCAATAGCCCCTTTCGCTATTCGCCATTCGCTATTCGCCATTTACAATCCCCCCATGGCCTCCAGCAAGATCGACCTCCACACCCACATCCTCCCCAAAACCTGGCCGGACCTCGACTCCAAATACGGCTACGCTGGCTTCGTCCGCATCGATCATTACCAGCCCTGCTGCGCGCGGATGATTCAGGGTGGCAAGGTCTTTCGCGAGATTACCGAGAATTGCTGGGAGCCCGCGCGGCGGATCGAGGACTGCGACCGGCACGGCGTCGCGACGCAAGTCCTCTCCACCCTGCCGGTCATGTTCAGCTACTGGGCCAAGCCTGCCGACGCGCTCGACCTGTCACGGCTGCTCAATGACCACATCGCCGGAGTTGTGCGCGATCACCCCGGCCGCTTCGCCGGTCTGGGGACGATCCCGCTACAGGACCCAGAGTCCGCCTGCCGCGAGTTGGAGCGCTGCATCCGCGAACTCGGCATGGTCGGTGTCGAGATAGGCACGCACGTCGAGCCTAACGCGCACACCGGCCGCAAGGAGCAATGGAACCTCAACGAGGCTGCGCTTCTTCCAGTCTTTCAAACCGCCGAACGGCTCGGGGCCTGCGCCTTCGTCCACCCGTGGGACATGATGGGCAAGGAGCGGATGCCGAAGTATTGGCTGCCCTGGCTGGTGGGCATGCCCGCCGAGACAAGCATGGCGATCTGCTCCATGATCTTCGGCGGCGTGTTCGAGAAGTGCCCGGGGCTCCGCGTCGCCTTTGCCCACGGCGGCGGGTCCTTCCCCTTCACCATCGGCCGAATCGAGCATGGCTGGCGTGTTCGGCCCGACTTGTGCGCGGTCGATAACCCCGTGAATCCCCGCGACTACCTCTCCCATCCGGACGGCAGACCTGCGCGGTTCTGGGTCGATTCGCTGGTCCACGACGCGGAGGCTCTGCGACTGCTGGTCAAGCTGTTCGGACCACAACGGGTCGCGCTGGGGAGCGACTACCCGTTCCCACTAGGAGAAAACGTACCGGGAACGCTCATCGCGTCGTTATCTGACCTTTCCCACGCCACCCGCGAGACGGTTCTTGCGGGCTCAGCCCGGGAATTTTTGAAGATGGAGTCGCGCGTCGGCGCGTGAGCGCTATCGCCCAAGGGGTGCGCAAGGACCCAATCCCCGCGCAATATCCGCAAGGGATGGGGCACGCTCGCTCCACGGGCAAGTACCCGTGCTACATGGGCCTATACGCCGGCGAGGCGGAAGGGAATCCCGACGAAGTTGTTGATGGCCGAAAAAAGCCCCGTCGTGAAGAACGTGTTTATGAGGGCCATAAACAGTGAGAAAAAGATGTCGCCGAGCAGCATAGCAAATCTCCATGAACTTGATGGTTTCTAAAACCGAATTCCAAAACCGATACTCGCCTGGAAATCGGGGGCCTGCTCGTTGAGGCCGACGCTCACCCGTGTGTCCAGCGAGATAGTGTCCGTGATCTTGAAGACCGGGCCTCCGCTGAGCAGGTGCGAGCAGTCCGAATCCTTAAGGCTGGGGTAAACACCGAAATACTCCAGGTAAAGCGAGACGCACTCGTGAACCTGGTACGCCCCCGCCAACGTCGCCGCCGTCTGGCAAAACTGGCCGTCCTCTCCGTCCGGCACCCGCTCAAGGATCGAACCGTACACCGTGAAGTGGTCGGTCACACAATAATTCCAGGGGAATTTGATTTCCGGCACAACGTTGTCGAAGCTCTTGCTTTCCTTGCCCGTGGGGACGTACAACGAGGGGATCACCGAGATCGTGGGTATCCAGCAACCGTCTTTCTGACAAAAGATCGGGATCTTGAACCCGAAATTCGTATCGCGGCAGCCGTCGTCGTGATCTTCGTGACCGATATGCCGCCCCGCCGGCGTCTTGATCTGGTCCAGCGTCTCGGTCAGGCCGTATCCGATCCAGAGGGCTCGAAATTCAAGCCAATCAGTCAGACCCGTGCGGAACGCCGTCTCGGGAAAATTGTGGTCGATCACGCGCTCTTCGTGTTCGCGGTCATAAGTAAAGGTGTACCCGGACTCAATCTGGATTCGGCCCCGCGGAACCAGGGCGGCGGCATCAGAGAAACCGGGCCGGTCCGTCACAATCTTCCCAATGGGAGCCGGCTCCGGAAAGATCCAGAACCCTTCGGACGAATGCGTGGTCGTCTCCGCGGTGGTTGTTTCTGTCGTGGAGGTCTCCTGCAGCGACATCGGCTCAGACGATTCGCCGCTCCCTTGCGGCGGTGTTTGGCCGAACCCAATGGGGCTATGGATGACGGTCAACAGGAGGGTCAAACACGCGATCGAGCGGGTTTTTCTCATCGTGTCACCTCTACAGAACTTGGGTTCCTCGGGCGCGCTCCGACGCACGCCAACGTTCGTTCCGCCAGTAAACCTTGATCGATTCAGTTGGATCGACCGCGCCGGAGGCAAATGAAACCCGCTCCCCTGGGGTGTTGTCAAGCTTTTTCCGATCCCGCGACGGTCGATTTGGAAGACCCTGTCCCGCGAATGTTGCGCCAACAAGACCTTTGACCGAGGGCTACATAATAGCGGGGCTCCGATCCGGGGAATGCCGGTTTTATCAGATGTCGGCGCCCATAATGGTTATTGGACAGGGCGTGCGGGCCTTGGACACCGTCGCTTGCATACGTAAACTGTCCCTATGGCGCCCACCGCGTTCCAGACCGACGAGGCGTTCCCCCAACGGCTTGACGCTGAGGACCCCCTTCGAACCTACCGCGAACGCTTTCACCTCCCCATCGACCGCGACGGTCGGCCGCTCGTCTATTTCGCTGGCAACTCCCTCGGACTGATGCCCAGGACCGCACGGACGTTGGTTGATCAGGAGCTGGACGATTGGGCCCGGTTCGCCGTGGACAGCCACTTCAAGGAGAAAACTCCCTGGTACTCTTACCACGAGATGTTCCGCGAAAGCGGCGCGCGGCTGGTCGGGGGGCACGCCGGCGAAGTGGTGATGATGAACAGCCTCACGGTGAATCTTCACCTCATGATGGTCTCTTTTTACCGCCCCACCAAGAAGCGCTACAAAATCATCATGGATGCGCCGGGGTTTCCGTCCGACACTTACGCGGTCAAAAGCCAGATCGCCGCGCATCGCTTCGATCCCAACGACGCGCTGGTCTGGGTCCGGCCCGGCGAGGGCGAGAATTCAATCCACCCCGGCGACATCGAATCCATCCTGGAGGACCACGGCGACCAGGTCGCGCTTGTGCTCCTGTCCGGCGTAAATTTCTTCACCGGCCAGGTCTTTGACATCGCCGGAATCACTGCCCTGGCCCAGCGCGAAGGCTGCACCGTCGGCCTCGACCTCGCCCACGGCGTCGGGAACATCCCGCTCGATCTGCACGACTGGGGCGTCGATTTCGCGGTGTGGTGCAACTACAAGTACGTCAACGCCGGGCCCGGCGCGATCGGCGGCTGTTTCGTCCACGAAAAACACGGCAAGAACACGGACTTGTTGCGGCTCGCGGGCTGGTGGGGCAACGACCCGGTGACGCGATTCCAGATGCAACTCCTGCCCGACTTCGTGCCGGCAGCCGGAGCCGAAGGCTGGCAGGTCTCCAACCCGCCTATTTTCTCGGCTGTACCGCTCCGCGCATCGCTCGACATCTTCGACGACGCCGGGATCCCGGCCCTGCGGTCCAAGTCGCAGAAGCTGACGGGCTACCTGCAATTCCTCCTCGACCAGATCCCCAGCGGTCGCTACGAAGTGATCACGCCGAAAGTCCCCGCGGCACGCGGTTGCCAGCTGTCGATCCGCGTGAACGACCGGCCCAAGGAACTGTTCGCCGAATTAGAGGAGGCGGGCGTCAAGGGCGACTTCCGCGAGCCCGACGTCGTCCGCGTCGCCCCGGTGCCGCTGTACAACACCTTTCACGAAGTCTGGCGCTTCGCGCAGGTGCTAGCGAAGCACGCCTAAACCGCCGCCTCAACCCCCGTTGGCAATCGCTACCGCCGCGAGCAGCGCTTTCGCCTTATTCATCGTCTCCTCATATTCCGCCGCCGGATCGCTGTCGGCCACGATTCCCGCCCCGGCTTGCATGTCCACGATCCACTCGCCACTCTTTGTGCCGGGTGTGATGACCATCGTCCGCAGGGCGATGCACGTGTCCATATTGTCGGAAAAATCGACGTAACCGACCGCCCCGCCGTAGGGGCCGCGGCGGACCGGCTCCAGCTCATCGATGATCTGCATCGCCCGAACCTTCGGAGCGCCGCTCACGGTCCCGACCGGCAACGATGCCCGCAGCGCGTCCAGCGCCGTGCGGCCCTTCGCGAGCCGACCCGTCACCGTCGAACTGATGTGCATGACGTGGCTATAGCGCTCGATGCTCATGATGTCAGACAGTTCAACGCTGCCGGGTTCTGCGACGCGGCCCACGTCATTGCGGCCCAGATCGACCAGCATGATGTGCTCGGCCCGGTCCTTGGGATCGGCCAGCAGCTCCTTTTCCAGCGCGGCGTCCTCGTCGCCCGTCGCCCCCCGCCGCCGCGTCCCCGCCAACGGCCGATTGGTGATCACGCCATCTTCCACGCGGCAAAGTATCTCGGGACTCGCGCCGACGAGTACGCACTGTGGACTCTTGATGTAGAACATGAACGGTGAGGGATTGACGACGCGCAGCGCCCGGTAGATATCAAACGGATCGGCGACCGTTGTCGCCCGGAGTCGCTGGCTCAATACGACCTGAAAAATATCGCCCGCCACGATGTATTCCTTGGCCTGGCGGACGACGGTCTCAAACGCGTCCCTCTCAAAAGTACTTTCAAATGCAATCTCCAGTCGGGCGTCGACGTCAAACTCCCCCGCCGCCGTCGGCCCCGGGTGATTCAAGGTCTCCACCAAGCGCTCGATGCGCCGACAGGCATCGTGGTAGGCCGCTTCCTCTCTACCACTCTCCACGCGAGCATGCGCCACGACCATGACCGTCTTGCTGACGTGATCGAAGATGACCATGTCTTCGTAGATCCCGAAGACGAGATCATCCAAGCCCCGATCATCCTTGGGCGCGTGCGGCAGCGGTTCATAACGCCGGACGGTGTCGTACCCGGCGAACCCGACCGCCCCGCCCGTGAAGCGCGGCAGCGCGGCGGCCCCCGGCGCCGTATCCGAACGCGGGCAGGCCTTCAAGCCCTCAAGCATTTTCTGAAGCGCCGCCAGGGGATCGGCGACCGATGTCATGACCTCAATCGACCCGTCGGCCCGCTCAACGGTGGCGCTGCGGTCCTTTGCCCGGAATACGATTCCGGGACGCGCCCCCACGAAACTGTACCGGGCAACCTGCTCACCGCCGATCACACTTTCCAAAAGGAAGGCGTGTTCGGCCCCCTCGGCCAATCGCGCAAACGCCCCCACCGGCGTCAACTGATCGGCCATCAGCCGTCGATAGATCGGTACGGTCCGGCCGCGACCGGCGAGCCTTTGGTAATCATCCAGACTTGGCGAATAGACGGGCAACGACGGCTCCTCTCTGCGTCCTTCGAGGACGAGCGTAGAACGCATTGTACCGAGAGCCCGGGTCGGCCCAAGCGCGTCTTGCGTTCGCGGCCCTGCGCAGTCGGCGCTAGAATGGCCGCCAGTGACGAGCAAGCGAAGCCTATCGAAAAACGACACCCGGCGCGTGAATCCGGCCGGCCTTGCGCTGGGCCTCGTGATGCTGATCGTCGGCGCCTCTCTGCTGGTTTCGCCGATGACACACGAGTCCCACAGTTGGCGTTGGGACCTTCGCGAACAAAAAAACTGGGAGGGCGCGAAGATCAACGCGCAGCCGATGGGGCTCGATGAATCCGGCGTCTTGTTCTCACCGATGGGGAACCGGCCGGTCAGCCTGTTGACGCCTCCGCTGGAGTTGCGCGGGGACCTCGGTGGGATTCTGACCGTCTCCGCGCAATGCCCGGACGCACCGGTACAGGGTGTCCGCACGGGGGTCCGACTGCTCTGGCAGATCGAAGAGCGCCCGGATTTTCATTTCGAGGAGCAGATCGTCCAGCTAGGTCGGAGACCGACGGAAATCGTCTTTGGGCTTCCCGTACCGGCAGCGGATCTCCATCGGATCGGCGTACAGTTCCTGGGGACAAGCCAGAACATCCGATCCTCGGGAATCCAAATTCCATCGCCGTCGCCCGTCCAGAAATTGATCTATGTTGCTCACCAACTCGGGACGATAGTGCCAATTCTCAGTCACAGTGTCAACTTCGTACGCGGTCCGCTCCTGCTCGGCCACTCCACGAACTACTACACCCTCTCGCTGATGTTAATTGCCCTCGGCGGCTACTTGGTCTCGCGCTCCATCCTCCGCCGGCCGATCCGCTGGACGACGATGGGGCTCCTGTTGCTCATCGTGTGGGTCGCCGCGGACATCCCGGCGACATGGCGATTCGCCCGGCAAGTCAACGACGATGTTGCCAGGTTCGGCGAACTCGACGCGAACGGCAAGATCGCCGCCGCGCACGGCGGCGAAGTCGCATGGGCGTTCGAGCAGCTTTCTCAACACACTCCAGTCGGCTCGACATTCGCCGTTGTCAGCGACGACACTTTTACGCCCGCCCACCGGCTGGGATACCTCGCCGCGCCGTTCCGTACACGGCGAGAGAATCCGGCCGATGCGGAATTCGTTTTTTCATGTCATGCAAGTAACGTTGCATTTGACTCATCCAAAGGCGCGTTTGCGGTTGGGGATCAACCACCGATTCAGGCTGCGGAAATCGCCCGGCTTTCGCCCGACGTCTATTTGCTACGCAACACCTCGCAGCCGAATTCCGCTCCGACCGATAGCCCGCCGCCCCAACTACCCTTGAGCCTGCCGTGGCTGCTCGCCGGGATTCTTGTTCCTTGGGCGGCTGGTGCGGGGCTTGTTGCCTGGCTGGTCAACAGACGGTGGACCTGGGTTTTCGTGATTGGAGGGGGCTGGCTCTTCGGACAGATTCTCATCGTCGCGACCCTCTCCATCTTCCTGTTGATAACCAACGGCGGCCGCGCACGGCTGATTATTCTCGGCTTGGCCATTCTCGCAGCTTCTTGCTGGTGGATCGTATTCCACCGCACTCGACTTTTCGCCAACGCCGACAAGACTCCCAGCTCTGGAATTTCCGGGAAAATACGGCAGCCTCTTTCCTGGCAGGTGCCGGCAATGGCCCTGCTGATAATCGGTCTGATGATCAAGCTCTCCTACATGACCATGAGCCAATGGTCCGTCACTGTCCGCTGCGATGACGCGATCTCCATGTGGCTCTTCAAGGCGAAGGTCATCGCCGGGCTCGATCAATTGCCGACGGATCCGACGCACGATTACTACCTCGGCGGCTCCAACCCGAACTATCCGCTTCTCTGCCCCCTCATCGCCGCATGGCTGCCGATGGTCGCCGGTCAGTGGGACGAGCGAATCGCCACGTTGCCCTGGCTTCTCTGCTACATGAACTTGTTGCTGCTGATGGGTGGCGGTCTCTGCCGGTGGCTGTCCGCCGCGCATGCGAGCGCTGTGGCCTATCTCGTCGGATCGCTTCCGCTTCTCGCCATGCACGTCGTACGTCCGGGTTACGCCGATTTGTTATTGGCGGCATTCCTTGTCGGTGCCGTAGTGCTCCTGTCCGGCTGGCGATCCGACGGCCGGCTCGGCGATCTCCTGCTGGGCGGGATCTTCGCTCTGACCGCCGCCTGCATGAAACGCGAAGGACCGCCCGTTGTAGCGCTCGCCCTTGTTTTTTTCCTGGCAACAGGCCGCCGACACCTCCTCACTTATCCAATTAGGGTCCGTTGGGGAATCGCCGCGGTCGTCCTCATCGGCACGATCCTGACCACCGCGGTCGTCGGCTTTTCCGACCACGCCGAGAGCGTTGCGGCCTTCGGCTACCACCCCGGCGTCTGGAGCGCGCTCGGCCGCCACCTGTTCACCTGGGATTCTTTTCATGCCCTCTTTTGGTTGTTTGCCTTCCTGATGCCCGTCCTCCTTTGGAATAGGCGCGTCGAAAGCGGCCCCGCCGCTGCGCTCCTGGTACTGGTATGGTGCAGTCTGATCGCCGCCATCTTCATCTTCACGCCGCAGGCCCGTTTCGCCTTGAACGACCAGACGCCCTCTCGGCTCTTTCTCCAAGTAACGCCTGCCATCGTGGGGCTGCTGGCGGCGACGCTTGGACCTACAATGTCCGACAAAGGCGAGGCGGCCCATGGGAACGTATGAGTTGGTCATTGAGTCGGAGTTTTCCGCCGCCCATCGGCTGCGCCTCCCCGACGGCTCCTGCGAGCCGCTCCACGGCCACAATTGGCTGGTAGAAGTGCATCTTGCGGGCCCGGAACTCGACGACGCGGGCATGCTGGCGGACTTTACCCACGTTCAGCCCGCCCTCACGGCCATTACCGCCGAGCTTCACGACACCTGCCTGAACGAATTACCGGCCTTTCATGCGACCAGCCCCTCGACTGAGCGCGTGGCCCGCTATGTGCACGATCGCCTCGCGCCGCAGTTGCCGAAGTCCGTTGCGATCCGGCGCGTGCGCGTCTGGGAGACGCGGCAATGCGCCGCGGCCTATGTTCCCGGCGCCTCCGCCGGAGATTAGCCCGGTGGACAAAGGAATCTGATGCCGCGAGGGCCGGTTGACGATAAAATGTAGGCGGTCTAATATTTTTCGGACCGTCCTGGCCTCCCAGAGAGGTTGAATCGACGATGAATCTCGGTTGTCAGGCCTGCAAGAAGCAGCCGGCTACAGTTCACCTTACGGATATCACTCCAGCGGGGGAGAAGCGCGAGCGCCACCTGTGCGACGAATGCGCCCAGCAGGAAGGCGTCCTGCCGAAGGTACCCGCGACCGTCCCCGTCAGCGAGATTCTCAGCGGTCTGGTCCTCCAGAAGAGTATCGTCCAACAGCTGGCCGATCTGGCCTGCCCGCATTGCAAGCTGACCTTTGTCGAGTTTCGCAACAGCGGCCTCTTGGGCTGTCCCCACGATTACGAGGCCTTTGAAAAAGCCCTCCTGCCGCTCATCGAGCGGGCCCACGAAGGCGCCAGCCACCATATCGGCAAGACGCCTCATAAGCACGCCGATCCCGGCGCGCCGGGACGAGTGGAGACCGATTTGATTCGACTGCGCAAGGAACTGAACCGCGCGGTGGACGACGAGCAGTACGAAGAGGCCGCCCGCATCCGCGATCGCATCAGCACTTTGGAAAAAAAATGATCGTTGACGAAATGGCCAGGCAATCAGGGGAATGGCTCCGCGGCGTCGGACCGATGTCCGACATTGTCATCAGCTCGCGCATCCGCCTGGCGCGCAACATCGCCGGTTATCCCTTCCTCAGCAAGGCGTCGGAAGAACAACGGGCCGAATTGGCCACCATCATCCGCCGCAACGTCGATGAGAAGGCCACCGCCGGCGAGTGGTCCTACCTTGAGATGGCCAAGACCGACGAACTCGATCAGCAGATCCTGATCGAGCGGCACCTGATCAGCCGCCAACATGCGGACTCGCGCGGCAGCCGCGGCGTTGCCGTCTCCAAAAATGAATCCGTCGCGGTCATGGTCAACGAAGAGGATCATCTCCGGCTCCAGGTGCTGCGCAGCGGCCTGCAACTCGATGAAGTTTGGGAGGAGATTTCCCGGATCGACGATCGTCTCGAAGAGCGGATCGACTTCTCATTCCATGCGCGGTACGGCTACCTGACCGCCTGTCCGACCAACGTCGGCACGGGGCTTCGCGTCTCCGTCATGTTGCACCTGCCGGGGCTTAAGCTGACCGGCGAGATCGAACGCGTCTTCCGCGCCGCCCGCGACATGCGCCTCGCCGTTCGCGGTCTTTTCGGTGAAGGGACGGAAGCGACCGGCGACTTCTTCCAGATCAGCAATCAGGTAACGCTTGGCCGAACCGAGGAGGAAATCGTCAACGACTTCAAGCACCTCGTCATCCCCAAGATCATCGACTACGAGAATCGCGCCAGAAAGACGCTGGTGCAGGACAAGACGCTTGCTTTGGATGACCGCGTTTGGCGCTCCTACGGAACGTTGGTAAATGCCCGGACCATCAGCAGCGAAGAGACCATGTTGCATCTCTCGCACCTGCGGATGGGCATTAACCTGGGCCGGATCAAGACGGTCGATATGAAGACGGTTAACGAACTCTTCCTGCTGACCCAGCCCGCCCACCTCCAGAAGCTGCACGGCGGCCGGCTCAACGGCGAACAGCGCAGCATTGCCCGCGCCGAGCTGATTCGCAAGCGGCTGGCGAAAACATAGGACCAAATGACCCCATCAGTCCTATTCCGCCTCCGTCAACACGCATGCATCTCCCGCCGTTTCGCGATCTCAGATCGCTGAACCGTTAAGGAGACCGCGCCGTCGAGCTGCGGGGAAATCTCCACCCAAACCGACTTGTACGCCGGCGTCCGCGACCGCGGATCGATCCGCCGCGGCACAATGACATTCGCCTCAGGGTAGTACATGGCTGCATTGCCCGCACGAATGTCGAATTCGCGTACTAGAATTCGCTCCATCTGCCCGGCTTCGCTGCGCACGACGACCGGTTGGTCGACGCGCAGCCCCAGCCGCTCGATGTCTTCGCGATTCATCAGGATCACGTCGCGCCGGTCCTGGCCTCGATAGATATCCTCCTCCTCGTACACCACAGTGTTGAACTGTCCCTCGGACCGTATCGTCATGAGCCGCAACCGCCCGTTGGAGTGAGCGGACGGAAGTTCATGCACGCGAAATCGGGCGCGCCCGGAGGCTGTGGGAAATCGCGGCGTATGCAGGACGCGACCGCCGATATGGAACTCCTGCTTCGTCTGATCGATGTCCGCCAGCGGCTCGAAGCCGGGTACGATCCTGGCGATCGCCTCCCGAATGGTCGTATGATCCTTCATCCCCCGCCAATCGACCGGCCCGCCCTCGCCCAGCACGCCGATCGCGACATCCGCGATGATCGACGATTCGCTTCGCGGGCCGGGATGGCGCGGCGTGCCTCCGTCGCTCAAACGGACGTAGTTGAACATCGACTCCTGCGTGGTCGATTGCGACTCCTCATCGCGGGCCAGCGCCGGCAGGACCATCGTCTCCCGGCCGAGCCCCCACGCGTGCGTCGTATTCAGCATCGTGTTGACGTACACAACGGTATCGACTCGGCCCAACGCCCGCGAGGCAAACCCCGCGTCGGGCGTCGCCCCAAACAGATTGCCGCCGATGCACCACGCCAGCTTCATCTCCGCGCGCTCGGCGGCCTCCAGGCAACCGATCGTGTCGTGGCCCGGCGTCGTTGGCAGCCGCACGCCAAAGTGCGACTCGAGCCGCTGAAATACGGCCTCTTTGAGTTTCGGCGCGACGCCCACCGAGCCGATACCCTGCACGTTGCTATGCCCGCGGATCGGCAGCAACCCGGCATGCGGTCGCCCGATCATTCCGCGCATCAGTGCCAGATTGACAATCGCCTGAACATTCTGGACGCCATGCTCGTGATGGGTGATGCCCATTGTCCACGCAAAGATGGCGTTGCGGGAGTTCGCGTAAAGCGCTGCGGCATCCTCTATCGCCGCTCGCTCGACGCCGCCCGCCTGCTCGACCGCTTCCCACGTCAGCCCAATAAGATGTTCGCGGAATGCCTCCCACCCCTCGGTCGCGTCGCGAACAAAGTCCTCTTCGATCGCCCCGCGCTCCAGTACGGCCTTGGCAATGCCCGTCAGCAGCGCGAGATCGCCACCCGCATGGGGTTGAAGGTATCGGCTGGCAATGGGGCTGCCGAACAACAGGCTCCTCACGTCTGAAGGGACGCGGAAGTTGACGAGCCCGACCTCGCGCAGGGGGTTGATCACGACGACGTGACCGCCCGTCCGCCGGATCTTCATCAAGGTGCGCATAAGCCGCGGATGGTTCGAGGCCGGGTTGGCCCCGATCAGGAAAACGAGGTCGGCATGTTCCACATCTTCCAGCGTGACCGTCGCCGTCCCCGTCCCGATCGAATCCGAAAGCCCCACGCCGCTGGCCTGATGGCAGTAATACGAGCAATTGCTGACGTGATTGGAGCCGAAAAGCCGCGCGAAAAGTTGCAGCAGAAACGCAGCCTCGTTGGACGAGCGGCCGCTGGAATAAAAAAAGCATTGCTCCGGAGTCGCCGCCTTAAATCGTTCAACGACCCGCCCCAACGCCTCGTCCCACTCAATGACGCGATAATGCGTATCGCCGGGCCCTGCGTAGAGCGGCTGCACAATCCGCCCTGCCGATTCAAGCTCGCGAGCAGAGAGGCTCCGCAACTCCGCCAGGCTGTACCGCCGGAAAAACTCCGGTCGCAGACCGTCCTGCATGTCCGCGGCCATCGCCTGAAACGACTTCTTGCAGATCTCCGGCCAGTGCCCCGCCTCGTTCCGCATCGCCCCGCGCTGCCCGCCCATGCCCAGCGCGCAGGTTTTGCACGCGTTCTTCGTCCGCACCGCGCGCCATAACCGCCGCCAGCCGACACGGTCGGCCAGGTCCAGCACATATTGAAGAGCGGGCCACCCGCCGCCGGATTGGGGACGCTGCATCGATCACCTGCGACTCATCGACTCAGAAATACACCATAGACATCATAACCGCTTCAATAAAAACCCAGCGCGGATGTTACGGGGCCTGTCGAGTCCGCATATGCCATCGCTTTCACTGAATCCAAACGACTCCTCTCCTCCGCTTGCCGTAGCGACCGTCATATTCGAAGATTTGCAAGAGCTGCGCGCATGAACTCCATTTATTCATCCAGAGTTAGGGCCTATCCAGGCATCCTCGTCGCGACGATGGCGAGCCTGTGCGTCGTCTTTTACCCTGGATGTACGACGCCGCCCTTGCTCGACGGGTCGCTTCCGCGTACCAACGGCGACGATACCGAAATCGTCCCCGTTAACTCCGCAGCGGCCAATCTCTCGTCCCTGCAAATTTTTCCAGACGATAATCCCTGGAATCAGGACATCTCCGCCCTTCCCGTGCATCCCAATTCAGCGAACTACCTCGCCTCCATGGGCCTCAATACCGGCCTGCACCCCGACTTCGGCACGGTCTGGGATGGCGCGCCTATTGGAATCCCCTATGTCGTGGTCGGTGGCGACCAACCCAGGGTGCCGGTCTCGTTCGACTACGCCAACCAAAGCGACCCGGGGCCCTATCCGATTCCGCCGGACGCACCGATCGAAGGCGGCGCGGACTCCGATGGCGACCGGCATATCATCGTCATAGATCGCGACAATCGGTTACTTTACGAACTTTTCTACGCCTATCCCTCCGCCGGTGGGTGGACCGCCGGCTCCGGGGCGATCTTCGATCTGACGTCTAACGCGCTCCGCCCGGCCGGTTGGACCTCCGCGGATGCCGCAGGACTGCCCATCTTCCCCGGCCTGGCGCGTTATGACGAAATCGTCGAAGAGGGCGAACTCCATCACGCGCTTCGTTTTACGGTCGCGCACACGCAAAGGGCGTATATCTCCCCCGCCCGCCATTTCGCCAGCTCATCCACCGACGCGAATCGACCTCCAATGGGCCTGCGTGTTCGCCTGAAGGCCGATTTCGACGTGTCGCAGTTTCCGACGACGGTGCAGGTGATCCTCCGCGGGCTCAAACGCTACGGCATGTTCGTGGCCGACAACGGCTCCAATTGGTATATTACCGGGGCGCCGGATTCGCGCTGGAACGATGAGGAACTGAGCACCCTGGGCGACGTCAAGGGCCACGACTTTGAAGTCGTTTACACCGGCGACCCGGTCACAAACTGATCGGGGGTAGCCTTTCGAATGTCGGCCTTGCCATCCTAACAAATACCGAATATACTTTGGTAATGGCCCTCAAACTCGTCGCCAACCCGCCCAACCCCTACGAAAGCCAATATCGCGAATTCCTCGGCCCCCCGCCGCCGGTCAAGGTCGAAATCTACGAGGAGCATGCCAAGAGCCTTGTCACCGAGAATGATAGTCCCGATATCCCCTTCCGCTGGTCGGTCAACCCCTACCGAGGCTGCCAACACGCCTGCGCGTATTGCTACGCCCGGCCCTACCACGAGTACCTCGGCATGGGTGCGGGGACGGACTTCGACACCAAGCTTGTCGCCAAGATCAATGCCGCCGAGCTTCTCCGCAAGGAGGTCGCCCGGCCCAAACTCCGCGGCCAGCCGATCTGTTTCTCCGGCGTAACGGACTGCTACCAGCCGATCGAGGTGACCTACAAGCTGACGCAAGAGTGCCTTCGAGTCTGCCTGGAAATGGGCAACGCCGTCTCGATCATCACCAAGAGCTTCCTCGTCATGCGCGATGCCCAGCTTCTTTCGCAACTTGACCGGGCTGTCGGAGCGACGGTCTATCAGAGCATCCCTTTCGCCGACGACAAGCTGGCCCGGCTCATCGAGCCCCAGGCCCCGCCGCCCTCCAAGCGCTTCGAGGCCATGCGCCGCCTGACCGACGCGGGCGTCCCCGTCGGCGTCATGGTGGCCCCGATCATCCCCGGCCTGAACGACCAGGAGATCCCCGAGGTCCTGCGCCGCGCTGCGGAGAGCGGCGCGTCGTCGGCCGGATATGTGCCGCTTCGGCTCCCGGGCAGCGTCGCCGCCGTCTTCATGGAGCGGCTCAAAGCGGTATTGCCGCTTCGTGCCCAACGCGTGGAATCGCGCATCCGCGAGATGCGCGACGGCCAATTGAACGATTCCCGGTTTGGCAACCGCATGCGGGGCGACGGCGAATATTGGCGGAGCATTCAAGGCTTGTTTCGACTCTCCGTCGAACGTTTTGGGTTGAATTCTCGCCGTCGAGAGAAGGAGGCCGATGGACCGGCGATGCCCGCTCCAAGAGCGGCAACGGGCCAGGCGACTTTTGACTTCGCCTAGGGCGATCCCCGTTTGGATGGACGTGCCCCCGCTGCCGTCAGAGCCGCGTGGCGCAAGCCCGCGGATCGAGCGGCGCATGAACCGCTGAACCGGGAGACGCTTGCCAACAAGTAGCACTGCAAGGAAATAGTGTATGATTAGCGCTTACCGAGGGTTGGCCGTGCGCAGCATTATCTGGATCGCAGCGATTCTCATCGGCACCATCATTGTCATTCTTTTGGTGCGCGCGAAAGACCGCAAACGTCCGGGTTTTCGTGACTGGCTCCGCGACCCGACTTCTTTCTACCGTCGAGCCGCGCAGGACGGGCTGTTCGAGGACCCTGATCCTGGGCGAGTAACCGACGACCAGATTCGCGCGGAGGTTTCTGCGCTATTAAATGACAGGAAGGCACAACGCGCGGCTTCCTGGCTGCGCAAGGTTGGCCCAAGATGTGTTCCCTTCCTTGTTGACGCTCTCCGAGATTCCCGCTTCCTTACCTACTCCCGTCCGAAAGATTCGGCCTTTGCGACTGTTCCGATCGATCGAGTCTTATCGATTCTAGGACGCCTTGGCGATGCGAGAATGGCTGAGGCGATGACGCATCTTGCGTTCGACAGCGATATTCGGATACGGCAGGAGGCCGCCATGGCACTGACCTCCCTCGGGGCGGCGGAGCAGGCGGCCACAATAAAGAGGCTTCTGCTTGAAGGCAATGCAAAAATAGTGGATTACGTCTTCATTGGCCTTCAACATGCAATCGAGCGCAAGACAGCGTCTCCAGAATTCCTAACCGCGATATTCGACGATCTGCAGCAATACCTAACTTGGGAAGAATTTCAATTTGAAAGCAAACCAGCTCAGGCGATGCTCCGCGCAGACCGCAGCCGGGCTCTCTCGATCATTACCAGCGATCCCGTCTGGCGTTTTTCCAATCCGTCGCTGGTTCCGATTCTACGAGCTCTCCTTAAAGAGCGCGTTGATATTCCACCCCAAGCTCTCGCACAGCTCGATCATGAATTGGGCGAACCGAATGGCGACCGTCGCCGCGAGGAAGTGATCGGACTTTTGTTGAATGCGCAGGCCCGCCAGAGAATACGCGGCGTGGAGGCCAGGATAACTCGGTACCTGGATGCGGGTTCGACCTTGATTCAGCACTATGCCGCCGAAGCCTTTGCCGCGATAAACGGAGTCATCGATCCACTTGCACACACCTCTAATTTGATTGACGCACGGGGCTGGGACCGCATGACCGAACCGCAGCAGTTTCTCCACGCGGTTTACGGGCTTGAAGGCGAAGTAAACAATGGCGGATTCAGCCAATATTTTTTCAATTCAGCCGGAGATTTTTGGCGAACTGCGCTCGCGGGGCTCCGTGCGATGAATGTAAACACGACGTTTGAGCTACTTCAGAAAGCCGTAGATTTCTTTGGACCCGATGGGCCTAGCGCAGATCGCGATGAACGACAGGAACAACTCTCCAAAATTATCGATGAACGTGAGGCGGACTTACATGCGCTGGACGACGAATTCTTCAAAGATGAGGATCAGCGATATGTCCGGCTCCTGCTTTACGCTGCCAAAAATGCCGAGCATTTCCACTGAGTACGTTCAGGCGCGCCGAGGCTATCTGCCTGATGGCTTTTGAGTGGTCTGTCCACAATCTACCGTGTATAGTTCGTCCATGACCGCGCTCTATCAATCGTTTCTTACGCTCATCCGCGAAGCCGGAATCCTCGGCTCTGTCGAGGCCCTGCTCGACTGGGACAGCGAGACCTTCATGCCGCCCGGCGGTCTCGCCACGCGAGCCGAGCAGATCGCCTTCATCGCCGGTCAGGCCCATGAGCGGCGGACCAACCCGCGGATCGGCGAACTGCTGGCCAATCTCGAAGTCGGGTCACTCGATCCCATTGCCGGAACCAATGTCCGCGAGACCCGTCGATCCTACGACCGGGCAACAAAGATTCCCGTGGACTTGGTCCGCCGGATCGCCAAGGCCTCGACGCTCGCCAAGGACGCCTGGGGCAAGGCCCGGGCCGAATCCAACTTCGACCCCTTTGCCCCGCATCTCACCGAATTGCTGGACCTTAAGCGTCAGGTCGCCGACCTCGTCGGCTACTCCGGCGAGCGCTACGACGCCCTCCTCGATGAATACGAGCCCGGCATGACCGCGGCGGGCGTGGAAAAGGTCTTTGGTTCGCTCCGCGGCCCGCTTTCGGAGTTCGTGAAAAAAATCGCCCAGGCCAAGCGCAAGCCCGACGTCTCCATCCTGCACCGCCATTTTCCCCGCGCCGCCCAGGAAACCCTCTGCCGCGAATTCGCCGCCGCCATCGGCTTCGACTTCACGCGCGGTCGCCTCGACGTCTCCAAGCATCCGTTCTGCAGCGGCACCGGTCCCGGCGACGTCCGCCTCACCACCCGCTATTACGAGGACTTCCTCTCGCCTTCGCTCTTCGGCGTCCTGCACGAGGCCGGCCACGGTCTCTACGAACAGGGCCTGCCCGTCGAACACCAGTTCACCCCCGCGGGCAATGCCGTCAGCCTCGGTATCCACGAGTCACAATCGCGGATGTGGGAGAACTTCGTCGGCCGCAGCCGCGATTTCTGGGAGGGCCGCTACGACCGTTGCCGCTCCGCCTTCCCCGAAGCCCTCGGCGACGTGCCGCTCGACGCCTTCTACGGCGCGATCAACTTCGTCCAACCTTCGCTCATCCGCGTCGAGGCGGATGAAGTGACCTACAACCTGCACATCATCCTCCGCTTCGAACTGGAGCGCGAGATGATCGCCGGTCGCCTGCAAGTCCGCGACGTCCCCGAGGCGTGGAACGCAAAGATGCGCGAACTGCTTGGCCTCACCCCGCCGAGTAATGCCGATGGCTGCCTCCAGGACATCCACTGGTCGATGGGCGCATTCGGCTACTTCCCGACCTACGCCCTGGGCAATCTCTACGCCGCCCAGTTCTTCGCCGCCTCCCGTAAAGCAATCCCTGATTTGAGCGACCGCATCCGGCGCTGCGACTTCCGCCTGCTCCTCGACTGGCTGCGAACCAACATCCACGCCCACGGTCAGCGCTACCGCCCGGCCGAACTTGTCCAGCGCGTGACCGGCGCCCCGCTGTCCATCGAGCCCTTCATGGACTATCTTCGCACCAAGTTCTCGCCGATTTACGGCCTGTAGCGCCCGCCGTCTCCTCTTTGTAACGGTATAACTACGAAGTTGTGTTGCTATTGATGGCACTGTTCGTGTTCATCTACCGATTGTGGACGGCATACCGCACTTATCTTCGCTCTCGACAATCCATGCGTTTCTTCTGGTTGTGAACATTCTGATCCTACTGGTATGGAATTGAATCGCCCCGGCCGCTACCAGCCCGTCAACACTCGCACCATCCATGCAATATCCTGCCCGTTCGCCACCCCGTCCCCGTTCACGTCGGCCCTCGCCTGACACGTCGCATCGCAGGCGCCGCCCACCAGATAGTTCGCCAACACCGCCGCGTCGGTCAGGTCCGCGGCCCCGTTGTCGTCCAGATCGCACGCATGGATGCTCATCACTGCCCCGCCCTGTAGTTGCACGCTTGCGCCGCTTTCCTTGATCAGCACATCGTAATAGACGTAGCAGCCGTTCAGCCGGATGGTCGCGCCGCTGCCCAGGCTCAGCGTCTGGACGTAAAGGACCTCGCAACCCGAGCCGGCCAGGTTGTCGAAGGCGTTGAGGAAATCGACCGTCCGGCCGCTCTCGACGCGCAGCGTGCCCATCTCGAAGTTGTCGACAAAGCCGGCCGGGTCGCGCGGGCCATAGTCGAAGCCCGCGAGTTCGAAGGTCTGCACGGCCGTTCCGTCCATGGTGAGTTGCCCCGGCCAGTTGAAGATCGCCGGATTCGACGAGTGATTATCAAAGTCCCCGGCCAGCGTCACCGGCTCCGAGGAATCCACCGTCAGTTCGACATCGCCCTCCAGGGTGAAATCCCCGTCCACGTCGAAATTGGAGCCGCCGCTGACGCTCAGGACCGGTGGGGTACAGCCGCGCGGCGCCATTCCATCGTCCCTCAATCCCTCATTCCCTGCCCCCTCATCCCCTGCGGCGAAAAACGCTCCGCAGCCGATGGAATCCATATCACCGACATGCATGGCCACAACCTCGGTCAGGAACATCCGACCTCCCGTCCCACTTGAATTGATCGTCATGCTGCCCGCGCTGAACGACCCGCTCGCACCCGATGCGCATTGCAACGTCGCGCCCGAATCAATCGACACCGGCCCCGACAAATCGACCACTGCGGAACCCTCGATCTCAAAAATAGCGCCGTTGGACAAATCGAGCCGTGTTCCTTCGACGGTTGTCGTGCTGCCACGTGGAGAGCGGAACGGGCTGCTGTCCACAACCCGGAGGGTGCCGCCGTCCGCAGAGTAGCGGCCTGACAGGCCCACCACATTCGTATCGATAATCTCCAGCGTCCCGCCGTTGGTCGCCGTCATCAGTCCGTTATTCACCTTGGCGAGCGATCCCGTCACGCTCAACGTGGCGCCGTTCACGCTACCCCGTATGACTCCGAAACCGCTGTTGGTGATTCGCGCGTCGATCACCCCCTGGCCCGTAATCGTCCCCTTGCAGGTGAGCACACTGGACGGACCCGATGAGATCATTGCCGTAGCGTGGTTCATGAAAATCGGACTGAAACCGCCGACTGTACTGGAAGCCTGCGCGAACACGGTTCGGCCGGCCCCGATCGTGAGCGATCCGTTGTTTTGAATACCACCGGCCGCGTCGATGGTCAGATCGCCGCCGGTGATGTTCAGCGCCTGGCCGGGCTCGACGACAACCGAGTCGATGGTCACGGGAATATCCAGCGTAACGGCCGGTACGGGACAGGTAATGTTCACATTGTACCGATCGCCCAACTGCGGTGTGTCGTTGTTGGGGACGCTTCCGCAATTCCACGTCGCCGGAAGGCTCCAAACGCCTGCGGCAGCGCAGAAGCAGCAGGAGTCAATGACGCCATCCGTTGGATTGCTGTCGATCGAGGGATCGTCGGCGATATCCTCGGCATCGTCGATCCCGTTGTTATTGCAATCCGGGAAGTATTCGTAGGCCCCCATGTCCACGACCGGCGAGCCGGGAATACCGGTATCGCTCGTATACGGGTCGTCCGCCTCGCGTTTGTCGCCCGCCAGATCTAAGGGCGTTCTCTCAGATGTGTTGGCGTCGCCATCGAGATCTGAGGAATCGGGAGGCACGGCCGGAGTGTTGGCCGCGTCGATGCAGGGCGAACCCGCGAGGATATGAAGATCGTCGTCGATGGTCCCCAGAATATCGTCCGGTCCATCGACATCGGCAAAGAGCGGATCGGCATTGATGTTGCCGGTTCCCGCAAGCCCGCCTTGGACATTGCAGTAAGTTACCGTGGCAGTGCCCGCGATTTGCGTCGGCGCGCTGGCCGCGGTATTGCCCCAAACGAGGCTGTTCGTGACGGTGGCCGTTCCGCCGTTGTTGCGCACGCCGCCGCCCGAACTCGACGAATCATTCCTGGTAAACGAACAGTTTGTCACCGTGAGTGTGCCGATCGAATAGATCCCGGCTCCGGATCCGTTGTTGCTCTCGTTGCCGGAAAAGACGGAGTTCACCACGTTGGCGGATGCACCCGCCGCCTGGATGGAAATCCCCCCGCCGCTGGCGACGGTCGTGTTCTTAAGAAAAGTACAATTGATGACGCCAACCGAACCGCCCCCAATCCGCATTCCACCGCCCGTGAACGTCCCATCCGTATTGCGATTCCCCTGGAAGAGACACTTCACGAAGGCCAGGCCGCCGGTGCCGGTGGTGTATGCCCCGCCACCGCCGTCGCCACAGGAGTTCGCAACAATTTTGCATTTGCGAATGAGCGGAGTACCTTCAATGTAAATACCGCCGCCGCGCGCATTGGGTCCTCCAGAGACGCCGGAATTGGCGTTTCCGGCAGTGATCGTGAAACCATCCAAGATTACGCCCGACGTGGCGGACTCGGGGGCTTCGACGACGTTGTAACTGTTGTCCCCATTGCCAAAGAAATCCGGCCCGTCGTTGGACAAGAGATCGCCCGTGAGGACCGTGAGGTTGGCTTCTGGATCGCGCTCGCTCAACATCGACTCGCCGCTCGCAAATCCGCCAAAGATCGCCAGCCCGTTGCGCAGCACGAAGGATTTCGAACGGTCGCCGGTGCCGCTCGGCTTGTACTCGCCGTCAGCCACCCAGATCTCCGTCACGATATTGTCGCCCGGCGGGCAGTTGGCGACCTGCAAGGCAACGCGAAGCTCAGGGAAGGCATCCTCCCAGCTAGATCCATCGTTGGCCCCCGTCGCGTCCGAATCCACGTACAGCCGCGCCGTCGGCAGGGTCTCGCAGGCGTCACCGACGCCGTCGGAGTCGCAATCTTCCTGTCCGGGATTGGGCGCGATCACGCAATTGTCGCACGCGTCGCCGACACCGTCCGTGTCGGTGTCCGTTTGAGTCGAATTCGGCACGCTGGGACAGTTGTCGCACGCGTCGATCAGGCCGTCCGTGTCCGCGTCCGGCTCGCACATGTCGCTGGTGCCGTTGCTGTCGCAGTCGATCGCCGTAACGACCACATCGTCGATTCCCGCCTCCACCAGCGAACCGGTAGCAAGGTCTGACGCACGGAAGCGCAGGCGAATGGGTCCCGTGGCTGTGACAATGTCGCTCACCTGGAACGTGTGCTGGATCCACGCGAGGGGGGGACTCGTCGGCCCGACCGTTTCCGCATTCACCCATGAATCCCCGTCGTCCGGTGAAATATCGACCACGAACAGATCCGCATTGGGGGCTCCGCCGAGATTGTTACTATACCAACGCCAATAGCTGATGATGGCGTCGTTGCCCGGTAGCGCGATCGACGGAGATGTCAGCGTGGTCGTGCCTCCATCCACATCGGCCTCGCCCGCCCCGCCACCGACGGACCCTTGTCCGGTCACAAAGCACATCGTTCCCGCCGGAGTGTGGTCATCCTCGGTTTGCGCCGCAGTCCCGTTAGGATCGACGCGCGTCCAGATGCCGGTACTGGCATCGTCGGGCCCGACCGTCCAGCCCAGATTGGTCTCAAAGTCGTCGGAAAAAACGATGAGATTCGGCGCGCAGGTGCATTCGAGCGGATCGCAGGCGTCGCCGATGCTGTCGTTGTCGCAGTCCCCCTGAGTCGGGTTCGGCATGTTGAGGCAATTGTCGCAGGCGTCACCGTCGCCGTCGCCGTCGACATCGGATTGGGTTGGATTCGCAAGGCCAAGGCAATTGTCGATGCAATCCATGGCCCCGTCGGAGTCCACATCCAAATCCGGCTGTCCACAACCGCATACGCCCGGATCGATCTTGTTCGGATCGTTCGGACAGCCGTCGCAGACATCGATGAGGCCGTCACCATCCGTGTCCGTCTCGCACTCGTCGAGCAGTCCGTCCTGGTTGCAATCGCCCCACGCGAAGATATACGCGGAGCCGGCGTCGGTCCCGCCCGCATGATCGTCGAACCACGCCCCAACCACCACGGTGTCTCCGGAAAGCGCCGCCGAAATCCCGAAAAAATCACTTGCCGCGGCATCGTCGGCCGTTAACTTCCTCCGTTCGGTCCAAAGTCCCCCTGTTCGCGTAAAGACATATGCCGAGCCGGCGTCCGTACCGCCCGCGTGATCGTCGCGGTTTGCCCCAATGACAGCCGTATCGGCGGACAGCGTGACCGAAATGCCAAATCGGTCGTTCCCCGCCGCGTCCGACACGGTCAGTTTTTGCTGCTGGGTCCATGTTTCGCCGGATCGGCTGAAGATGTAGGCTGAGCCGGCATCCGATCCCGCAGCGTGATCGTCGAAATTTGCTCCCACAATCGCGGTGTTGCCGGAGAGAGAAACGGCGATGCCGAAGAAATCACTGGCCGCGGCATCGGAGGCGGTCAGCTTTTGTTGCTGGGTCCAAAGCGTGCCTGAACGTGTAAAGACATAGGCCGAACCGGCGTCCGTGCCGGCGATCGTATCGTCGTTTTCGTCCCCCACGAGCACCGTGCCTCCGCTGATGGCGACGGACGAGCCGAACAATTCGGCGGCGGCGGCATCGGCCGCGGTAAGTTTCGCCTGCTGGCTCCAAGTCGTCCCGGATCGAATGAAGACATAGGCAGCGCCGGCGTCGGAGCCCCCCCCATTATCTTCGCCTGGTGCTCCGCCAATCGCCGTTTCACCATCGATGGCGATGGCCCGACCCAATTGGTCCCCCGCAGCCGCATCGGAAGCAGTGAGCTTGGCCTGTTGCGTCCACACTCCAGCCGACCGCACGAAGACGTAAGCCGACCCCGATGCGTTACCGAAATCGTCGTCAAACGGCGAGCCAACGACGATCGTATCGCCGCTGATGTCAACGGACGCGCCAAAACTATCGCCAGTGGCGGCGTCCGACGCGGTGAGCTTGGCTTGTTGTATCCAATCCAACCCCGACCAGACAAATACGTATGCCGATCCGGCAGATGTTCCCCCCGCATGCGTATCCTGATTGGCGCCGATCACAGCCGTATCGCCTGAAATCGCCACTTGCAACCCAAACGCATCACCCGACGCCGTATCCGAACCGATAAGTTTTCCAATCTGCGTGTCAAACTCGCACTGGTCCGGCACGCCGTTCGTGTTGCAATCGTCCTCGCAGACATCGCCGACGCCGTCGTCATCGCAGTCCTCCTGGCCCGAATTCGGATCGTTCGGACAGTTGTCCACCATGTCGGTTACGCCGTCTCCGTCAGAGTCCACATCGGGCGCCACCTCCAGCGTGATCTGTGTTACCAAGCTGGCGCCGGTATTGGATGGAAAGGAATCAGTGCTAATTAAATGAACACTGTTAACTCTAAAGAGGCCGAGGGATTCGACATACGGAATGCCGCCCGGTCCCAGTGGGGAGGGATCGAAAAAAGTGCCGCTTCCCTGACTCGCGGGAGTGGTGGCCACATAGAAGGCCACGCGATAACTAGCGCCGCTCTGCAAAGTCACGGAGATCGGAATCGTCACGGGGCCGCTTGAGAAGATTGTCGTGTTGCCCGATGCAAGCAGGAGGGTGCTGGCGCTATCATAGACCCTGGCGCCGACGAACGCCGACGTAGCCGAGCCGATACTCAGACCATCGAGGCGCATGGACGACAATACCTGATTCGTACCGGACAAAACTGTCACGTCCACGCCGCGGGTTTCATTGAACGACTGCCCGCCAGGGAACGTGCCGCTGGGACCGGAAATCAAACTGACCGGTGTCGCACGAGCGGAATTCGCACCGAACGCGATGGCCACCAAGGCGGCAATGACCTGTGTCGACCCGAGCTTCAAGAATATTTTCCACCGGGCTTGGACGATCCAATCGGCGGACGGAAGAAAGCTCCCTCTTCCTATGACGAGGCACGAGCGTTTCATGGCCTCACTCCTCCCCCCATTACTCGTCGCTTGAGATTGACCCGATCAAGCCGCTCCGAACCGTCAGTTTATCACAAACGTGCCCCGAATTCCACGCCCGGCCCATCGTTTGCGGCCATTCCTGGGCACCTTTCTGCAGCGCATAAAGTAGCCCCCCTGAGCGCGCTTTTGACAGCGGCTCAAGGGGGCTCGCGGGAAAGGGGATGGAAAGAAGCATGGGCGGCCTCGTCGGCACACTTTCCTTCCGCTCCGGATCGCGCCGACATTCGCCGACTACCGCCGTGCCGCTCCGCGGTCAATTCGTCGCCAATGCCTGGAGGCGCGCGCCACGCGGACCTCTCCCAAGCACGCTCCAGAGTGCGGACTCACCGCCGACAGCAGCGCGGGTCACCTCGCAAACCGAGCGAAGAAAAATCAGACCGCCCTGGCCGGGCCCAGGCGTTCCGGGCCTGTACGGCCAGGACGAGTCTGCCTTCTCCAGCTACTTCAGCCGGATCGGCGGATTTCTGTCACGAAAAATTTCAGTTTTTTTGGCCGCAAGAAGCGAGCTGGAGGTTGCTTTTCCTCACCAGCCGGTCAAAAGGCGGGTTATCAGGGCGATGTCCAGACCGTCGATCGCGCCGTCGCCGTTTACGTCGGCCAGGGCCAAGCACGGAGGGCTGCACGAGCCGCCAAGTAGGAGATCGACGAGCAGGATTGCGTCGTCGAGATCGTTCGCGACCTCGCCGTCACCGTCGAGGTCACCGGCTTCAGTGCTCATCAAGGCCGCGCCGTTGAGCAGGATGACGGTCGCGCCGGGCTCTTTCACCAGAGTGTTGTAATACACATTGCAGCCGTTGAGGCGGTAAGTCGCGCCCGCGCCGAGGCTGAGTGCATCGACATACAAAGCCTCGCAACCGGCCGGGGGGATATTGTCAAAGGTATTCTGCACATCGACGGTGCAACCGGGGTCGATTCGCAGCGTACCCAGGGCGAAATTGTCGATGAAACCGGCAGAATCAAGCGGGCCGAAGTCTTCCCCGGCGGCCTCAAAGGTCTGCGGAGCCGCACCGTTCATCGTGAGCGGGCCGGTCTCCCAGTGAAAGGTCATGGGGCTCGTACACTGGTTGTCAAAATTCCCGGCAAGTTCAAAGGTCGTCGCGGGCTCGACGGTGAGGTCGGCGATGTCGCCCGACATCGTGAGATTCCCGCCGACGCTAACCGTCGCGGTTCCCAATACGTACAAGACCGGCGGCGTGCAACCCCGGAAGAGGCCTAGGCAGCCTCCGATTTCAAAATGGCTGGCGAGGCTGAGACTGCCTTGACCGGCGACGCGAAATGTTCCGCCGTTGGAGACCGTCGCCGTTGATCCGTCCACGGTCACCGCCGTAGTGCCGGGGATGTCGATGGTGCCACCGTCGGCAGCGTAAGAGCCGGTACCGGTGATGACGTCGGCCAAGACAAGCGTGCCCTGCCCGTTGGCGCGAAACTCGCCGTTGTTGGTCTTGGAACCCGGCGCGTTTATGGTCAACGCATCCGTCGGATGACCGGGAATCATCGACGCCACAATCGCGCCTCCGAATTCGTTCGTGAAGGTCCCAAATATTCGTCCCGCGCCTTGGACACAATGCCCGGATTGGTTCATGATAAAGCCCTTGAACTCGCCGAGCCGAGCGAACTTGCTTTGCATCATGACGCAACCGGATCCCGTGAATTGCGCTCCAATATCCCCGGGGGCCAGGAACGTGGCTACGCTGGAGTTGGGCTGTGCGACGTCGATGATGCCGAGATTCGTAATCGTGCCCGTGACCAGGCCGGTCTGGCCCGTTGGAACGCTGACCGTGGCCGCGCTGGTGACGACATTGCCGTCGACGATCACGCCGTCGAGGGCAGCGCCGCCGAGCAACTCGATGACCGCCGAATCGCCCTCGGTGTGAAGTGTGCCGCCGGTGACGCGCCGGCCGTTAATCTGAATCTTGCTGGCCTGACCCGTCTGGCCGACGGCCTCGATGACACCCGTTGCCCCCTGATTGATATCGGATGCGTCGAGAAGCAGTCTCACGGCGTCCTTGGCGCGGATGGTGCCGTCATTCTGAATCGTTTCGAAGGGTGGCTCGACCACGAGGGTGCGCACCGATGCGCCGCTGTCGGCGTTTACTTCCAAAGTGCCGCCGTCCTGGATAGTAAGGTCGCTGATCGTCGGTGAAATATCGAGCGTACAGACCGGCGTAGTGCCGGGAATGGTGACGGAGTACGTATTACCGGCGGGTGTGCCGTTATTGGGAACAAGCGGTTGGCACCAATTGGCGGCGATGCTCCAGGTAAGTGGCTGCGTCCCGCCAATCCAACGGCTGTCGACCGGACCCGTTTGCTGGCAGTCGTCCGGGATGCCATCGCTGTTGCAGTCCAGGCTGTTCCCTTCGTCAAATTCGCAGGCGTCCAGTATCCCGTTTGTGTTGCAATCAAAAAACACCCCCAGCGACCCCCATCGAGCCCATCCTCCTGAGATGTTCCCACCGGCGATGTTAAAGGCACCGCCTGCGATGAGTTCATTGTTGTACACTCCGAGAGCCTCGATCCAGTTGCTCACACCGGTGGTGAGCGGATGCCAAGATAAGCCATCCCAGCGAGCGATCCTGTTGGCCGCGACTCCACCGGCGGTTGTAAAATCACCACCGGCGAACAGATCGCCGTTATAAACTGTGAGGGCTCTCACCTTGTTGTTCATCCCGCTGCCCATCTCCTGCCACAACGTTCCGTTCCAACGGGCGATATTACCGATGTTCGTAACACCTCCAGCAGCCTGAAATACTCCGCCCACGATCAACTCGCCGTTGTAAACACAAAGTGCGTTCACGGTGGCAGCGAACCCGCCAACACCTCCACCAAGTGACTGCCATTCTGATCCATTCCAGTGAGCGATGTAGTTGGCGCTTCCACCGCCTGGAAAGGACTCAAATCCTCCGCCTGCGATCAATTCATTGTTGTATACAGCAAGGGCTCGAACTGGCCCTCCCGTCCCCGAATCCAACCGCCTCCAGGATGTTCCGTTCCACGCGGCGACCCCGTTTGCAAAATTATCTCCTCCAGCACCGCTGAAAAATCCGCCCGCGATCAGTTCACCGTTGTAATCCGCAAGCGCATACACCACAGTTTGGAGGGGGTTTGGCGCGTAGAAAACACCGTTGCCAAGCGTATTCCAAGAATCGCCGTCCCAGCGCGCAATGCGGTTGACAGACGTACCACCGGCTGCGGTAAAGCTCCCGCCGGCGATCAACTCGTTACCATAGGCTGTTACAGCATTCACGCTATGGTTCATCCCGCCTCCAAAAACGTCCCAAGACACACCGTTCCACCGTGCAATGCCGTGGGCCTGAAGCTCATCGCCAATACTTGTGAAATCGCCACCAGCGATCATGTCGCCGCTAAATACGCCTAACGTGTTAACTTTGTTGTTTATCCCCACGTTCAATGCTTGCCAGGACGCGCCGTTCCAGCGGGCGACGCGGTTTAGCGCCACTCCTCCAGCGACGGTGACGGTGAAGGCCCCTCCGGCGATCAATTCGCCGTTGTAGATAGCAAGTGTGGCAACTTCGGTGTTCACACCGGTGTCCAACGCCTGCCAAATCGTGCCATTCCAGCGGGCAATGTTACTGGCCGCCACGCCGTCCCCAACTTGAGAGAAGCCCCCAGCTACGATTAATTCATTATTGTAAACTCGCAGTGCTTCAGGAGAAATCGTGGATCCATTGGGAATTAAGGTTTGCCAATCCGAGCCGTTCCAGCGTGCGAGTGTGTTCCCCGCAACACCGCCGATGGAGGTGAAACCGCCGCCCATAATCAACTCGCCCGCATAATAGGAGAGGCATGTAACTCCTAGAGCGTAGTCTTCATTCGTACCGCCTGTTGGAAACGCTTGCCAATTTAATCCATTCCAGCGGGCAACATTGTTTGTGGTGACACCCCCGGCATTGGAGAAGCTGCCTCCGACAATCAACTCGCCGTTATATGTAACTAGAGCCTTGACGTCGGGGTTTGATGATCCTCCTCCCACTCCACTCCCCAGGTTTTGCCAAGAGAATCCATCCCAACGCGCGATGCGATCGGTTGAAACTCCGCCAGCGATTGTGAAATTCCCACCTGCGATCAACTCATTGCCGTAAACTTCAAGCGCTTTCACTATGCCGCCGCTTATCCCGGTGCCAAGTGGCTGCCAAGCCATCCCGTTCCACCGGGCAATGCCGTTCGCCGACACACCTCCGGCGGTGGTGAAGTCCCCTGCAGCGATTAACTCCCCGTTGTAGACCGAGAGCGCATAAACAGTCGTACCGTTCATGCCGCTTCCGAGCGTTTCCCAACTTGTACCATTCCATGCGGCGATGTGGTTTGCGAATATATCACCAGCGATTCCGAAGCTCCCGCCCACGACGAGCAACTCAGGTTCCGGCCCCTTGCCATCGGGGTCCCAGACCGTTGACGCCCATACTTTGCCATCGGTTCCGCACACGCCCTCTCCCGGCCGCCAATCAAACTCGCACTGCCCGAATGAACGGTTCCCTCCGTGAAAAACGCCGGAAACAACGATCAAAAAGCCAAGTTTGAGCCGACATTCGGAAATACGTCCAGCAGCCCGACTTCGCACCCCCTGATCAGAGTATGTCACGATTGAAGCCTCCCTTCCCATGCTCATGTGTCCGCCCTCTGGTTCCGACTTAACACACATTCGCACCAGGACTTGGGAATCGTCGTTACGACGTAATGGAGGCCGCGAGATCAAGAACAGTCGGCCAGCTTGACTCCCAGTCTACCAAATCCTTCGTCCCGACTCCAGAATTCTGTCAGGGAAAGTAGAAAGTCTTCCGACCGGCCCACCGTGCCGTTTTCGGGCGCTCGCGATCGACCCGCCCGTTCCCCTCAAACCAGTCTCCCATGGGCGAAACAGCCCCCAACCTCCCCACCCGAAGCCTCGCCCCCCTTAGCCCCCCGCCTGACTCGTCGGCTGACTCGCCGCCGACTTCATGTCCAACAGCTTCTCCGCCTCCGCCCGCAAGGCGTCTAGGTCAGCGATGCTGTCAATCCATACTGCCCCCGAGTACTCTGACATGACTTTCGGAAACATGGCCGACGAGCCATCGGAGACTTGCCTCAAAAGGACGATAGCTTGATCACGGGCCCTTTGAGCCTCATCCGGCGATTCGGTCCTTGCCAGCGCAATCGCCATAATTAAGTAAGGGAATGCCGATCGATCGTTCAGTTCAATCGCGCTCTTCGCATAGTCTATTGCCTTTGCATAGTTCTCGACCCTAAGTTCTGCAAGAGCCCGGATTCGCTTGATTTCAGCCGCCAATGGACCACCTGCGGCTAGGACATCGACGGTATTCGCTAGGTCGTGCGCACGGTCGAAGTCCTCCTTCGCCGGCAAGGTCAAATAAAGCTTCGCCAACAACAAGAGAACGGGAAGGCTTTGAGGTTCCGCATTGCGGGCGCGTTCACAGGAATCAAGCGCTTCCGTCTTTCGCAAGTGAAGTTGTATTGCAGCAATGTTATTCCATAGGGTCGCTGCCTTGGAGTCTGTGATTAGCGCGCCTCTCGAAAGACACTCTTCCGCCTTTTGGAATTCATACTGCAACATGTAGACGTTTGCAAGGTTGACGTACATTGCGAAACTGTCCGCAATGAGTTTTCCTGCTTCGTCATGCCTGCCGTCTTTCTCAAGCTCGCTTGCAGTTCGTTCCGCAAGTTCCAACCCCTGTTCATACGCATCGACGGCATCGGGATATCGCCCTCGAAGCCGGAGTACGACCCCCTTGAGATTCAGAGGCTCCCAACGGTTTGGGGACACGTCACTGGCCTTAGTAAAGAGCTCGATGGCTTCGTCCAGAAAATGTTCACGTCTGGAAGTTGGCGAGTCAGCCGTGACTACATAAAGGTTTTTCTTTGCGATTGCGAGATTCATCAACGCCCTGTAATCGGCGGGATCGATCAATAGTGCCTTAGAAAGTACCGAAGTCGCCTGCGCTGGCTCATTGTTCCTGATGTGGCTAACTCCAACACTAACAAGTTTTTCAACCTCTTCAATTTTTGCCTTTGCCTCGGCCAATCGACTCTCTTCTTCGGCCCTCGCTGCTCGCCTCTTATAGCTCGCCGTTCCTGCTATTGAAGCGCCCAAAAGTACAATGGAAAAGATCGCCACCGTCGCCGCCCGCCGACGCCGCATGAACTTCACCGACCGGCCAACAGGACCGAGCGGTTTTGCCAGAATCGGCCGGTCGTCGATGAATCGCCGCAAATCCTCCGCCAGTTCCCGCGCCGTCTGATACCGCGCCCCCGGGTCCTTCTCCAGCGTCTTCAGGCAAATCGTCTCCAGCTCTCGCGGCACCGTCGAGCTAATCTTCCGCGGCGCCGTCGCATCGCGCGTAATGATCAGCCCCAGCGTCTCCTTATCGTCGTGCCCCGCGAAGGCGGGCTGAAACGCCAGCAATTCGTACAGCGTCGCCCCGAGCGAATAAATATCCGTGCGATGATCCACCTTCATCCGCTTCGCCATCGCCTGCTCCGGGCTCATATAGCGCAGCGTCCCCACGATCGCCCCGGTCATCGTCACGGAATGATCCCCCTGCGACTTGGCCAGGCCGAAATCCAAAATCATGATCCGCCCATCGCGGGCCAGCAGAAGATTGCTCGGCTTGATGTCGCGATGGATGATCCCCTGATCGTGCGCGTAGTGCAGCGCATCGGCTGCGTCCGCCATCCACCGCGCCACATGGCGGTAATACACCCGCGTCCGCGTGAGCGAAAACGACCCGGCACTTGATCCCGGCGCGGCAAATGATCCCGACCTGTCAAAAGTGCCGCTGGACCCCGGCTCGCCCGGCTCGATGTCGGTCGCATCGCACAACAGGCGTTCCAATTCGGCCGGCGAGGCATCGGGCGCGTTCGCATTGGCCAGCCGCCGGATCATGTCCGTCATCGACCGCCCCTCGACCAGTTCCATCGCGTAGTAATGCGCGACGCCGGACTGGCCGAAGTCATAAACAGGCACGATGTGCGTATGGTGGAGTCTGGCGGCGGCCGTGGCCTCGCGGCGGAACCGATTGACGGCATCGCGATCCCGCAAGCCCGACGAACCAGGCAGGATCTTGAGCGCGACCTTGCGGTTCAGCCGCTGCTGGATGGCCTCAAAGACGACGCCCATTCCCCCGCGTCCGATTTCGCGCGTGATGGAATAGCCCTCAATCGTCACCGCCAGTTCGGGCGGCAGCATCAATGGCGGGACATTTCCATCGGACGGCCCGCGGGTATGCGTCAAATTCGCCCCGGGCGAATCACCGCCAGCTACAGCGGGTTCATTTCGCGCCGCCCGCAGTTCCCTGAACATCTCCTCATCGCCCCGCCGCTCCTCCCACCGCCCCCGGCAGGAGACGCAACCCTCCAGGTGTTTTTGCAATTCGGCCTCGCGCCCCGGGGACAATCGTCCTCCGGCGAGTTCCTCCAACTCGGCTTCCGTCAGGCAAGCTCTCGGCGCACTCGCGTTCATGTATCACTGCCCAGAAGTTCAAACATCTTATCCTTGAGCCGCTTCGTAATTCGGCTCTTGGCCAGATAGACATCGTTCGCGCTGACGCCCAGCTCCTCCGCCACCCGCGTCACCGGCCACTCGTCCAGCACATACCGGCAAAACGCCTCGTACGTCTTCGGCGCCACCTCCGCCCGGACCTGTTCGAGACAGTACGTCAGCCGCTGCACCCGCCACGTCCGGTCCCACACCGCGCTCACGCTCGGGTCCGTATCCGGCAAGACCGCCAACTGCTCCTCGCCCGCCTGCCGGTCGCGCCGCCGCCGCAGGAAATTGATCACCTGATGGTTCACCATCGAGCGAAGCCAGCTCTTGAACCGCCCCTTTTCCGGCGAATAATCAAAGTCGCGCATGCCCCGCGCCAGAGCCGTCATGCACTCCTGCAAGACCTCCTCCGCATCCGCCGGCCGCAGCCCTCGGGCCTGCGCGTATCGCGTGATCAATGGCGCGTAAATGTCGTAGAACGTCCGCCACCCCTCCTCGTCCCGAGGGTCCCGGACGCGCAAGAGCAGACTGCCGTGAGTCGTGTCGGACACGACCGGCATTATAAACCCGGCTCGTTACTTCAACATGCCTACGAACTGATCGAAAAGATATCCCGAATCATGCGGCCCCGGCGCGGCTTCCGGATGGTACTGCACCGCGAAGACACGATTCTCTGGATGGGCGAAGCCCTCCAGGCTGCGATCGTAAAGATTGATGTGCGTCACGCGCCCGCCGATCGCCTCCAGGCTGGGGATATCGACCGCGAAGCCGTGGTTCTGGCTGGTGATTTCGACGCGGCCGGTTTCAGCGTTGAGAACCGGATGGTTGGCCCCATGATGACCAAACTTGAGTTTGTACGTCTTCGCGCCGAGGGCCAGCGACAGAAGTTGATGACCGAGGCAAATGCCGAAGATCGGAAGTCGCCCGACAAGCTGTCGGATCGTCGCCACCGCGTCGGTGACCGCCGCGGGATCGCCGGGGCCATTGCCTACGAGCAAGCCGCGCGGATTCGTTGACAATATTTGCTCTGCTGACGCAGAAGGCGGCACAACGCGCACCCGGCAGCCCGCCGCCGCCAGTTCTCGAAGAATGTTGCTCTTAATCCCGCAGTCCATCGCCACGACGGATAGATCGCCGGAGCCGCCCTCGGCCGAAAAGACCCGTTCCCCGTCGGGCCGGACCTGCTCCACCAGATTCTGCCCCTCCATCGGCCGGGCCGCCCGCGCCTTGGCCACAAGCTGCGCCGGATCGCCGATCTCCGTCGAGATCACGCCGCGTAGCGCCCCGCGCTCCCGCAGCCGCTTCGTCAGCGTCCGCGTATCCACCCCCGCCAGCCCGATGATTCCCGCCGACTGGAGAAACTCGTGCAGGCTGCCGGTCGCCCGATGATTGCTGTACCGGCGGGACAGTTCTTTGACCACGAAGCCGGACAGGTGCTGTTTCGACGACTCCATGTCCTCCGCGTTGACGCCGTAGTTACCCATCTGCGGCATCGTCATCGTGACGATCTGTCCGCAATAGGACGGGTCCGTCAGTATCTCCTGATAACCCGACATCGCCGTGTTGAATACCACCTCGCCAACAGACGTTCCGCTCGCGCCAAACGACTCGCCCGCAAAGACGGTCCCATCTTCAAGGCCGAGATAGCACTTCGTCTTGGTCATCGAATGCCCGCCGCATAATCTTGAAGCGCCCGTACGGACAGCGCCTTCTGCGCCCCGCGCGCCTTCATCGCCCGGATCGCCGACACCGCCGCCTGCGCACCAGCGAGCGTCGTAATCAGCGGGACATTTCGCGAAATCGCCGCCGCGCGCCACCGCCCCTCTTCCCACGCCGCCCCATAGTGAACCGGCGTGTTGATCAGTAGATCGAGCACGCCGTAATTAATGAGGTCAAGCAAGAATCCCTCCGGCGCGCCGGCCTGTTTGGAAACCACGACGGACTGAATCCCCGCATCCTTGAGCACTTGATGCGTACCCACGGTTGAGAACAACTTGAACCCTAGTTCCTGCAGTTCCCGCGCAATGGGAATGACCCGCGGCTTGTCCGGATCGTTCACGCTGACGAGCGCATTGCCCGACGTCGGCAGCGACAGTCGCGTAGCAATCGCCGCCTTCGCATAGGCCAGCCCGAACGAATCATCGATCCCCATCACCTCGCCCGTGCTCCGCATCTCCGGGCCGAGCGTCGCATCCACGCCGGGAAACTTGTTGAACGGAAACACGGGCGCCTTGATCGCCGTCATCATCGGCCGAATCCCCCGCCCCACGCCCCGGTCCCACAAAACGTCGCGCAGCGACCGGCCGAGCATGACCGCCGTCGCCACCTTCGCCCACGGCACGCCGGTCGCCTTGCTCACAAAGGGGACCGTCCTCGACGCCCGCGGATTCACTTCCAGCACGAAGACCGCCTCATCAGTTATGGCGAATTGCACATTCATTAAGCCGCAGACGCCGATTCGCTTCGCCAGAAGCTGCGTCTGCCGCTCCAACTCGCGCATGGTCTCTGGAGATATAGAGTGGGGCGGAATCGCGCACGAACTGTCGCCGCTATGCACTCCCGCCTGTTCAATATGCTCCATGATCCCGCACACGACGCAATCGCCGCGCGGATCATCGGGATGCCGATAGTCCGCCACGGCATCGACGTCGATCTCCGTCGCATCCAGCACAAACTTATCGATGAGGACCGGATGGACTGTGCCGGCCGACGACGTAACGCGATCGCTCGCCGCAAAGGCCTTCTCCACGTAGCGATCGAGATCGTCCTGGTTATTGCAAAGCTCCATCCCTCGCCCGCCCAGGACGTAACTCGGCCGGATCAGCACGGGATAGCCGAGCTTGTCGGCGATCCGCCGCGCTTCCGGGACATCTCGCGCCGTAGCGCTCGCCGGCTGCCGAAGCCCCAGGTCATTGAGGATCTTCTGAAACTCGTCGCGATCCTCCGCCAGATGAATTGACTCCGGCGGCGTCCCAATGATCGGCGCGCCCGCCCGCTTGAGCCCCTCCGCGAGATTCAGCGGCGTCTGACCGCCGAACTGCACAACGACGCCCTGAATCTGCCCCGCTTCTCCGATTGCCCGCAAAACACGGATCACATCACCGTGCGTCAGCGGCTCGAAAAAGAGCACATCCGATGTGTCGTAATCCGTGCTGACCGTCTCCGGGTTCGAGTTGATCATCACCGTCCGAAAGCCCATCCGCCGCGCTTCCATCGCCGCGTGGACGCAGCAGTAATCGAACTCGATGCCCTGCCCGATCCGATTCGGCCCGCCGCCCAGCACGATGACATGGGGCTGGGCGTCGATCCGCAGCTCTTGCTCCCGATGGTGCACGATCCGGCCGCCCTCCACCCGAATCGTCGGCTCCTCGCAACTCGAATAGTAATACGGCGTCGCCGCCTCAAACTCCGCCGCGCACGTATCCACCATCCGAAAACGCCCGTCGTCGTCGCGGCCTCCTAAATCGGGATGCGCGATATCGTCCGCCTGCAGCGCCTGTGCGAGCTGGTGCCCGCTGTACCCCAGCATCCGGCTTCTTTTGAGCAGGTCCGCCCCGACCCCCACCCCGCCGTGCGCCGCCGCCGAGCGCACCTGCGCCGCGTGTGCGAGCAAGTCGCCCTCAAACTCTACCAGCTCGCGCATCTGCTCCAGAAACCACGGATCGATCCGCGTCAATTCGTGTATCTGTTCGACGGACCAGCCGAGCTTGAAGGCGTAGCGGATGTAATACGGCCGCCCCTGGCACGGCTTCTTCAGCTTCATCCGCAGAATCAGCGGATCGATCGGCCAATGCGTCGCTGACGATTCATCCACGTCCGGCGGCGCCTCGCCCAAGCGGCTGCCCGACAGAACATTGGGCTCCTCGATCGCCCGCCCACCAATGCTCTTCACCGACGCTCCCACCGCCGCGCCCACCAGTTCCGCCTCATCCTCCTCGCGCCGCTCCAGGCTGCGATACGCATCGGCCTCGCCATCCGCGTGCTTGCGATGTGCCGCCCGCAACCAGCGATCGTTGCGATCCAGCCCGAACCCCGGCCGCTGAATCTCCATGCTGCGAATGCATTTCTGAAACGCTTCCTTAAAAGTCCGGCCGATGGCCATCGCCTCGCCGACGCTCTTCATCTGCGTCGTCAACGTCTCGTCCGCTTCAGGGAACTTCTCAAACGTCCACCGCGGGATCTTTACCACGCAGTAGTCGATGACCGGCTCAAAGCTCGCCGGCGTCGTCCGCGTAATGTCGTTAGGAATCTCGTCGAGCGTGTACCCGACGGCCAATTTTGCCGCCACCTTCGCAATCGGATAGCCTGTCGCCTTGCTGGCCAGCGCGCTGGAGCGCGACACCCGCGGGTTCATTTCAATGATGCACTGCCGTCCGGTCTTCGGATCGACGGCGAACTGCACATTGCTCCCCCCGCAATCGACGCCGATCTCCCGCATGATCGCCTTTGCCGCGTCCCGCATCTGTTGGTATTCGCGATCTGTCAGCGTCTGGGCCGGCGCCACCGTGATCGAATCGCCTGTATGCACCCCCATGGGGTCGACGTTTTCAATCGAGCAGACCACCACCACGTTGTCATTGCGGTCGCGAATCACCTCCAGCTCGAATTCCTTCCAACCGTATAGGCTCTCCTCGATCAGAATTTCGCCGATTCGAGAGCATTTGAGCCCGCGCGCCGCGATCTCTTCGAATTCCTCCCGCGTCTCGCAAAAACCGCCCCCCTCGCCTCCCAACGTGTACGCCGGTCGGATGCAGCACGGCAGCCCCACCTTTTTAAGTACATCGTTAGCCTCGTCCATCGAATGCGCCGTCCCACTTACGGGTACATCCAGCCCGATGCGAATCATCGCTTCCTTGAACAGCGTCCGATCCTCAGCCTTGGCAATCGCCTCAGGCGTTGCCCCGATCATCTCCACGCCGTACCGCGTCAGGATCCCCTGCTCATACGCCTCCATCGCGCAGTTGAGGCCCGTCTGCCCCCCCAGCGTCGGCAGCAGCGCATCGACCCGCGGCCCCCGCGCCTGCTCCGTCTCCAAGATCTTCTCAATGAACGCCGGCGTGATCGGCTCGATGTACGTTCGATCCGCGAACTCCGGGTCCGTCATGATCGTCGCCGGGTTGGAATTGAGCAGGACAACGCGATACCCCTCCGCCCGCAGGGCCTTGCACGCCTGCGTCCCGCTGTAGTCGAACTCGCAGCCCTGCCCGATCACAATCGGCCCGGATCCGATCAGCATAATCGTCTTGATGTCTTCGCGTTTGGGCATTCTCTCGTCCGCCTCGGCCGGTTTTTCGACCGGCCTCCTCGCAGCCGGGCAATTATATCGAGCCGCGCCACCAGCGACACACGATTTTCGCCACGCGGCCAAGTCGCCGGTATATTGCTCTCCGTGAAACGAAACTCACAGCCATCGGATCAGAGGGAAACCACGCCGGCGCATGCCGTTCATCTGGACGGCTCGCCGCTGACGCTCGTTCAACTCGACGCCGCCTACGACCGCCCGCTTCAGGTTTCGATTTCTGATGAGGTCTGGGCCGCGATTCGAGCGGCCCGTGCGAAGATCGAAGCTCACCTGGCCGGCGGCGAGGTCATTTACGGCGTCAACACCGGCTTCGGAAAGCTCTGCAACAAGCGGATCGCGCCGGATGAAGTCGAAAAGCTCCAGGAAAATCTGATCATCTCTCACGCCGTCGGCGTCGGCCCGCCGATCCCGCTTGAACTCGTCCGCTTCATGATGCTCTTCAAGATCGTCGCCCTCGCCGCCGGGGCCAGCGGTGTTCAACCCGCCGTGATCGAGTGTCTCGCCGCCATGCTCAACGCCGACTGCCTGCCCGTCATTCCAACCCGCGGCTCGCTCGGCGCCAGCGGCGATCTCGCGCCGCTCGCACACATGGTCCTGCCGATGATCGCTCGCGGGGATGTCTCCGTCGCTGGAAACGTACGGCCGGCAGCGGGTGCCTTCGAAGAACTCGGCATCAAGCCCGTGAAGCTGGGTGCGAAAGACGGCCTGGCCCTTGTCAACGGCACACAGATGATGCTCGCCTATGCCGCCGCAATCTGCGTCCGCGCCCGCCGCCTGGCCAAACACGCCGATCTGCTGGCGTCGATGTCGCTCGAAGCCCTCCGCGGCAGCCTCAAGCCCTTCGACGAGGGCCTCATCGCCCTCCGGCCTCACCCCGGCGCGGTCGAAGTCGCGGCCAACATCCGCCGCCTCATGGCCGACAGCGAAATCCTCGTCTCCCACGCCAACTGCGACAAAGTCCAGGACCCCTACAGCCTCCGCTGCGTTCCCCAGGTCCACGGCGCCTGCCGCGACGCCCTGCGACACGCGACCGAAACGGTCCTCATCGAACTCCGCTCCATCACCGACAACCCAGTGCTCGTCAACGGCGAAGTCATCAGCGGCGGCAACTTCCACGGCGAGCCCCTCGCCCTCACCCTCGACTACCTCGCGATGGCCCTAACCGAATGGGCCAGCATCTCCGAGCGCCGGACATACCTTCTAACGCTTGGCCACGACGGTCTGCCACCGCTCTTAATGAAAAACACCGGTCTTAACAGCGGTTTCATGATGCCCCAATACACCGCCGCCGCGCTCGTGAACGAATGCAAAGTCCTCTCCCACCCCGCCAGCGTGGACACCATCCCGTCGAGCCTCGGTCAGGAAGATCATGTCTCCATGGGTGCAACGAGCGCCCTGAAATGCTGGCAGATCATCGACAACGCCGAGACCGTCCTCGCCATCGAACTCCTCTGCGCCGGTCAGGCCCTTGATTACCGCCTCCCCACCAAACCCGGCCTGGGTCCGCGTCTTGCTTTGGAAGCGTTGCGCCAATCAATTCCCCACGCCGAGGCCGACCGCGCATTCGGCGAGGACATTCAAACCGCGCTGCGCTTGCTGCGCAAACAGGCGGTTCTCGCACCTGTCGAAAAGGCCCTGTCCCGGCTCGACTGACGATCCTACGCCGACGCCCCGCTGTAGTGCCTCAGCCCGAATCGCCAAAACCGATTCGAGACGATGAACATTCCCGCTGCCAACAGGCAGGCCCAGCCGAGTGCGGCCGTCGGCATCTTGGATGAATCGCCGAGAAACGTCGCGGCGGGGACCATCGTGATGAATGCCAGGGGCAAGATGTAAGTCAACGCCCAGCGCAGCCAATCCGGATAAATCGTGATCGGATAGCGGCCGGCCTCGAACACATTCCAAAAGACCATCTCGATGTTCTGGATACGCACAAACCAAAAACAAAGCGTCGCCAGCATCAGCCAAATACCATAGACAATGACGTATCCCGCCGCGATAACGCCGACGAACATGGCAAGGTTGACCGGCGACACCGCCCCGTGGAGCTTGACGCACCCAATGACGCAGACGGTCAGTCCGAGGACGACGTCGACGAGCCGATAGATGATGATCTCGCGGATGCTGACCAGTAGCTGGGCGTTGACCGGCCGAAGAAGGACGAAGTCGAGCGTCCCTTTTTGGATGTCCTCCAGCAGCTTGTGCATGTTCGGAAGGATTGAGATGCGCAGGCCCCCGGCCACCATCCGATACACGCCGGTCAGCACCAGCATATGCTGCCACTGCCAGCCCCGGATCTGCGGCGTGTTATGAAAGACCGTCCAGACGACGAGCAATTCGCTCGCCAGGTGCATGATTGACACGACGATCCGCATCATCATGTCGAAGCGATAGGCCGCGACATTCTGAATGCTCACGCGGGCAAACAGCGCCGCCAGTCTAATGGGTCGCTTCAGGGACATCGGATCACCCGCTCACCGCCGAGTAACGTTTGACGGCCGCCGCCCACCCGACGCGAAAAAGGATCACCAGCCCAGCGAGCCAGACCAACTGCATCGCCAGGCCGGTGGCAATCTGGCCGGTATCCGTCATCTTGCCCGTCAGCACCTCTGCCGGAAACGCAAACATCCAGCGAAATGGCAAAGCCCAGGCAAACGAAAGAACCGCGCCGGGCAGGGCCAACATCGGCGAGAATCGCCCGCCAAGAAACATGCTCAGACCAAAATAGACCTCGCCGACCGCATCGAGCTTGGGCGTCCAGAAAGCAATCAAGGACACCACGTAGCCCAGGACGAAATTCAGCGCGCCGGCCAGCACAATCGTGAAGATCCCAACAGTAATCTGCCATGGCGGCGCACGAAAATCCGGCGCGTACAGCCAGAAGCAAATCGCCCACATCGGCGCCAGGAAACCGAGCGTCGCAATCTTGTAGGCGAGGTTATTCGCCATCGACTCCCAGATGGGCAAGATCGGTCGCAGAAGCTTCGCCGAAAGCTCTCCACTGCGTATGCGGTAACCCATCTCATAGGTATCCCACGCCGTGGTCACGTGCCCGATGACCATGATTGCGAAGTAGTAGGCCGCCAATTGGCCCTTCGAGAACCCCGCGATCTGGCCATCCGGTCGGCCCTCTGCTGCGGCGCTCCACATCGCATACAACACTGCGGGATTCACCAGGCCCCAGATGGCCCACAAGATGATCTCCCCGCGATACTGAAGCATCACGCCGATATAGACGCGAAGAAAAGCGGGAAACGCTCGCACGATGGTCGTCACGTTCCGTGCGCCTCCGCGGGTTGACGGGAAGAATCCGGGTTCTCTCCGGCCGCGGCCTGTTCGCTGAAGGCCCGCTTGATCACGTCCTCGATCGGCGGATCTTCGATCGTCAGATCGAGAATTGGGAGGTCGTTGAGCAGCCGCTCGGTAATGGCCGGGGCGCTGCGCTTGGGCACCCGCAGCTCCACCTTGCGCCCCTCGCGGACCAGCACCTCTCCCAGGGCCGCAAAGTCGTAGCCGTCCAGTTCGCGGTCCAGATCGACTTTGATGACCTTGAACGGGGCCAGCTTGGCAGACAGCGCGTCGAGCGCCCCATCGAACAGAATGCGCCCGTGGTGGATGACGATGATCCGCTTGCACAGCGCCACCACGTCGGCCATGTAATGGCTCGTCAAAATGATCGTTGCGCCGTGCCGCTTGTTGTAGCCGGCGATGAACTCTCGAATCCGCGCCTGCATGGTCACGTCCACGCCGATCGTGGGCTCGTCGAGAAAAAGGACCGCCGGGCGATGCAGCAGCGAAACGCAAATCTCGCACTTCATCCGCTCGCCCAGGGACAACGTCCGCACCTGCTTCTTTAAGATCGGCGTCAGGTCCAGCAGCTCCACCAACTCGTCGAGCGTCTCTTGATACTGCGCCTTGGGGATGTTGTAGACCGCCCCATGGACCATGAACGAATCGATCGCCGGTAGGTCCCACTGCATCTGCGAGCGTTGCCCCATGAGCATGCTGATCTGCCGCAAATACTCCGCCTCCCGGTTCCACGGCACATGATCCATGACTCGTGCCGTTCCCGACGTTGGGTACAACAACCCCGAGAGCATCTTCAGCGTGGTCGTCTTGCCCGCCCCGTTGGGACCCAGAAAGCCGACGATCTCCCCCTTCTCGACGGTGAAGCTGACCTGATCGACCGCGTTGACCTGTCGATACTTCCGCCGAAACACGCTTCGAAGCGATGCGACGAGCCCGCCTTCCCGCTCCGGTACGCGAAAGTTCTTGCTGAGTGAATCCACCTCGATTTGGGGCATAGAGAATTGACGGAGTGTAGCCGCGGTCGCCGACCGGAATCCAGCCCGCCCTCCGCCGATTTATGGAGAGGGCTTGGCCAGCGCCTTGTCCACTTGCTCACGCATCTTCTTGTAGTCGCGGTTGATCTGCAGCGTCTTGTCCAGGCGGATCATCTCGTCCAGCTTCTCGCGGGCGATTTCCCAGCGCTTCTGGGCCACGTCCTCGCGAGCCTCCCGGAGCAGCAGCCGGGCACGGTCCGTGTTCTTCATTTGCGGGCCGGTCTCCTCGTGCATGTAGGACGTGACAAACTTGACCAGATAGACGCTCCCAACCACGCCCCCGCCCAGCAGCAGCGCGATAAAAATGTATTTGAACGCGAACGTGCCAAAAAGCGTCCCGAAAGCGTCCGCGATCTTGGTGAAGACCGTCGCCTTCCTGGGCTTCAGTTCCGTAAGCTGACCCTTTTTCTTCTCTTCCTTCGTGCCGGGTCCGGCTCGGCCGGTCAATTGGTCGTAGCTTTCGATCAGCTTGTTCTGCTCCTCCCGATACTTCGCCTCCTCCTCCGCTGAGAGCTGCTTTTTCTTCTGTGCCTCCTGGAATTTCATCAAGGCCGCTTGCTCGTCGACCTTCGGCGTGGCGGACGATCGCCCCGTCGCCGGTTTTTTCGCGGCGCCCGCGCTCGCTCCGACCGTCACGCCGGGGATGCGCAGCGGCCCCTTGCAATGCGGGCAGCGAACCGCCTTTCCGGCCAGTTCGTCCTTGACCTTCATCTGCTTGCCGCATTTACAGGAAACGGAGATCGCCATGTGCAGGTTTTTCCGTTGAAATCGTGCAGCGCGTTCGTCGCGCCTGCCTCCGCCCGTTGCCCAATGGACCTAATGGATTATTGGTGTTCCGACCGTGTATGACAAGCATCGCCCTATTGCGATCGAAGGAGCCTTGCGGAGAGGTGTGACTTCGCCCGATAGCGATAATGGACCGCACAGCGTCCGCCAAACGCAAAGCGCAGCATCTTGACCCCCCCGGCCGTTCTCATAACATCGAAGGGATGATGGAGAAGGTGGAGGACTCGCCGGGGCTCAATTTTCGCGCCCGCGCTGGCCGCCCAACCCAGGGGCGTGCGATGACCCTCATCGAAATGGCGGTCGCCGTCCTGCTGATCGGCGCCGGCCTGTTTCTGCTGGTGGGGTGGACGCGGGGCCTCCAGTCCGACGCCCGCCGGACCCTGGCGGTGCGGCTCCTCGCCGAACTGGATAAGGCCCTCGCTCAATATCATCGGGCGAACGATCGCTATCCCATCGCCCCTCAACCGAACGCCGCCGCTCGCGTGACCATCGCCCTTCTCGACTTCGAGCGAACCCGGCAGACGCTCGACGATCTGCCGCCCTCCGTCTGGCGCGGCCCGGGACAGCGTATTCTGGTAGACCCCTGGGGGACGCCGCTCAAGTATTTCTCCGAGACGGACGAATCGCGCTACGTTCTGGCCAATAACGGCCGGCCGGTCTTCGTTTCGGCAGGTCCGGATCGCGATTTCGGCGATGAAGACGTGTCGAAAATCGGCGACAACCTGCGCAGCGACGATCCGGGTCCGGCGGGATTCCGACTGGACCACATCATGCGCGAATCGTTAACGGAGGAGGAGCCCGCGGGTGGCGAAAAAGAACATTGACCGGGTCGACGTTCGCGATCGACGCGTCTTAATGCGCGTCGATTTTAACGTCCCGTTGAAGGAAGGTCGGATCACCGATGATCGCCGCGTGGTCCAGGCGCTGCCTTCGATTCGCTCGGTCATGGACCGCGCCGGCAAACTCATCCTCATGAGCCATTTGGGACGGCCCTCCGGCAAGGGCCCCGAGTCCGCCTTCAGCCTGCGCCCCGTCGCGGAACACCTGGCGACGCTGTTGGGGAGAGGCGTGCGCCTGGCCGACGATTGCGTGGGAGATCAGGCCAACCAACTTGTCGATGAAATGAAATCCGGCGACGTGCTGGTCCTGGAGAACCTGCGCTTCCATGCCGAGGAAACGCTGGTCGATTCCGCCAAGAAGAACCCCGACAAAAAGCCAACGGCGAATCAGCAGGAAAAGATCGACGCGTTCGCCCGTGCCTTGACGCGGAACGCCGACCTTTACTGCAACGACGCTTTCGGAACCTGCCATCGCAAACACGTGAGCATGTACGATGTGCCCATGCTGCTGGGCGCCGGCAGGAGAGTCTGTGGCCACCTCGTGCAGAATGAGCTGAAATTTCTGGGAGACGCACTCGCTCAGCCTGAACGGCCGTTTGTCGCGATTCTGGGCGGGGCCAAAGTCAGTGACAAGATCAAGGTCATCGAGAATCTGCTCACCAGGGTGGACACGATCCTCATCGGCGGGGCAATGACCTACACCTTCAACGCCGCGAAGGAACTTGGCGTAGGCAAGAGCCTCTGCGAGCGGGACAAGACGAACGTGGCCAAAAGCCTTCTGGACAGAGCAGGACAGAAGTTGCGCCTGCCGAGCGATCACGTCTGCGCTTCGCAATTGGAAAAAGGGGCTGCCACAAAGACGGTGGCCGGCGCGATTCCCGATGATCTCATGGGTTTGGACATCGGTCCTATGACTATTGCGGATTACCGCAAGTTGTTGGCGACCGCCAGGACGATCGTGTGGAATGGACCCATGGGCGCATTCGAGACGACTCCCTTTGATCGGGGAACGTTGGCCATCGCACAGGCGCTGGCGGACGCCACGGCCAATGGCGCAACGACCATCATCGGCGGCGGCGACTCGGCCGCGGCCGTCGAAGCCGCCGGCCTGGCCGACAAGATGACCCACATTTCCACCGGCGGCGGCGCCAGCCTGGAGTTTCTCGAAGGCAAGCCCTTCGCTACCATCGAGATCCTGGACGACGCCTGACCGCATCGACTATTGGCGCGAGCCCCATGACCCGACTCATCCTCATCGCCACAGCACAGACGGATTGGCGCGTCCAGGACCGACTGGCCGGTGACACCGATCTGCCCCTCAATCAGACCGGCCACGAACAGGCGGTCGCCGATGGCGGCGCCCTCACCGCGCTGGCGCCGACCATCTGCCGTTGCGGTCCCGAGCAGGCCACCAAACAAACCGCGGGGATCATGGCGCACCAACTTGGTATTCGCTTTCGCACCGTCAAGGAGCTTCGCGAGGTCGACCTCGGCCATTGGGAGGGGCTGACGATGGATGAATTCCGCGAACGCTTTCCCAAGGTCCATCGCCAATGGCGCGCCGAGCCGACGACCGTCGAACCGCCCGAAGGCGAGTCCATTCCCACTGCCGCTTCGCGCCTATCCAACGGACTCAAAAAAATTCTCAAGCGCCATCCCGACGAGGCCATGATCATCGTCGTTGGCCCGCTGGCCCACGCCATCCTTCGCTGCCGACTGCAGGACGGCAATTACGAAAAATTCTGGGAGTACGCGGACAGCGACGAGCGACGGTGCGACCTGACGATCGAACCGGCCAGCATTGCCGCACCCTGACTCGTCTTCGCGTGGCTTTGGGATATTGCTCGCTAATGACGATGCGCGCGAGGCCTTGACGATGAACGGGGAATCGTTACCTTCATGGCCATAGGCTCCATTTTCCTGGAGGGACACCACCATGACCGAGCGCGTTCGCGAAATCCTGAGCTGGTACAAAGGTGAAAACCCCGGCGTCCTGACCAATCTGGCCCGGATGCTCAACCACGGCCGCCTTGGCGGCGTCGGCCGCATGGTGATCCTCCCCGTCGATCAGGGATGGGAGCACGGTCCCGTGCGCAGCTTCGGCCCCAACGACGCCGGCTACGATCCTCACTATCACTTCAAGCTCGCTACGGAAGCGGGCCTGAATGCCTACGCCGCTCCGCTGGGTTTCCTCGAAGCTGGCGCCGCGGACTTCGCCGGCGATGTCCCCCTCATCCTCAAGGCCAACAACCACGACATGCTGGCCGACGAAAAAGATTCGTGGCAGGCGCTCACCGCCTCGGTTCGCGATGCCCGCCGCCTCGGCTGCTGTGCCGTCGGCCTGACCATCTACCCCGGTTCGGCTTTGCGGAAACAAATGTATGAAGAGTGTCGGGCCTACGCCGAGGAAGCCAAGGCCGCCGGTCTGGCCGTCGTCGTATGGAGTTATCCCCGCGGCAGCTCACTCTCCAAGGAAGGTGAAACAGCGATCGACGTGTGCGGCTACGCAGCGCAGATCGCCTGCCAGTTGGGCGCGCACATCATCAAAGTGAAACTGCCTTCCAACCACATCGAACAGGACGCCGCACGGAAGGTCTACGAGAAAGAAAAGATCGCCATCGGCACGCTGGCCGAGCGCGTCAAGCACGTCATCCAGTGTGCGTTCAACGGCCGCCGAATCGTTATTTTCAGCGGCGGGGCCAAGAAGGAGAATGACGCAGACGTATTTGAGGAATGCAAGGCCATCCGCGACGGAGGCGGCTTCGGCTCCATCATCGGCCGCAATACCTTCCAGCGCAAGCGCAACGACGCCCTAAAGTTCCTCGACCAGATCATCAAGATCTACTCGTAGGTTCGACCTCCGGTGAAGGAGCGCTCGCGGACGGCAATAACCCGTTTTCCTTCATGACGCGGTGAATCTCATCCGCGAGAATCTGGTTTCCCTCTTCTCGTAAATGGCTGTCTCGCGGAAAAAAAGGCCGCTCGCCGGCCGCCGCGCGTTCACGAAAGACCGGGAGCATATCCACACAGAGGATTTCCTTCTTCCTGCACCACGACGCCACTTCATTGCAAAACGTATCGGGGGGCATCTTGCGGGCATAGGGCAGCAGCGCCGCCGCCCGCTCGTGATAGACGAACGCCTTTGCCGGGATGGACACGACGATCAGCGTCGCGCCGACCTTTGCGGCGGCGTCGCGCAGGGACACCATCGCGCGCTCCGAGGAGGCCTTGCCTTCCGCCAGAATCGTGCTGCGCGTGTCTTGCGCCGCATAGGCATCGGCATCAAGGACATAGGTTTCGCCGTCGATTTCGCACTCCGCCGTCCCTCCCAGCGGCGGATGTTGCCAATCCGGCGGCAGTCGATAGGCGTTTTTTCGTACCGCCTCGAAAATGGCGTTCGACCGCGGGTAGTCGATCTGCGGGCCCAGCGTCTGCCGCGCCGCCCACCACGCCTGAAAGCACGCCTCATCAATCCAGTCATTGACAAAAGTGACCATGATGACGACGCGCGGTCGATGGGACGCACCGTGGACCTCGAAACACCGCAAGAACTGCGTCGGCGCGCTGGCGGAAATCCCCAGGTTCAGGACGTTGCGGCCGATCGCCGCCTCCAGCCGTTCCGTCCACGCCGCCTCCAATGCAACCTTGTGGCCGAACACAAAGCTGTCACCAACCGCCACCGCCCAAACCGGAGCCTTCGTCGGATGGTCACGAAAGCACACACCGTTCGCCCCAATGGGCTCGGACTTGTAGATGTATGCGCGGCCCAGTTCGTTCGTTTGCGCCACCACGACACCGCAGCGCATCGTCTTGCCAATATACGGATCGGCGACCCAATCGTCGTCGCTCCGCCATTCCGCGGTCAGAGGCGAGTACCCCCGGCGAAATTCTTCGCTGCCTTCCGATCTCAACCATACCCAGGCCGAGAATCCGAACAACACCAACGAAATGCTGAGGAGGCCGAGTGCCAGGCGCGCGTACAACGGCCCTCGATGGGACACCGACGATGGCGGTGCAGGTTTATTCGCTTCGGTGGGGTCGTGCGTCATGGTGTCTCAATCGGTTGAATGCGTTCCGCCCGCAGATAATCCTGCCACTCCCGCCATGGCCGCCCGCGAAAGTAAACCGTGCAGAGATCGCCATAGCGCACTTGTCCGCCGTAATCGCGCCGGACCCATTCCTTCAGCGGTGCCAGGAGCCGTCCTTCGAGGTGGCCATGCCGGAGATCGGGTTCCTCCGCCAGTGAAAAACCGCCTGCCGGAACCAGAAGCGTCGGCGGAGATGCCGCGTCGCTTGGATCCGACGGTTGCACATCGATCGGCGTCCAATCGACGATCGTTTCCGGCGGCGTCGCTTGCAATCGCATCAACACCTCCGGCAGCGGCGGATCGAGCAGCCGAATGCGCCCCCCAAAGATGTCGATCGCCTGGCAGATCTCCAGCGGTGTCCGGCGACCGGCGTAGTAGCTCACGGCGTGATCGCTCGGCCAAAGCATGATCGCCTGATCGTCGGCCGACGTCTCACGCAAGACGCGGACCAGTTTGTCCACGCGCTCGCGGCGATGGTGGTACGCCCTTCGCGCACTGCTCTGCGGGCTCATCAGAAATTGAACGTGGTCCCGGAGTTGGCAGACCCCGACGACGAGACCGATCAGGAAGACAAATGTCGTCGCCGGGCGTTTCCGCGGCGTCCAGGGCGCATCCATCGCCCAGGCCGCGAGCACCGTTGCCGGCGGCGCCGCCTGCAAGAGGTAGTGCCCGTACCCATGCGGAGCAACCACGAATATCAGCGTGGCGGCCAAGGCGTACACCACAACCAGTCCGAATTCGACGTCAATCGTTTCATAGGCGCCCTCCTCCCCGGTCCCGGCGCGCCGGGATCGCCGTCGCGTCCAATAGCCCATGCACGCCGCCAGCGCCGGGCCGAACACGATCACGCTGAGAAAAAGATGCCGACCGACGCCCGACCAATGGTCCCACTCCAAAATGCGCCATCGCTGGTGCTCCGCCGATGTGGCCCGAAACAGGTCATGCACAGCGACCTGCCGCCAGAACGCCCCGAGCGATTCATTGGCCCGTAACCAGATCAGGATACCGATCCATGGGATCGCCGCGCCCAGCCAACACAGGGCCATCGATTTCCAACCGGATGATCGCCCCAACGCCCGCCATCGGGCCAGAATCCCAATCGAAATAATGGCGAGCAGCAACACGCCTGTCTGCTTGAACGTCGCCGCCAGCCCGCAACATAGCCCGATGAGCAACCATCGTGCCGCCGCCCGACGCGCGACCAGAAGCCACACGGCCGACATCTCAAACAACGCCACGAACTTCTCCAGGTTGTCTCCCCAATCCGCCAGGACGCGATGACTCAGGACGACGCTCAAAAAACATGTCGCAAAAACCGCCGGGCCGCGCGGCGCAAAACGCCGGGCCACCGCGTAAGTCACCCCGCAGACCGCGACGGTTAGAAAGGCATCCAGCCAAAGGAAAGCTCGATCATCACCCACCCCGAAGACCCGATCCAGGCCGGCAAAGGTCAGGAATATCCCCGGCGGCTTGCTCTCCCACAGATCCTGATAAAGCCGTGCTCCGTCGAGCATCCTGGCCGCAAAATAGGCCCATATTCCGGTATCCGTCTGGAGGGGAATCTCCGACCACACCCACCGCCCGGCAATGACTTGGATCAGGGCCGCCGTAACCACCAGGGACAGGGTCCAGTCCCATCGACCCGACTTAGGGATACCTGGCGAAGCCTTTTGTGCCGGGAGCGCGTCGGGCGTGGTCATTTGCAAAGTCTAGTCGGAGCCCGGGGCCGCGAGAAATATTCCGACTCCCCTCGTTAATACCTCATGGAACCGGAATCTCATTGCGCGGGCGGCCCAACTTCTCGACCGCCCCCGCCAGCCGTGTAATTCTTTGGCCGCCTGAAACTCGGAGGAAAGTCATGAATCGCTCGCGAACCCTGCTCGCTGCCCCCACCCTCACCCTGTTACTTATCGCCGCCACCCCTACCAATGCCCTCGCCCAGTCCAGCAATCAGCCCGAATTCTACAAGGCGTACTACCTCGAAAAAGAGGCCAAGGACTACGCCGCCGCCCGCACACTTTACAGCAAGGTCGTTAATGCCCGGGTCAGCGATGATGTAGCCTCCGCCGCCCGGGCCGGCGCCGATCGCTGCCGCGACCACCTTGCCGCGCAGAACTTCGCCTCCCTCATGCCCCCGGATGCCCTGGCCTATGTCGAGATCACCCGCCCCGGTCAAATCATTGAAAAGCTCGCCGAAATGCTCGGCCTCACCACGAACGACATGCAGCAGGTTCTGTCCAAACGCCCGAGCAAGGCGTCGTCGGCCCCCTTCCATGTCCCCGAGGAAGTCGCTATCAGCCCGGCGCTCTTTGAAGTGCTCAGCAGCTTTGGCGGCGCGGCCTTCGCGATGACCAATTTCGATCCGAACGAAGGCGGCCCGCCCTCCGGTCTCGCCGTCATCCACCACGGCGACGCCGCCTTGCTCAAGGGTCTTCTCGAAACCTTCTTCCAGTTCTCCCCCGTCGCCGAAAAAATCGGCGATATGCCCACCTTTGGTTTTCATTGTTCCAAGATGGGTGAAATCACCGGCGTTCTTACGCAATCGCTTCTTATTGTCGGCACCGGCCGTGATCTCGTCGAAGGCGCGGTCAAACGCCTGGTAAACTCGGATACCCCATCGCTCGCCACGCGCGACGACCTCTCCGAGGTCATGACCGATCGGACCGGTGCAACAATATTCGCATTCTGCGACCTCGCGGCCGTCTTGAAGCGCGTGACCGGCTCGATGTCTGAGGATGACCGGCAAGAGTTTCAAGTCGCCAATGTCCTGGGCGATCTCGACCATCTCCGCTGGGCGACCTACTCGATGGGTATCCACGAAGGCGCGCTCACTACGCAACTCGCCGTCCGCTACGCCGACGATCATCGCAGCATCGTCTACAACCTCCTGCGGCTTCCGCCGATGACGCGACAGTGCCTGTCCCGCGTGCCCAAGGACGCCGCAGGATTCTTCGGCCTCGGCCTCAACCCAGCCCTCGTCCAGGCCGCCGCCGACGCCGCTGGCCAGCCCGGAGACAAAGTCGCCGTGACCGGCTTCGACATCGGTCGCGAGTTCTTCGGAAACATCCGCGAGGTGTGCGCGTTCATCGTGCCCGGCGCGATGTCCGAAGGCGACGGCGAGGTCTCGAAAATCCCCAACGTCGGCATCCTCCTCGCCGTGAACGACGTTGCCCGCTCCAAAGCCCTGTGGAACCAACTACTGACCATCCCTGGTCTCGTCGCCGGCAAGGAGCCGATCGCACCCAAGGCGGTGCAAATTGGGGAGACGGACGTGATGTCTTACGCCATTCCCGAATTCGGCCGGGTCTATCTCGCCGAATTCGACGGTTGCATCGCCATCGGCCTGACGCGCACTGCCCTCAAAGCCGCCATGCAGGCGGGCAGCAAGAACCGCAGCGTTCTCGACGATCCCGTCCTCGGCAAGGTGATCGAGAAGATGCCGACCGACAGCAGCATCATGGTCGTCGCCCACGTCGGCCGGCTCGCCAAGGTCGCCGCCGGCTCCGGCGACATGGGAATGGCGATGGCCGCCGGCCCCGCCGCCGAACTCTGCAGCAACACCGTTGCCTGGCTGGGCCTCGGACAATCGCCGACGCAGCTTACGCTCCGCACCTCGATCAGCGGCCTACCCAACATCAACGCGGCCATCAAGAAGTTCTCGCCGATGATCAACGCCTTCGCCGGCCAGGCCGGGGCGTTTCATCAGGAGAAGGACGACGATGTAGTGAAGGTCGAGAAGCGGACGGAAAAGCGCACGGACAAGAAGCGAAAGCACAAGCCCGAACCGCTGTAGCGTCCGCCCTCTGTGGCGGACGATGGCGAACGTCAATCGTGCGGGAATCCTTTGCCGCGCTTGACTTTTTTCGCTATTCGCTATTCGCCATTCGCAATTGCACTTCAGTGCTTAAAGTGCCTTGTACCCGTAAAGATCATCGCCGCCCCACGTTCGTCGCAGGCGGCGATGGTCTCCGCGTCGCGCTTTGACCCGCCGGGCTGAATAATCGCCGTCACCCCCGCATCGAGCAGAATCTCCGGCCCATCGCGGAACGGGAAAAACGCGTCTGACGCGGCCACGGAGCCTTTGATCTTGTCCGCGTGCCCGTTCTCCTTGGCCAACCACGTCGCAATCCGGCAGCTCATCACCCGCGACATCTGCCCGGCCCCGTTGCCAATGAGCATCCCGTCCTTGCAGATGCTGATCGCGTTGCTCTTGGTGTGCTTGGCAATGAGCCACGCCATCCTCAAATCCGCCATTTCCGATTCACTCGGCGCTCGCTTTGTCACGACCTTCCACTGATCTTCGTTGAGCCCGATGAGGTCGCGCGATTGAACGAGCATGCCGCCGGCGATGGTCTTGTACTCCATTTCGTCGGCGCTCGGCGCAGCACTCATGTCGCCGACGGCGAGCAGCCGGACGTTCTCGCCCCACTTCTTCTTCGTGCGAATGATCTCGACGGCCTTTTCATCAAAAGACGGTGCGACCCAGACTTCGACAAAGAATCCGCCCGCCCCCGCCACTTTGCCGAAGCGATCGTAGGTCTCCATGACCAAGGTGGCGAAATCGTTCGTTACGGGAAAGTTGACGGCGAGTATCCCCCCCATCGCCGCATTCGGATCGCCGAGGTAAGCGCGGCGATAGGCTTCCCTGGATTCGGACGCTATGCCGACACCACACGCGTTAGTATGTTTTATGAAGGCACAATTAGACAGAGATTTGTTCGCACGCGTCAATTCCGCGCAAAGCTCCAACGCGGCGTTGGCATCAACATAGTTATTGAAAGACAAGTCCGTTGCGACCGATTTCACGACCCAGTCTTTCAGCCCTCCACTGATCGAAGACACGCCGGCAATTCCGATCGCCGACCGGATCAGCCATATGCAGGCTTCCTGATCGGGATTCTCTCCATATCGCGCAACATCTATTCGATCGAGCGCGAGCATGGCACTAGCCGGGGCAGGCTCAAATTGTGCGTCTCGGCCTGATTGTTCAGCCTTTCGCTCCATTGCCCATTCGATGAATCGACTCCAATGTGTGTAGATGCCTAAATCGTATTGGCTCGTTCGCTGAAACACGCCCGTCGCATAGACAAGGCTCATCATGTAGGGGACCTGCCCTTTGTCCTTCCGCATCGCGTCCAAAACGTATGGGTATTGCCGAGGATCGCCGATTACGACCAGACAGCCGAAATTCTTCGCCGCCGCCCGCAAGAGACACGGCCCCCCAATATCAATCATCTCAATCGCCTCCTCAAACTTGCAGTTCGGATCGGCGACGGTCTTTTCAAACGGGTACAGGTTCACCACGACCATGTCGATCGGCTGGATGCCCTGCTCGGCGAGCTGACGCATGTGCTCGGGATTGTCGCGGTCGGCGAGGATCGCCGCGTGGATTTTCGGATGCAGCGTCTTCACCCGCCCGTCGAGCATCTCCGGAAAGCCCGTGACCTCCTCGACGAGCGTCACGGGGATGCCCGCGTCCTTCAGGTGCCTGGCCGTTCCGCCGGTCGAGATGATCTCGATGCCGAACTCGTCCACCAGGGCCCGCGCGAAATCGGCGATGCCCGTCTTGTCATAGACGGCGATCAGGGCTCGGCGAATCTTGTGCTCAGCCATCGTCCTTCATCCGGGTGCGAGAATCCCGGCGCGCCGGGATCGCACCAGCACCAGCGCAACAAAAAGGCCGGCTCGTCACCACGAACCGGCCTTTAGCCTAGCAGATTGAGTTTTCGCGGCAATCGCCGCCGGCCCTATCGGGCACCGGGGGATTCCTCCTCCTTTTCCTCGGGCTCCTTGTCTTCTTCCTCGCCTTCCGAATCTTCCGATTCGTCGGGACTCTCCTCATCACCCTCTTCCGCCTCGGAATCCTCCGATTCCTCGTCGGCGCCTTCTTCATCCTCATCGGCGGGCTCACTCGTCGCGGAATCTTCGTCTTCCGCCTCCTCCTCGTCGGCCTCTTCGCCTTCCTCCTCAGCCTCGTCCTCGCTGGCTTCGTCGCTGGCGCCCTCCTCCTCAGCAGGCGATTCTTCGGCTTCAGCATCCTCCGCCGCGCCCTCTTCCTCGGACTCCTCGGTTTTCTTCGCGGCGGGCTTGGACTTCGGCTTCACCGGCTCTTCCTTCACACCGGCCAGCCCGCGTCCCCCCACCGGCCGCGCCGTGCTCTTGCTCGTCAGCCAGTCTTCCTCAAACAGCCACTCCGGCAGCTTGCTTCGCTTCGGGGGCTCCGGCGCCGCCTTGACCTTAGCCGCGAGCTTCGCCGCTTCGACATCCGCCGCCGCCTTGGCGCGGCGATCGTTCCGCAGGACATCCACCACCTGTTCCGGACTCAGTCTGGGCGCATCCGTCGAGCGCAAACACGAGATCTCCCCGCCGCTTCCCACCAGATAGACCGATTCATCGGGCTGCGACGCCGCCGCGAACGCGATCATCGACGCGTTGAGCGTCTGCTCGACGCTGCCCGTCGCCGTGCTGACCCTCAGCACCTCCCCAGACCCCTCCGAAAGCAAATAGGAATACCGGCCAAACTGCAACAGAAACTGCCCGCCCTCGCGCCGCCGCCAGATCTGCGCGCCGGTCCCGGCTTCCAGCGCGTACAGCCCCTCCTCCGGAATCGATTGGTACACGCGGTCCAGCGCCGCGTGCGGCGACGTGAGCAGCGGCGTATCAAACCGCACGCGCCAGCGCCGCTTCCCGATCACCCGATCCAGGCAATACAGCGACCGATCGCTCGACGCGACATAAACCGAGTCCGGCGTGACCACGACATCGCTGAAGACGGGCGCCTCGGTGTCAAACGTCCAATTCTTGACTTTATCCTCTTTCGTGCAGGAAACGACGCGGCCATCCAGCCCGGCAAAATACAGGTTGCCGCCCGAGATGACTGGTGTCCCGGCGACCGTGTTGGGCGTCATCAATTGCCAGTATTGGATGCCCCGCAGGATATCGATCGAGTAAAACCGCTGGTTCGCCGCACCGACGTAAATCCGCTTTTCGTCCGCCACGGCCGCGCAGCTCGCCGCGAACGGCAGCTTCACTTCTTCCAGCGGCAATTCCAGATCGCCGACGACGCGATCGCCCGGGCGGACCTTGTCCCCACCCTCCAGCCGCGTCAATTTGCCCATAGATTGGCGGTTGAGCACCGACGATAACTTCAGTTCCGCCAGCGCCGACCCCGAGACCTCGCCGACTTCATTCGGCCGATACACTCGCAACGTGTCGCCGACCCGGACGCCATGCGCCTCGCCGACGCTGATCGTAGACGTATCGTGCTGCACCTCGATCACGACGCCGTTGATCGAGCGCGGCTCCAGCGCCGGCTCACCCGTCCGCCGGTTCAGGACCATCACGGTCCCACCCGTCGTGAAGAAAACGTAATCCTCGCTATGGGACGGGCCGCGCAGCGCCTGATCGGCTTCGGCCAGCAGGGCCGACCAGCGAATAATCCCTGTCGGCGCGTGAACCGCGTAGGCTCGATTGGCGTTCGTAATGACGTAAAGGCTGTCGTCGAGCAGGGCGATTCGCGAAACGAGTTCCCCGTTCAGTTTCAGGTCCACCTCCCAGGCGCGTTGCAGGCCGAACCCGGCCAACGCCCCGGGGGCGACGACATCTCCGCGAACCGCCGCAGCGGAAACCAACAGGCCCGCGCAGCAAATAACACCCAACGATCTCAGGCTCGCTCTCACAGTCATCCTCGTACCTCCGGGCACATCGCCGCGGCCGCATTCCCCGGCAAGGAAGGCCAACGGTCTCAGGCAGGCTTGGCTGGCAGGATTAGCGACACGGGACGTATCGCAATGGCTGGCCGATGTCTCATCTAATCTAAGGGACGCGAGGGTCACGAATCAAGCCAATCGGCCCCCGATCGCACCCGAGAGGCCGCAAACCCCGCCGGGGACCGCCGCGGTCGGAGGCATTGCGGAAGCCGATAACACATCGCCGGTGTCCCGCCCCGCGCTGGACTCGTGCCGACCCGCCATTACTGGCCCTGCCATGACCGAAATCAGAATTCGCCGCAAAGCGAATTGTCGAGACCCCTACCCCTTGCAAATGGCCTGCCACGTGGGGATAATCAAGTAATCCTACCGGGTTTCCGGCTGCGGATTTGCCGGGGCATGGTAGGGCCTCACCAAGACCGCGCGGCGCCGACAATCGCCCGCGAGCAAAACAACACGCGCCACGGGCTGCGACATCCCTGCCGGGGGGCGGGTGGAAAGAGCGAGCGTAAGCGAACAAGCCTGCCGGTCCGTAGCGCGATACAAGCCAGGAGGATTGCCGTGAGCGTCCTGACAAAAGTGTTGGTCACCCTGCTGACCTTCTTATCCATTGCCCTCGCTATGCTCGTGGTCTCGGCCTTCGCCCAGCAGCAGAACTGGAAGCAGTCTGCGGAAGACTGGCAGACGGCCGCGACCGCCGCGCAGGCCAAGGAGCGGACCGTCGCCGCCAACGCCGCCCTCGAAAAACAGCGGGCCCTCGATCAGCATCTCGCGGACTCGGCAACCATCAGCAAGCTCAACGGCGATCTGGCCGAAAAGGAAGGCACGATTTCCGAACTGAATCGCGCCGTCGCCGACGCCCAGAGCAAACTCAGCATCGAGCAGGGTCAGGCCTCCAGCTTCGGCGAGAGCCTCAAGCTCGTCCAGGCCGATCTCAGCCGCGAGCGGGAATTCAGCACGAAGCTCGCCCGCCGTAACAGCGAACTCGAACGCGGTAATATCGACCTCACGGACCGCGTCAAGGAACTCACCACCAACATCGAAATGGCCAAGGCCCAGGTCCGGGGCCTCCAGCAGCAGATCGCTGCCATGGATAGCGGAGGAGCCGGCGGCTCCAGCACCGGACTGGCCCGTGCCACGCAGATCCCCAGCGGAGTATCGGTCGAGGCAGGCGTACCCTCCGTCCATGCCCCCGAAGCCGGCGGTCTGGCGATGCCCATCCGGGGCGAGGTGACGAGCATTCAGGGCGACTTGGCCAGCATCTCGGTCGGCAGTGCCGACGGCGTCGCCCACGGCATGAACTTCCTGATCTACCGGCGGTCCGGTTCGGGTAGCAGGCCCCAGTACCTGGGCACCCTGAGAATTACCAAGGTCGAAGCCAACCAGTCCGCCGGTCAGATCGAACAGTCCGAAGGCGACATTCGCCCCGGTGACTATGCCCGGGACGAGGCCAGCTTCGCAATGAGGGGCTAGCCGGTCATGTGAGAAGCGGAATCCCTCGTCGCCAAGCTAATTGAACGGCGATGATTACGACCGACCAGGAGCGATTACGATGAGCCAGATTCCCGCAGGCCCCGGAGGAGCCCCGTCGCGTCGGCCCTCCAATGACATCTATACCGTCATGGTCGCCGTCGCCCTTGCGACCGTCGCCGGCACGCTGGCCTTTGCCATCTTTCGCTGCATCGATCTCCTCGGCAAGCCCTTCCCCGGCATCTAGCCGCGGGTGGCACGGTCTCGCAGCAGCGAGGCCGTGGCTCTATCGAGCCCAACGCCCAACCTGGGAATTCACAGTAGGCCGCGGCACGTCCAACTTTTCTTGATTTCTGCCCGGTTCGCTATAGCGTTACGCCAGGCAAACGGTAGAATGCCGCCATCGGCTGAGCGGGACTTGTCTCTTTAAGCCGCTCGAGCGAATGGATTGCGCTTCATCGCGTCGTGGCATAAAAGAAGGGATTCGCTGCCTTGTTATTCGATTCACTTCTGGGAATGTTCAGCGTCGATATGGGAATCGACCTGGGCACCTGCAACACACTGGTGTGCGTGAAGGGCGAAGGCATCGTCCTGAACGAGCCGTCCGTCGTCGCCGTGCGCAAGGGCACGAATGAAGTCCTGCAAGGCGGCAACGCGGTGGGACTCGTCGCCAAGGAAATGCTCGGCAAGACGCCCGGCTCGATCATGGCCGTCCGCCCGCTCAAGGACGGCGTCATCGCCGACTTCGACATCACCGAGGCGATGCTCGGCTATTTCATCCGCAAGGTCCACGGCGGCCGGCGCTTCATTCGCCCCCGCGTCGTCATCGCCGTTCCTTCGGGCATCACCGCCGTCGAGAAGCGCGCGGTGTACGGCTCCGCTGAACGCGCCGGCGCGAGACGCGTGTACCTGATCCAGGAGCCCATGGCCGCCGGTATCGGCGCCGGTCTGCCCATCGCCGAGGCCCGCGCCAGCATGATTGTCGACATCGGCGGCGGCACGACGGAAGTGGCGATCATGGCGCTGGCCGACATCTCCGCCAGCACTTCGCTCCGCGTCGCCGGCGACGACCTCGACGAAGCCGTCACCGCGCACATGAAGCGCACCTACAACATGCAGATCGGCCCCCAGACCGCCGAGAACATCAAGATTCAGATCGGCTCGGCCGCGCAGATGGACCAGGAGCTGACCATGGAGGTCCGCGGCCGCGATATGATCAGCGGCCTGCCCAGAAAGACCGTCATCACCAGCCAGGAAGTTCGCGAGGCCCTCCGCGAGCCGGTCAGCCAGATTCTCGAATCCGTCACGCACACGCTCGAACACTGCGAGCCCGAACTCGCCGCCGATTTGGTCGAGACGGGCATCTATCTCTGCGGAGGCGGGGCGCTGCTTCGCGGATTACACACGCTCATGTCCGAGGCGACGGGCCTGGACGTCAAAGTTGTCGACGATCCGCTCTCCTGCGTCGCCCGCGGCACCAGCGTCTATCTGGAAAACCTCGCCGAATGGCGCAAGACGATGGAATCCGACAACGGCTTCGCGTAATCACCGCGCTGGAATGTCCCGCCGGACAAAGATCGCCAATCCCGCAAACCAGAATACTGCTGCTATGGCGAGCAAGGCGGCCATGTCCTTCCACGGCCACGCGGCGTCGCGGATGATGACGAGCGGCGCGTAATAGTGCAGGAAACCCGTGAAATCGATCGGCCGCAACGCCGGCCACAGCGAGCACAGGAAGTTCACGACGAAGGAGTAGAAGACGAGGAAGAACGCGGCGGCTACCGCCATCCCCCGCCGATCGGATGCGGCCGATATGGCCAGCCCCAGGCAGCAAACGAACACGACCGCCGCGCTGAGGTTACACGTCACGATGGCGAACAGGTCCAACGGCACACCCTGAAATCCCGTCAGCCGCAGCCCGATCTTCGCCCCCAACCAAACAAACCAACATAGCGCCGCGCTCATGCCCACCAGTGCAACGCTGACGGACGCGTAAATCGTGGCCCGTGAAACCGGCAGCGTGGCCAAGACGTCCGCCGTTCCGCGATCGACTTCTCCGGCCAGCGCGCCGCTGGCCAGCGTGAGCGAAAACGCAACAAGCAGCACCCACACCAACGGATGGCTGAAACCCAGGCTCAAGAGGCCGCCCGGCTTGGTAAACTCCGCCACATCGGCCCCGACCAGGGCCGAAATCAGCGACCGCACCCACGGCAACTTGAACCACTGTTCGGTCTGGTCGCGCGGCACGGAGTCCAGCGCGAAGTTGAAGAGCACGAGAAATGTTGCAAGAAGGATGGCTGCGGCGACCCAGAGCAGGAAATAGTCGCGGATGGTCCGACGGACGAGTGGCAGGCTGATCATGATCGCGCCTCCTTCCCGGGCGCGGGCGTGTCCTCCCGATAGTACGCCGCGAACAAGTCCTCCAGGTCCGGTGCGCCGATCGCGACGTCCTGCAGCTTGAGCGACCCGAGCCACGCCAGAAGTCCATCCACCGGTCCGCGCCAGCTTCCCAAGACCGCCCCGTCGCGACTCGACCCGTCGATCCAATCTTTCGGAAAGACGGCTTTTCGTAATTCGTCATCCGTCATGCGTAATTCCACGCGGCGAACGGCCCGCGCGCGCAGGTCGGCAATGCTGCTGTCGGCAATGATCCGACCGGCCCGGATAATCGCCACGCGATCGCAGAGCAGCTCCACCTCGCTCAGCGTGTGGCTGGAAAAGAGCACCGTCCGCCCCTTACTCGCCGCCGATCGGAGTTCGTCGTAAAGCGTCTGCTGTACCAGGGGATCCAGCGCCGTCGTCGGCTCGTCCAGGATGAGCAGCTTCGGGCGATGGGCCAGCGACGCGATCAACCCCAGCTTTTGCTTCATCCCCCGCGAGTAATTGCGAATCCGCCGGTCGAGATTCAAATCGAGCCGCCGGGCGAGCCGGTCGATCTCGCCCCACCCCCCATCACCCCGCATCGCATCGCACCACGCAGCGAACCGCCTGCCGGTCATCCACTCATAAAGCCGCACGTCGCCGGGCAGATACCCGACATCCCGCCGGATCGCCGTCGATTCCCGCCACACATCGCGGCCCAGGACCGTCGCCTGCCCGCCGCTCGCCCGCAAGAGCCCCACCAGAATCCGCATCGCGGTCGTCTTGCCCGCCCCGTTCGGCCCCAGAAACCCAAAGATCGACCCCGCCGGAACGCGCAGGTCCACCCCCGCCAATGCCTGGACGTCGCCGTAGTGCTTGGTCAGCCCGACCGTCTCAATCGCGAACATTGCGGGTATTCTATCACTTGCCGGGAGGCTGTAATCTCGTGGCGGATGGTTTAGCGCCCGGGGCCCTTGGAGTCATTGTTCTTGCCTTTCACTGCGGGAGTCAGGAGTTACCCAGATTAACTTTTTGATCGAGACTTGCTTGAAAAACAGAAATTTGACCTTGAAAACGCTTGAAAATCTTGAAAATCCCCGGGTACGCGCACGACGCGCACCGTCCCCGCGGCCGGGCGACAACTCGTTTCACGCGTCATGTTCGCCCGACGTTTCCTGTCGACTGCAACCACACTCTTGCTCAGCGCTCCCTCTGGAGGGTGTGAATCGCTCCTCAAGAATTGCCCAAATGGGGCAATGCCAGACAGCCCAGGGTTGGTCGCCAAGGCGCCCTACCCTGGGATTGCGCAAACGCGAAACCGGACTCAACCCCATCGCGGTTGTGCCGCAACCCTTTCAGGGTTGTGCCGTTAGGCCGCGCTGGGTTTCCAGGGTAGTCGCTGCGGCGACAACCCCGGGCTATGGGCCGGTACGCTGTTGGCGCAGAGCATTTGTGCCATCGGCAATTAGCCGGTGCGGTCCCTTTCGATTTTTCTTCGGCATCGTAATTGGCATCCTCCTCGTCTCAACTCATTTCGGATGTGACTATCCCGCGCCGTATTACATGGTTGTCACAAACGCGCGAATCTGGACTGGCGACCCCAAGTTACCGGAGGCGAATTCGCTGGTGGTCCATGAGGGTCGTTTTGTCTTTGTCGGCGACGATGCCAGACCCGAGTCCTGGCGTCGTCGAGGATTCAATACGGAAGTCATCGACGCCAAAGGCGCTCGCCTCATCCCCGGTCTCATCGATGCGCACCTCCACCTGGTCTCCGGCGGGCTGCAACTCTCGCGGCTCAATCTCCGCGATGTCCCCGACCGCGCGGCGTTCATTGGCGCCGTGGCGGAGCGTGTGAAAAAAACACCCAAAGGCGAATGGATCCTCGGCGGTCGATGGTCGACGGAAAGCTGGCCCGACCCCGCGCAGCCGACCAAGGAATGGATCGACGCCGTCACGCCGGATCACCCCGTCCTGCTCTCGCGCATGGACGGTCACGGGGCGCTGGCCAACTCCGTCGCCCTGAAGATCGCCGGCATCGATAGGAACGGCCCTTCCGACCCGCCCGGCGGTCAGATCGAACGCGACCCCGCGACCGGCGAATCGACCGGCATCCTTAAGGATGCAGCGATTGACCTCGTCGAAAAACATATCCCCCCGCCCACGGTCCGCGAATCACGCCATGCACTCATCGCGGCGATGAAAGAGGCCCACCGGCACGGGATCACGAGCGTCCACACGATGTCCGAATGGCGGGAACTTGCCCCCATCGAACAATATCGCAACTTCGATATGCTCACGCTTCGCGTCCGCTTCTACGTGAGCGAACACGACTGGCCCGCCTATCTCGATCGCGTCAAGGCCCACAAGGGCGACGACATGCTCCGGGTGTGTGGGTTCAAGGAATACGCCGACGGTTCTCTCGGTTCCCGCACCGCTTACATGGCCGATCCGTACTCTGACAATCCGCCGGACAAGAAAGATTGGCGTGGTCTGCCCCGCCCCTTCATTCATTCCACGAATCGTTCCAAAACGGATCCGAATCGTAAATCAGAGCTTCATCGCCTTTGCCAAAACGTCCCGCCGTTGTCTATTGCTGTACACTGCATTGGGGATGAGGCAAATTCAATAGTTTTGGCTATTTATGCCCGGGTCTTTGGTAATCACTTTGGTCCTCCCGAGAAAAGGACCCCCTGGATAGACGAAATGGGACAGGTTGGAGTGACCGGAGACGGATCACCGCCTTCTAAATCTATGCGATTGCGCATCGAGCATGTCCAACATTTGTTGCCCTCCGACATCCCAAGATTCGCTCAATTCGGCGTCGTCGCCTCCATGCAGCCGCTGCACAAGGCCGACGATGCCCGTTACGCCGAGAAGGCCATCGGCCCCGAGCGGTGCAAGACGAGCTACGCCTTCCGCAGCCTCCTCGACGCCGGGGCGCATGTCGCCTTCGGCAGCGATTGGCCCGTCGTCTCGCTCAACCCCTTTCTCGGCATCCACGCGGCCGTGACCGGCGAGTCGTTGGACGGCAAGGTCTTCGTCCCCGAGCAGAACATCACGGTCGAAGAGGCCCTGCAGTGCTACACGAGCGGCGCGGCCTACGCCGCCGGTGACGACGATCGGCTGGGCAGGATCAAGGAAGGCTATCTCGCCGATTTCGCCATCCTCGATCGGGACATCTTCGATGTGCCCGCCGGGGAGCTGAAGTCGATCGGCGTGAAGGCGACGTATGTGGGCGGCAGGGCCGTATGGACGGCGCCCTGAGCGGAATCTACGATGGCGCGAGCGAATCGAATCCCCTCTGGGTCAACCGCGCGTGTACCGACTCCGCATTGACGAACTGAAGTTCCCGCCCCCGCGGCGGCGCGTACTCTATTCCCGTTTCTGGCGCGAATGGTGCTTTCTCCGAGTACTTATTCTGCGATTCTACCTTCGGTTTGCCATTCTTTTCGGAGTCCTTGTCGCCGGGAGCTTTGCCTTCCAACGCCTCGAACCGGAAAAGAACCACACATTCTGGAAAGGCATGCACTGCGTCTGGTGCCTGATCTTCGGCCAGCCGCCCGAGGATTTTCCGGAGTCCGGCTATTTGCAGGCCCTTTTTTTCCTGGTCCCCGTGATCGGTCTGACCGTCATCATCGCGTGGATCGTGGACTTCGCCGTCATGATCGGCGACCGCAAACGATCGGAAAGGAGCTGGTGTGTCATGATGGCCACGTCTGTGACGGACCATATCGTGCTCGTGGGGCTCGGGAAACTGGGCTATCGGGTGTACCGCCTGCTGCATCGGATGGGTGAACCACTCGTGGTCATCGAGCGAAACGCGGGCAACCAGTTCCTGGATACCGTCCGGCGCGACGGCGTGCCGCTGCTCATCGGCGATGCCCGCCGCGAGGCGCTGTTGGGCGATGCGGGAATCATGAAGGCCCGCAGCCTGGTCCTCGCCGCGGACGACGATCTGGCGAACCTGGAAGTCGCCCTTGATGCACGAAAGCTGAATCCGGGGATCCGCGTCGTCATGCGGATGTTCGATCAGAATATGGCCGACAAGATCCGCGACGCGTTCAACATCCATATCGCGATGTCCCAATCGGCCCTCTCGGCCCCGGCCTTCGCGACCGCCGCGGCGCAGGGCATGATCGTCAACAGCTTTGTCGTGGGGAACGAGCTGGTCGTCGTGCAGCGCTGGCCGGTCGATGCCGATGGTCCGCTCAACGGCCGGACGGTCGGGGAGACAATGGAGCAACATCAGCTCGCGGTGATCGAGCACATCCCGCCGACCGGCGGGAGCCGCCTCTTCCCGCCACCCGGCACGCGCCTCTCGACGGGCGACGAGGTGCTCATTCAGGGAACCTACGAGGCCCTCATCGAACTCAAGAAAAAGGCGGCGAGTCGCTGAGCCCAAGTGAACAAAGCCGCATCGAACCGCGCGGGGAAACTCCACCCGTCAATTCCCCTGCAGTTGACAGTCCTTTGCGGGGCTCGCCGTCGAATCTACATCTTCTTGGCGGCGCCCGCGCGCTCGCCCGATTGCTTCCCTGCCGGCTCCTCACAGGTGCAACCGGTACCGTCGGCGCAGCCCTGGCAGCAATAGGTCTTGCCGTTCTTGGTCACGCCTCGGTCGTTCGGCCATGTGTCCTTGGTCATACCGCACGCGGGACAACTGGTCTGGTCCATGGGATTCTCCTTGAGTTGGTCGGGCCCATCGAATCACTTGCGACAGTTGCTTACGGAACCGCCGAGTGATCGACGCGATGGAATCCTATGCGCGCGAAAGGAACGGAAGATGAAAACCGGATGACGTGGAGTTTATCTCGGTGGCGCCGGCACCTCAGCCAGTGGATTTGGGGCGCGCTGCAATCGCCCCATTCCGCCTCCACATCTCCAGTCGCGCCCGATCCGTCGCCTTGCCTTGAGTCGAATCCCGGTACGCATGCTCGTCCCATGCCGCGATGTCTTTCAAGGGCGGCCACACTGCGTCCGTCGAATGCGGCGCAAACTCTCGTTCCGTCGTCGGGCGGACCTCACGATTGTATGGGCAGACCTCCTGACAGATGTCGCAGCCGAAGACCCAATCGCCCATCTTCTCCGCCAACTCCGGCACAATCTCGCTGCGATGCTCGATTGTCAGATACGAGATGCACCGCCGGGCATCCATGACGTATGCCTGCGGGAACGCCTGCGTGGGACAAGCCTCCAGGCAGCGCGTACACGAGCCGCAATGATCCGGCTCCGGCGCATCCGGCGCGAGCGGCAGATCGGTGATGATCACGCCGAGAAAGAAGTACGAACCGAGATCGGGGTGCAGCACCATCGTGTTCTTGCCGATCCAGCCGATCCCCGCCATTGCCGCCAGCTCGCGCTCGATGATCGCCGATGTATCGACGCAGACTTTGGCCTCGAATGGCTCAGGGAACTGTTCCCGCATCCGCGCGACCAGGGCGTCCAGTTTCTCCCGGACGACGACGTGATAGTCCTCGCCCCAGGCGTACATGGCGACCCGACCGCGTGGCGCGTCGTTGGGCTTGGGCGGGGCCCGCTGTGCATAATTTAGCGCGACGACGATCACGCTCCGCGCCGAGGGCAGCCAGGCGCGCACGTCCACGCGCGATTCGACGTGCCGCTGCAGATAGCCCATCGTCCCGGCGTATCCCTTTGCCAGCCATTCGCGGACGAAGTTCGCCCGCGGAATCTCGCTCGCCGGCGCGATCCCGCACCGGCCGAAGCCGATTTGGGCCGCCGCCCGCTTGATCCAATTGCTACGTTCAGCGTCGGTCATGGTCGTCGAGCATGCCCCTCACAAAAGCGTAGCGACGCCGTCCGTGTTTTGACAGCCCCGCTATCCACGACTAGACTTCCTTTTCTTACCCCGTGAACCCGCAACAGGAAAACGCCATGCTCTTCAACTACGACTGGTGGTTCGGCGCGGACTACGCCCGCCGGACCCAGGAAGCCAAGCGCCGCTGCGCCGTCAACCACTTCGCGCGCCTGGAGCCGTCCCGCCCCGCGAGCGAAGAGGTCCTCGCCGAATTCATGGGGCAGCTCGAAGCCCGCACGATCGTCTACCTCCGCGACGGATTTTCCTACGAAATGAAGGAACCCATCGACCTGAAGACGACCGCCTCGCTCACCTTTGAATGCACCCCCGCCGACGACACCTACAAGGTCGGCGCCTTTGTCATCACTATCCCCTTCGAAGAGATCGTTCGCATCGAGGTCTTTGCCTTCCATCCCCAGGAAAAGCCCGAAGAGATGGCCGCCATCAAGGGCTTCGCCAGCGCCCAGGCCGCCACGATCCCCGCCAAGCGGCTGGAGGAGCGGCCCCTCCGCCGCGACGCCGTTGAGGAAGTCCCTTAGCGCCGCTTAAATATTCCGCCGGGGTGCTACAATTCTTTGTGAGGCGGCCTGCAAATTATGGCGTGAGACGCCCCTTGGCCCCCCGTTTAACTGGCGGGATTGACAGTCGTGACGCAACGTAAGAGTCACCCGTTTTGCCCGATCAGCCCCGACCGGCGTGGATCGCAAGCGGACAGCGCCGAATGCAGGGCCGACCGCCTCATCCGGTCAGAAACCCAGAACCTAGTTTTTGGTGGAGCAGAGCCATGAAACAGTTTAGGTATCTCCTCATTCTCAGCCTCGCGTTCAGTCCCTTAGCGGCCGAGCCGGCCGCGGCGGGCGAGGACGATGTCGTCGCGGTCTTCGAGATCAAGGGCGACGTTCCCGAGGCCCCGGACTCCAGCGGCCTGGGCGAACTCTTCGGCGAGCAAGCCCCCACCACCATGTTCGACTTGCTCGAAAAGCTCCGCGCGGCGCGGACCGATGAGAACGTGCAGGCCGTCGTCTTCGAGATTGAGAATGCCGCGTTGGGCTTTGCGCAGATTCAGGAACTGCGGGCGCAGTTTGAGGCGCTGAAGGCCGCGGAGAAGGACGTCTGGGTCTTCGCCGAGACGCTCCACAGCGGTTCGCTGGCCCTCGGCTCCGCCGCCAGCCACCTCGTCCTGCTGCCGACGGGCGAGGTCGATTTCCGGGGCCTCTACGGCGAGGCTTCGTACTTCAAGAACATGCTCGACAAGATCGGCGTCGAGGCCGATATCCTCCACTGCGGCGATTACAAATCCGCCGGAGAGCCCTTCTATCGCACCGGCCCGAGCAAGGAGGCCGATGAGCAGACCAATCGCCTGCTGGACGGGATTTTCGAGGAACTCATCGCTTCGGTGGCCAAGAGCCGCCGGCTGGACCCGAAGCGCGTCCGCGAGTTGATCGACATCGGCGCGTTCAGCGCGAAGGAGGCCCTCGAAGCCAAGCTGGTGGACAAGCTGGCCTATCGCGAGGAATTTGTTAAGACCATCAAGAAGCGGTACGGGGCCGACGTCAAGATCACCCACAAGTACGGCAAGAAAAAGGGGCCCGAGGTCGACTTTGAAAACCCCTTCGCCTTCTTCAAGCTCTTTTCCGACTTGATGAAGGGGCCGGAGGAGTCCGACAAGCCCGCCATCGCCGTCGTTTATGTTGAAGGGCCGATCACCACGGGCAAGACCGAGTCCGGGTTGTTCGGCGGCTCCTCCAACGCCGGTTCAACGACCGTGCGCAAGGCCATCGCCAAGGCCGCCGCCGATGACAACGTGAAGGCCCTGATCCTCCGCGTCGATTCCCCCGGCGGATCGGCCATCGCCAGCGACATCATCTGTGAGGCCACCAAGCGCTTTAAGAAGAGCGGCCGGCCGTTCGTCGTCTCCATGGGCAATGTCGCGGGCAGCGGCGGCTATTACGTCGCCACGCTCGGCGACACGATCTTCGCCGAGCCCTCGACCATTACCGGGTCAATTGGCGTCGTCGGCGGGAAGCTCGTGACCAAGGGGCTCTGGGACTGGGTCGGCATCACTGGTCATGAATACAAGCGCGGCAAGCACGCCGACATTATGAATACGAATCGCAAGTTTTCCGAAGAAGAGCGTGCGAAGATCAGCGAGATGATGAACCGCGTTTATGAGGAATTCAAAGGGCGCGTCGTGGAGGGCCGTTCGGACCACATCAAGGGCGAACTGGAGTCGCTCGCGGGGGGCCGCGTTTATACCGGCAAGCAGGCCCTGGAGATCGGTTTGGTCGATCGGCTCGGCGGCTTCGCCGACGCGATCAAGTACACCGCCAATGAGGCGGAACTCGGCAACGACTACGAACTCAAGGTCTTCCCCAAGCCCAAGAACATCATGGACATCTTCGCCGAGGCCTTTGGCGGCAAGGAAGATAAGGAAGACTTCGTCAGCCTGAGGACGGCCGGAATGCAGATCGGCGCGAAGTTCGCCGGCCTGCCCGGCATCGCCGCGGGTGTCGAAGCGCTCAACAAGCTCGACCCGCAAAAGGCGCGGGCCATGAAAAACTTTTTGATTCAGATGGAACTTTTGTCCAACGAAGGGGTATTACTAGTAGGCCCTCCGTGCATGGAGATGATGCCTTAGCAATATATAGCGGCCGGCCCCTCTGCCGGCCGTAGAAGCAGAACAACGCACCGACCGGAGCCGGTGCGATTCAGACTCCCACTCCACCCTTGGCCCGGTCGCTGGGACCACATCCCCGCGGCCGGGCCAGATTCGTTTTACCTTATAATGTCTGCATGTCGTTCGATCCCTACGCGCTGCCGATTCCCGATCTCGGCCTGTTGTGCCGCCAATGCCGCTATCCGCTGGCGAGCCTGACCGCGCATCGCTGCCCGGAGTGCGGTCGGCCTTTTGACATCGACGAACATATCCCCAAGGGCGATTTCCCGACGGTCATCTTCAACGGCAAGGAAGTACCGCTGACCGTGGAGATGATGGATCTGATGCAGACCTATCGCATTCCGTTCATGGATGCCCTGCGTCACGTGGACACCGGCTTTGGCTACGACCGGTCGGTGACCACCCGCAGCCGCCTGGCAGTGCCGCGGGCAAGCTATTTCGAGGTGATCGACCTGCTCCGCCGCCGCGCCGCCGGCGAACCCCTGCCCGAGCCTCCGCCAGTGATTGACGGGCCCGAATGGCCCTGCGCCGCATGTGGCGAAATGAACCCCGGCAATTTCGAGGAGTGTTGGAACTGCGGAGCGGGAACCGTAACTCCCGCCCCGCGCTGAATCTGGAGGGAGAGACGATGGTCACACATATGACGGCGTTGTTGTTGATGACCCTGTTGCCATTCGACGATTCTACGCAGGCCGCAAGTGCCGAGGGAGCGCCGCTCGACAAGACCCTCGCCGAGGTGTCGTACCTCGGTGAGGATTTAGACGACGCGATCAGCGATTGGGCTGAGCAAGCCGGCGTGAATGTAGTGCCGGACTGGCCTGCCTTGGAGGCGCTGGGCATCTTCAGCGACACGCGTATCGACCTGTCGCTGAAAAATGTCTCGGCGGCGACCGCGCTGCACGCGATTCTCAATGTCGCCGACCAGCGTCACCTCGGCGCGTCCTATGAGTTGCAGGAAGGCATCGTGACGGTTACCAGCGCGGCCGTACTTGACCGTCGGATGGAAGTTCGCACCTACGATTGCGCCGCCCTTCTCCAATCCATCGACGCCGAACGGCCGCGTTACCGCTCCCGGCATCATTACTGTCTGTTCGACCCGACGTGGCGGGCTCGTCACATTTCCAGCGAAGACGGCCCTCAATCAATCCTATTGGACGCAATCGAATCGACCATCGCTCCCGAAAGCTGGGACCACCACGGCGGCCCGGCCAGCTCGCGAATCGTCGCGGGAAAGCTCGTGGTTCGGCAGACCCGCGATAATCACTATCAGATCGCCCGCCTGCTGCACTCACTCAGTGCGTCCGATGTAGTTTCACACGTAACCCTATCTGCTCCATAATCTTAAGACTCGCGTTACGCCGATTAGGTTGCGCCGACTATAGGGGATGAAAGGAGATCGTTTATGTATCTCGCCCAAGTTCTGTTGTTGGCTTGTCTCTCGTTCGTCGCGGCGCAGCATCCTGCCCTCAAACCGGCCTCACAGCCCGCGGAGAAACAGCGAAACGAGTTGCGCTTCACCCCTTGGCGAACAAGTATCAATGTGGCGGTCTACCAGACGACTCTCGCCGCCGATCGGGTAGACGAACTGGACCCGGATACCCTCCGAAAATCCGCGGTTACCATGAAGGACCTGAAACTTGCGCTGCAAAAGTTCGGCGAAACCAAGCTGATCAATCTAACCGATCAGTACGTCAGCGCAGATTCGGAACAAACGATGCAGATTGGGGTGTCCCGCCCCGTGCCGTCGGGGAGCCAGACGTTTAAGGGGCAGACTTCTACACAGGTCGAATACCAAGACACGGGCCTATTGCTAGAGCTCAAGAGCAGATGGAGTGACGACAACCCGACTCAAGGAATGATCGACTTGGGAATCGAGATTTCATGCCTGGGAGCTTCACAAATCCAATTATCGCCCGGCAGCATGGCCCCGATCATGTATCAGATGCGAGAGAGGCTCTCCGGACCTGTACGCTCAGGCGAACCCATGCTTCTCCTCAACATCGAAGGCGGCAATCAAGGCACGAATCTCCATGCGTACGTGACACGCGTCGTTTTTCATCGGACGCAAGTCACTCAGTAAATGGCGCCCTCGACCCCTGATTGAATCCGCCCACTTAAGAAACACCGGTCGCGGGTAGCACCGCAATAAGGGTGCTCCTATACTGCCCCGACAAACTAGCGGGTACGACAACTAGTGCGCATTGGGATAATGCTTACGGTCTACTTCACGCTTGGAACCGCGGTCATATTAACGTTTGGGCGCGCTTTGAATGCGGGCAGTGAGCCGCTTGAAGAGCCAAAAGGCAAGGCCGAGATGAACACAACAACAGCCGCATCGCGCCACACCAACCGCCTCATCCACGCGACCAGCCCCTACCTCCTCCAGCACGCCCACAATCCCGTCGACTGGAATGAATGGGGGTCCGAGGCGCTGGAGCGGGCGAAGAAAGAAGACAAGCCGATCTTCCTGTCCATCGGCTACTCCGCCTGCCACTGGTGCCATGTCATGGAGCGCGAGAGCTTCGAGAACGAGGACATTGCGCGGGTCATGAACGAGCACTTCGTCTGCATCAAGGTCGATCGCGAAGAGCGGCCCGACCTCGACGACATTTACATGATGGCCACGCAGGTCTTCACCCAATCCGGCGGATGGCCGATGTCGGTCTGGCTCACGCCGGATCAGCGGCCGTTCTTCGCCGGAACCTACTTTCCGCCCGACAGCCGCTACGGCCGGCCGGGCTTCAAGGACGTGCTGAAATTCCTCGCCACAGCGTGGAAGGAGAAGCGCGACGACGTGACCAAGCAGGCCGATGGCCTAACCAACGCCGTGCGGCAACTCACGACCGTCGAGCCGGGCACCAACATCGTGCCGTTCGAGGTCCTCGCCCGGACGGCCGGTCAACTCGCTAAGGCGTTCGACCCCGTCAAGGGCGGGATGAGCGGCGGCGGCACCATCAAATTCCCGCCGTCGATGGCGATGGACCTGATGCTGCGCGTTCACCACCACGCCCAATCCGATCCGAAGGCGGCGGAGACCGCCGGCAAGCAGCTACTGGGCCTCGTCGAATTGACGCTCGACAAGATGGCCTACGGCGGGATCTACGACCAGCTCGGCGGCGGAATCGCGCGTTACTCGACCGACGTGGACTGGCTTGTGCCGCATTTTGAGAAAATGCTCTACGACCAGGCGCTCGTCTCGGACATCTATCTCAAGGCGTATCAAATGACGAAGAAGCCGCTCTACGCCCGGATCGCCCGCGAGATCTTCGATTACGTCATCGCCGATCTGCAAAGCCCGGAGGGCGGCTACTACTCGACGCGCGACGCCGACAGCGAGGGCGTCGAAGGAAAGTTCTATGTTTGGACGCGGCAGGAAGTCGAGCAGCTACTCGGTCCGGACGCCGCCGTCTTTTGCGATTACTACGACGTGACCAAGGACGGCAACTGGGAGCACCACAACATCCTCAACGTGCAGCGGCCCGCCGAGACTGTCGCCAAGCTGCACAAGATATCCGTCGACGAACTTGAACAACGGCTTGCCTCCTCACGGATGAAGCTGTTCGACGCCCGTGAAAAACGTGTCAAGCCGCATCGCGATGACAAAATCCTCGCCGGTTGGAACGGTCTCATGATCGCCAGCATGTCCAAAGGTCATCGCATTTTGGGCGACACTCGATACCGCGACTCGGCGGCGCGGGCCGCGGATTTCGTCCTCACCAAAATGACCCGCGACGGCCGTCTCCAAAGAACCTACCGCCAGGGCAAGACCCACACGCTCGCCTATCTCGATGATCACGCGTTCATGATTGAAGCGCTGCTGAATCTGTATGAAACAACCTTCGACCTCAAGTGGCTGAACCAGGCCGTCGCGCTCAATGAACGGGTTATGAAGCACTTCCGCGATCCCGCCGGAGGGTTCTTCTTTACGGCCGACGACGCGGAGACCGTTCTCGTGCGGGCGAAGGATGCCAGCGACAGTGCCATCCCCTCCGGCAATTCAGTCCAGCTCATGAACCTCCTCCGACTCTCGGTCCTGCTCGATCGCAAGGACCTTGCCCAGGAGGCCGAGAAAATGATGACCGTCTTCGGACGACAGCTTGCCGAATCGCCGTTCCGCTCCGAGCGAATGCTTTCCGCAGTGGACTTTTATTATCGCCGCCCGCGCGAGGTCGCCTTTGTCGCCAGGTCCGCCGACACCGCTGTTCTCGACCAAATGATTGACGCGGCCTGGCGAACGTACGCGTCCAGTACCGTGTTCGCCCGGCTTCTGGAGGATGCCCCCGACGCTACTCAAACAGCGAAGTTGATTCCGTTACTCGAAGGTAAGAAGACCCTCGGCGGAAAGCCGGCCGCATACGTCTGCAAGAATTACGCCTGCCAGGCGCCGACAAGCGACGTTGGAAAGCTCTGCCAGCAAATCGGCCGATAGGCTACCATCCCGATCGAAGGCCGCGAAAGGCGAATTTGGAGTACAAAGACCATGAATAATAGCCATCAAACCCGATTGACCGCTCTCCTCTTTGTCGCCTTTATGGCCGTCGCAACCGTGGCCATGGTCTCGGCCCAGGATCGATCGGACTCGTCCTCCTCAACGACTCGACCGGCGGTCGAACGGAAGTCGGACGCCGCGCCCGAACTCGAACCACCGCGCGAACCCTCCCCCGAGGAGATCCTCAAGGAGCTTTCCAAACAAGGCGACGCCGCGCCGCGGCCGGTCATTCCCCCGTCGCGCCCCGGTCAGACCGTGCGCAAGACGGTGGACCCCTCCGCCCTTCCGCCCAACACGATCGCCCCGCCGACGCCAAAACTATTTCCCGACGGTTACCGCATCGTCGATCGCCCCGGTCGCCTGACGCGCGAGGGCGACTACTACACGTTCACCTTCGAAAGCCGGAGCCAGGGCACGCCGGAACTTCCCATTCGCCTGCTCCCGAATCGGCTGCTTGAAGATATGGAGATCGTCTCCGAGGGCGGGACCAAGTCCGTCGTGTTCCTTATTAGCGGCGAATTGACGGAGTATCACGGCGTCAATTACCTGTTGATCCAGAAGCTGTTGACGCGGCCGAACTTGGGGAATCTAAAGTAGGGCGGGCTATCCCCTTGGACGATTTACGGAGCAACCGAGATCGTTGCCGTTTGACGCGGAACAGGGTCCGTATTCCATTCAGGATTGTGACGCGTCGAATCGAGCGGCTATAATCTGAGCATGAAGCCGATCAAAGTCATTATCGAGAAACATCCGGACGGATATGTTGCCTATCCTCTTGGCCTCAAGGGAATTGTTGTCGGCCAGGGGGATTCCTACGACGAGGCGCTCGCCGATGTCACGTCGGCGATCAAATTTCATGTCGAAACCTTTGGGCTCGATGAATTGGACGGGGATCCGCCCGTGCTGGAAGCGTTTCTGACGGAAGCCCAGGTTGCCGTAGCATGAAGTTCCCCAGCGACGCGCCCAAGGAGCGGGTCGTCAAGGCGTTGCAGACGCTGGGGTTTCAAATCGTCCGAAAGGCGGAACACATCGCGATGCTCCGGCAGAACCTGGATGGTTCACGGACGCCGCTCACACTGCCTAACCATCGGACGATCAAAGGACCGACCCTGCGGACGATCTGCACCCAGTCGGGAATTTCCCGGGCCGATTTTCTGAAAGCCTACGAGCAGGCTTAGTTATGTAAGACGGGCCCTACGTGCCGCAATGAGAGTTTTCGAAGGCCCGAGAAACCCGCCCTATACCGCCTTCTTCAGCAACTCGATCGCCTTCTCCTCCAGGGCGCGGGCTTTCTGCAGAGTCTCGATTTGCCGGCTGCGAACTTCGATGGAGGGGATGGACGATGAATAGAGGTACTCGGGCGGGACATTTTCCAGGCCGCTGAGCAGCAATCGCACCTCCTCGTCGTACGCGTCGGCTGCTGACTTCAGGTGGATCTCTTTCGACCCGAACTCCGGAGCGATGCTCCTCAAGTAGCGAACCGCCGCCCCCCGCGCGTCGATCAGCCCAATGTACGTCCAGAAGTTCGGATGCAGGTAATTTCGATCCCGCGCCGATCGCAGGCTGAGGCACCATTCATCAAACGCCTTGCGACCCAGGGCGTATTCGCCGCTCGCCCGCGTGTCGAACAGCTCGACCGCACGACGGATGGAGGCGACATGCACCGGCCCGCGGTCCGGCAACGCCTTTTTTGCAGAGAGAATCACGACCGCCGTTGGCCAGCCCGCCGCGGGCTGATCGATCTGCTGCGCCGAGGTGTCGTACGCGCGGCATAGCCAGAGTCGATCGCGCCGGTAACCTGTGATGATCCCCCAATCCTCCGGCGGAATTACGTTGGCCGCCATCACCGGCACACCCTGATCGACACTGTGCCGGATGGCACGAGTGAGCGCATCGGCCTCGGCCAGCTCGTCGCGCCTGACGACCCGCAGGTCGTACTGCCAGCCGATGGCCGCAAAGAGCGCGTCCAGGCAACTGTCTCCCACCAGTGGGTCGGGGTTGCCGACGTCCCACTTGTCCACTCGAAATTGCGTGCGAAAGGCCATGCCGCTCACGCCCATCAATTCGTCGTAGCCGATCCTGCGCCCGGTCGCCTCCAGGATCAGTTCCAGGCAGTGCATGAAGGTGCAGTCGCGGCCCCTGGCGAAGCCGCGGATCGGCCCCACGCCCTCGACGCGAATGGACCCCGGCTGCTCGCGAACGATAGACAGCCGCGAGCGCTCCACGGGCGGCGGTGCCTTGGGCGCCGCGCACCGGGCCGAAAAAACAATCACCATCGTGCAAAGGAGCAATGCGATTTGCTGGTTTGAAGGAAATGTCATACGGCTTCGGCCGGTCTCGATGTTGGTGTGCGCAGGGCGGCGGTCACTTCCCGGGACAATCCCAACCAGAATGCGACCGGCAAGAGCCGGCCCAGAACCATCATGGCGATCATCGCCAAGCGCCCGCCCCACGTCAAATGCAGCGACAATCCCGTGGACAGTCCGACGCTATTGAACGCAGCGACCGCTTCAAAGACAGACTCATACCAGGAGCCATCCGTCACGGACGCCAGGACCAGTACGACCGTCGCGTTCAAGAGAAGCCAAAGCGTCAGCCACCGAGCGCAGCGGCGAAGCAAGGCATCGCGAACCGCCGGCCCTCCCGGCGTCGCCCACGCCGTCCGATTGACCAGTAGCGTCAACGCCAACAAGAGAAGTACGGACAGGCGCATCCCCCCCGCGACGCCCCCCAGGGATCCGCCAATCATCATCCACAGCAGCAGCATCCCATACGAGGGCCACGAGATCGCCCCTTGAGACAAGGGAAAACTCTGCAACCCAGCCGAACGCAGCGTCGCGGATTGAAATGCGCTCATCGACCAGCGGGCGCGCGGCCCGATGTCGTCGCGGATGGACACGCGTCCCTCGCCGAAATCCACTGGTCGCGACGGAACCAGCCGCTCCGGCACGACGCGCGGCGTCTCGAAGTAAAAAAGCAAGACCGCACCCAGAACCAACATGACCAAGGCGCCTCCGGCCTCCCAGGAGACCAGGCGTTGCCAAGCCGGCTGCGGTAGGGCTCTCCCGCCTGCCGGGCCACGGATCAGATCCAACAAGACGGGAATGCTCAGTGAGCCTGCTATGGCCAGTAAGGCCATCGTGCTGAAGATCATGGAGTCCGACAGGTACGCCGCCAAACCGTCGGAACGCAGCATCCACCCGCTGTTCCACAGCGCGCTGCCGGCATGAACGACGCCCCACCATATTCGCTGTGCCCCTCCGGTGACATCCCCCGCTGACCAGAACGGAGCCATGATCAGGATCGCGACAACCTGAATGACCACCGACGTGAGCATGACCGTTCGCAGGCGGATGACCCGCGACAGAAAGGGCTGGACAGCTGCCAGCCCGAGTGCGGCGAAGGCCATCCCCGAAAGTTGCGTGAGTACGACAATGACGAACTGACCGAAGCGCGTGTAGTTGCCCCCGAGATCATAAGCGCCGACACCCACCAGGCACGCGGAACTCACGGCGGCGTGAGCGCTATTGACGATGTGCAGCCAGAAGTTGTGGCGATAGTCCGGCACCCAGGAGTGTGTGGCGAGTGGAAGTGACAAGAGCACGGTCCCAGCCAGCGCGACACAAGTCCAGGAACGAATGACGAGGACCAACAGACCCGCCGGCTCCAGGACACGCTCGTCGATGCGGTGATAAACGTGGGCCAGCCATCCTAAGAGTAGTTGCGCGGCAATGAATACGGTTGTCGCCGTAAAAAAAACATCCGGCGAACGCCGCCAGAATGCCAACATCGCGGCCCCGACCGCCACGACGCCCGTCAGCGCCCGGTCGATCGATGGTCCAGAACCCGGAGTAGCGGTTCGCCCGCCCGCCTTCGATATCGCCCACACGATGACGAGCGGCGCCTGCGCCAAGGCCATCGCCCAGGCCGGCCAGTACGCGATGCCGTTCGCATCGCGGGCCAGAGCGGCGGCGACGGCGAGGAAGGCAAGTGCAGATATGAGAGGGGCTGAAACACCCACGATCAGCGGAACCTAACGCACGTTACACGTGGTGACAACTGCAGGCCGACGCGACGACTATTTGGGTCCATTCGTCGGGTCTTCATCCGCGGCCGGCTTCGAGCGAAAGTTATCCATAAGTGCACTCGCCTGCACTTTCGCTTTCCGAAGCAGACGCTTGGCCCAGACAAACTCCGTCGCCAGGATCGCCAAACCCAGAAACGTCAGCGGAATCCCGGGGATGATGGGCATGACGTACCCGACGAGGCTGAAAAGGAGGACCGTTCCTCCAATGACCGCGATGATCACGCGCCTGGCGTTTTTGAGCAGCATCGCGGTTTCCCCAGGTTACGGCTCGGTCGGCGGGCAGGGAGGCGGCTCTTTCTTGCCGAACAGCGAGGCGACGATGCCGACGCCAAGGATGCTGACGATGACCGCCAGCGAAACGATGGTATCAATATGGTAATGGTGCGAGAGGATCATTTTCACGCCGACGAACGCCAGGACAAAGACCAGGCTCGCCTTGAGATAGCGGAAGTGCCCCATCATGCCGGCCAGGGCGAAGTAGAGCGAGCGCAGCCCCAGAATGGCAAAGACGTTTGAGGTAAAGACCAGAAACGGGTCCTGAGTAATCGCAAAGATCGCGGGGATGGAATCGACCGCGAAGAGCACGTCGGTGCTCTCCACTACCAGGAGCACAAGAAACATGGGCGTGATGGCCTTCTTCCCGTCGATGTAGGTGAAGAACTTCTGCTCGTGAAAATCGGATGTCACGGGGTAGAGCCGCCGGGCGAGGCGGACGAGGGGGTTCTTTTCGGGCTCCACCTCGTCGGTCTGGGTCAGAAGCATTTTGATAGCCGTCACAATTAGTAGCCCACCGAAGACATAGATGATCCAGTCGAACCGCTGGATGAGCGCCGACCCGGCCCAGATCATCAGGCCGCGCATGATCAACGCTCCCAGGATGCCCCAGAACAGCACGCGGTGTTGGTACTTGGGAGGGACCCCGAAATACCCGAAGATCACTGCGATCACAAAGATGTTGTCGAGGCTCAGAGAGTATTCGATGACCCAGCCGGTGAAGAATTGAATCGCCGCGTCTTTTCCGGTCAGGCGCGATCCCTCTCCCGTGCCGATGCCCAGCCAGTGGTATTTGTACATGAAGTAGATGAGGCCGTTGAACAATAGCGCGAGCACGATGCACAACGCCGTCCAAGCGAGCGCTTCGCGCGTGCGGATTACGTGCGCCTTGCGATTAAAGACGCCGAGGTCCAGCGCCAGCATCACCAGGACGAAGACGATGAACCCGATCCAGAGCCAGACGACCATTCGGTAATCCTGTCACCGCGCCAACGTTGCGGGCCGCAGAGTTTAGCGGCGACCGGGCCAAGATCAAACACCCGGCGCGATTTCTTCGGCGGGCGTTGTCTCACGAGTAATGGTCCGAGGTTCACGGCGTCCCCAGACAGCGTAGATGGCGGGCAGGACCAGGAGGGTCAAGATGTTGTCCGAGATGATTCCCCCGATCACCACCGTCGCTAACGGTCGTTGAACCTCGGCACCCACGCCGGTATTCAGCGCCATGGGGACAAATCCCAGCGCGGCGACGAGCGCGGTCATGAGCACGGCCCGGAGGCGGATGAGCCGCGTTTCCAGGATGGCGTCGATGAAGGGAACGCCGGCTGCAATCCGCTGTTTGATGGTTGAAACAAGGACCAGCCCGCTCAACATCGAGACGCCGGAGACCGCCACAAACCCGACTCCCGCGGCGATCGTGAAATCCATGTTCCGGATCCATAACGCCATGACGCCGCCGAGCGCGGCAAACGGCGCCCCAGTCAGCACGATCAGGGAATCCCGGATCGTCCCGGTGCTGAAATACAACAGGACGAAGATCGAGACTAATGCGATCGGCACGATAATCATCAGCCGGTTCCCGGCCCGTTCCAGGTGCTCGAACTGACCTCCGAACGTCGCGTAATACCCCGGCGGCATGGAAACGTCTTCGGAAATCCGCCGCCGTGCCTCTTCGACAAAGCCCCCGAGGTCGCGACCGCGGACGTTGCACTGCACCACGATCCGGCGCTTGCCCCACTCGCGCGAAATCGTCGAAGGCCCTTCCACTTGGCGAATCTTGGCGAGTTGGGCGAGGGCCAGCCGCTCCCCGGATTCCGTCGGCACCAGGATGCCTCCGACGGATTCGGGATCGTTTCGATACTGATCCGCCAACTTTACGACAAGGTCGAAGCGGCGCTGTCCCTCGCGGATTTGTCCGACCGTCGTCTGGCCGAGAGCCTCGACGATTTCCAGCACATGATCCGCAGAAACACCGTACCGGGCGATGGCGTCCTGATCGACGAGTATTTCGAGGACCGGCTGCCCCGTGATTTGTTCGGTGTTGATATCGGCGCTGCCCGGAATCGCCTCGATAACGGAATGTACCTGACCGGCGACGCGCTTCAATTCCTCGAGATCGTCGCCGAACACTTTGATGCCGACATCCGAACGGATGCCGGCGATCATTTCATTCATGCGCATCTCGATGGGCTGGGTAAAGACCGCCCGCATTCCCGGCAGCATCGCCAGATCGGCGGCCATGAGATCCGTCAACTCGGCCTGCGTCGCCGCCTTTTTCCATTGTTCGCGCGGCTTCAGCGAAAGAAAGACGTCCGTCAGCTCCAGCCCCATGGGGTCCGTCGCGACCTGGGGCATGCCCGTGCGGCTCCAGACGTGCCATACCTCATCAGGATACGAGTCGAGGAGGAGCTTTTCGATCCGCGTGCTGTAGCGCAAGGATTCCTCCAGCGAGACGCCCGCCAGTCGAATGGTATTGACCGTGATCGCCTCTTCATACAACCGCGGAATGAACGATCGGCCGAGTTGGGTGGCAAGGTAGGCTCCGAGCGCGATCATGAGCGCCCCCGCACCGATCGTTAGCCCACGATGCCGCAGCGACATGGCCACAAACGGCCGATGTATCCAGTGAGCCGCGCGGACAATGATGTTCTCCCGCTCCGACACTTTCTTGGGCATCAACAGGCTGCACAGCACCGGCGTCAGCGTGAGCGAGAAGATCAGGGAACTCGCCAGGGCGAAGACGACGGTCAGCGCCATCGGGCGGAAGAGCTTTCCCTCCACTCCTTCCAACAGCAGGATCGGCAGATAGACGACCATAATGATCATCTCCCCGAACATCGTCGGTCGGCGGACCTCCACCGCCGCATCGCGAATCACGTCGATCAAAGGTCGCTTCCCGCCGCGATCCCGCTCCTGACCCACGCGACGAACGCTGTTTTCGACGATGATGACGGAGCTATCGACGACGAGCCCGAAGTCAATCGCCCCGAGGCTGAGCAGGCTGGCGGCGATCCCGAATTGAAGCATCGCGCTGAAGGAGAACAGCATCGCCAGCGGAATCGCCAGCGCGACGATAATCCCAGTCCGCAAGCTCCCGAGGAACGCGAAGAGTACGGCAACGACAAGCAGAGCGCCCTCAAACAGGTTCTTCTTGACCGTGTGGATGACACGGTCGACCAGCTCGGTGCGCTTGTACATGATCTGCACGTCGACATTGTCCGGCAGCGTCTTGCGCACCTCGTCCAGTCGCGCTTCCAGCCGCCGCGTCACCTCATGGCTGTTCTCCCCCATGAGCATGAACCCGAGCCCGAGCACCACTTCGCCCCCGCCCTGCGCCGTCACGCCGCCCCGCCGAATCTCGAACCCCTCCCGCACGCCCGCGACGTCGTCGATGCGAATGGGCACGCCGTCATGCGCCTCGATCACGATATTCCCGATCTCCGCGAGGTTGGTGGTGAACGCGACCCCGTGAACGAGACTGGCCTCGCCCGACCGAACGATGTATCCGCCCCCGACCGCCGTATTGTTCCGCCGCAGTGCCTCCACCACGTCGTCGACAGTCAAGGAATACTTAATTAGCCGGACCGGATCGATCAGCGTCTGGAATTGTTTGCGCTGGCCGCCCCACGTGTTGACTTCTGCGACGCCGCGGACGCTTAACAGTTGCGGCCGAATCGTCCAGTCGTGGATCGTCGTCAGCTCGGTCAGACTGGCCGGGCTTTCGCCCTTGCCCACGACGATATAGTGAAAAACCTCCCCCAAGCCCGTCGCCACCGGCCCCATCTCGGGCGGATCAATCCCGGCCGGCAGTTTGGCCGATCCGAGCTGCTCGTTGATCCGTTGACGGGCGAAGTAGATATCCGTGCCGTCTTCAAACGTCGCGGTAATCTGCGAGAGGCCGAATTTGGAGATCGAACGCATCTCCACAAGGCGCGGAATTCCTCCGATCACCGCCTCGACCGGCGCGGTAATCAGGCGTTCGATCTCGACCGGCGCCAGCGACGGCGCGACCGTATTGATCTGCACCTGCACCGGCGTCGTATCCGGAAATGCGTCGATCTCGAGGTGCGACAGCGAATAGGCCCCGCAACCAACAATGACCGCCGTAAACAGGATGACCAGAAAGCGATGATGCAGCGACCAGCCGATGATCCAGTTCAACATGCGGAGTTCCTAGAGGAGAGCCGGCAATCGGTTTCGCGGGGCATCACGACTTCCCATGCTCGCCAGGCTTGACCTTCTTGGCCAGTTCCGGATGACAGACGAAACACTGCGAATCCGGCGCACTGTGCTTCGCGCACCAATCCCCCTTGGCCCGGAACGCCGACTTCAGGTAGGGCCGACACTGGTAACACAGCGCCTCGGCCACGCCGTGCTCGCCGCAAAAGCCGTCGCTCTCAATCAAGCTCGGCGTGCAGAATGGGCACTTGTCCTTTTTGATCTCGTGCGGACACCCCGTGGCGTCTACCGCCGGCTTGGCAGCGTCGTCTTTCTTCTGCTCGCACGTCGATGATGCGAGCAACAGCATTCCGGCCAGCGCGGCCGCCCACCATTTGGAATCTCGTTTCATGACTACCTCTCTCAAAAAATGCTACTTCGCGAGATGATCGACCTCGCAACATCCCGCCCCGATATTTCCCTTCATCAGTTCCGTCTTTAGCAGGAAGCTGCCCTGCGTCACGATCGTCGCTCCCGGCTCCACGCCTTCCAGCACCTCGTAGTAGTCCTCCGCCGCGTAGCCCAATCGTAGGGGATGCGGCACGAAGAGCTGATCGTTCTGACGTACAAAGACCACGTTGCAGCACCCATCCCATTGCACGGCCGACTTGGGCACGACGACCCGATCGTCGCCCTGGCGTATCGTGACCAGCGCCTGGCCGAACATGTTCGCCCGCAAACGACCGTCCGGATTCTCCAACTCCGCCCGCGCCTTCAGCGTCCGCGTCCGCGCGTCCAGTTGCGTGCTGATCCACGTGATCGATCCGGCGAACGATTCCCCGCGCACTCCGCCGACCGTCAGAATCACGGGCTGCCCGAGGCGAATCAGCGCCAAGTCGCTTTCATAGACGTCGAGCAGCGCCCACATCCGGCTCGTATCGGCGATCGCAAAGAGCGGTCGCATCGTATCGACCGCCTCGCCCACGACGGCCGACCGTTCGACGACGATCCCGTCAAACGGCGCGCGCATCGCCAGCAATCCCTCCGTCTCGCTGTCCTGCGCCAATCCCTTGATCTCGTCCTCCTTCAGTCCCAGGCTCTTGACCTTCTGCCGCGCGGTCGCCAGGGCCAGCCGGCTCTCCTCCAGCTTCGCCTCGGCCTCCAAATCCTCCTTCGCGGCGGAAATGCCCTGCTTGACGAGGTCGTGTGTCCGCTCGTGGTTCTTGTCCCACAGGTTCAGCCGTGCCACGGCCTGCAAATACTCCGCTGTCGCCGACGCAAGCTCCGCCGATTCAATGACCGCTAGGACATCCCCGGCCTTCACCGCATCGCCGAGGTCTTTTTCGACCTCGCGGACGATCCCCGAAGCCCGCGGCGTCACGCGGGCATAGTGATTGCCGTCGTAGGCGACCGCGGCGTTACAGGCCACCGTGGCCGTCAGCGGGCGGCGCTCTACTTCTTCAAACTCCAGCCCGGCCTGTTTGGCGATCCCGGGCGAGTTGAAACGCACCCGCAGGGAATTGTTCTTGCACGTGACCGACGGCGGGCGCGTGCTTCGCGGCTGCTCATCCGTCGACGCGACGAGCTCAATCTGCTTCGGCGGCATCGCGGCGGTGGGCATGGCATTGGCCAACTCCGGGTTACAGAGGACGCACTGCGATTCCGGCAGGTCATGACCGGCGCACCAGTCGTTCTCGATCTTGAACGCCGCCACCAGAAACGGCCGGCAACGGCTGCATAGCGCCTCCGGCACGCCATGCTCCCCGCACTCGCCCTGCTCTTTGATGATGACGGGATTGCAAAAAGGACATTGGTCCGGCGTCAGACCGTGCTTTGCGCATGCCCCTTGCGTAGCCGGTGCAGATGTCGCCGCCGGCGCTCCCGCGCGATCGCAGCCCCATACAAGCACGCCCAACCCGATAAACGGGATTCCGAGCACGCGGATAGACCTTTTACGCAGCATGATTCGCTCTCCAAAAAAGCAGCCGTACAAACGGAACAATGGGCGCGCGGAATCACCCGCGCCGAATACGAGCGCAAGGAGAGCAATCAGATTTGCAGGGGTAGCGCCGCCGATGCTAGTCCGAAGCGATCCCGAAGCGTCTCTCGGAATCCATCGGTACTGAGGGATGTGATGGGATTTGTTGCCGCGCACGAATCGACGGGCGGCAGGGCTATGCACCAACTCGGCTCAAGGGAGGGTCGCTGCGGCCCGGCGTCGAGCAGCGTAAGCGGTGCACAGGTGATGACACAGGTCGGACACTCATTTTCCGGCGAGGGGTCGGAACACGGGCATTCGCAAGGGCCCGCCTGCTTTTCGTCGCCGCAGCCGCCGTCGCAATCCTCGTCGGCAAGCTCGCAACTCGTCACCGGCGCGCAGCAGGGAATCAAACCACCGGGGCACAGAAGTGGTGTGCCCAGGATCGCCCAGATCGATGCCAGCGCCGAGACGTAGACCCGCATTGCCGATATTCTATGATAGTTCGCGACGCCGGTCCACCGTAATGCTCTGCGGGCCTTGTGAAACGGCCCTTCCGCGACGTTACCGGCCCGGCCGCACTGTCGTGATGGTCTTCAAGGCACCCCACAAATGACCGCCAAAGACACCCCCGTCGACCCCGCCCTCATCGAGTCGGACGGTCATTCGCCCCTCGTCAGCGTGACCGGCGGCATCCATGAACTCACCTACGCGCCGGTCGAATCGTCCTATCACAACGAAGACTTGGCTCCGACGAAGCTCGCGGATCGTAAATGGGGCCTGAAGGACATCGCCGCGCTGTGGATCTCCATGGCGGCCTGCGTTCCGACCTACATGCTTGCCTCCAGCCTGATCGCCGGCGGCATGAACTGGTGGCAGGCCGTCCTCACCGTATTCCTCGGCAACGTGATCGTCCTCATCCCCATGGTGCTCAACGCCCACGCCGGCACCAAGTACGGCATCCCATTTCCCGTCTATTGCCGTTCGTCGTTCGGCATCCTCGGCGCCAACGTCCCCGCGATGCTCCGCGCCCTCGTTGCCTGCGGCTGGTTCGGCATCCAGACCTGGATCGGGGGCTGGGCCATCTATTCGATCCTCGCTGTCTTTTTCCCGGCGTGGCGACAATTGCCGGATACGGCTCTAGGCATCAACCTGGCCGAGTTCGCCTGTTTTCTTTTCTTCTGGGGCATCAACATCTTCGTCATCTACAAGGGCATCGAGTCCATCCGCATCCTGCTCAACATCAAGGCCCCCCTGCTCATCGTCCTCGGTCTCGCCCTGCTCTGGTGGGCCTATGACCGCGCCGGCGGGTTCGGTTCCATGCTCAATCAGCCGTCGGAATTCAGCTCCGGCGGCGAGCAGGAAGGCGAATTCTGGTCCTTCTTCATCCCCGCCCTCACCGCCAACGTCGGCTTCTGGGCCACCCTCTCCCTCAACATCCCGGACTTCACGCGGTACTCGTATTCCCAGCGCGATCAGGTATTGGGGCAAACCATCGGCCTTCCTGCGACGATGGGCCTGTATTCCTTCATTGGCGTCGCGGTCACCTCCGCCGCCTTTGTCATCTACGGCGAAGACAAGAGCCTCTGGGACCCGATCGTGCTGCTCTCGCGTTTCGAGAATCGCGCCGTGCTGGTTGTCGCCATGTTCGCCCTGTGCCTGGCGACGCTGGCCACCAACATCGCCGCCAATGTCGTCAGCCCGGCCAATGACTTCGCCCACCTCTGGCCGAAGCGAATCAACTTCCGCATCGGCGGCTACATCACCGGCGTCATCGGCGTCGTGATGATGCCCTGGCGGCTCGTCGAAGACCCGAATGGTTATATTTTCACGTGGCTCGTGGCCTACTCCGGTCTCCTCGGCGCGGTCGGCGGCGTCCTCATCGCCGACTACTTCGTCATCCGCAAAACCCGCCTCCACCTGCACGGTCTATACGTCAAGGATGGCCCTTACTGGTACACCGGAGGCTTCAATCCCATCGCCCTCATCGCGCTGGTCCTCGGCATCGCCCCCTGCGTCCCCGGCTTCATCGGCACGGTCGCTCCCTCCATCAAGGTCCCCGATTTCTGGATTCAGATGTACCACTACGCCTGGTTCATCAGCTTCGGGATTTCGTTTCTGGTGTACGCCGCGCTGATGAAGTGTGTTGCCCCGGCAAGTGTGGCACCGGCTGCTGGCCGGTGATTCTCTCCCCTTACAAAGAGTGGGTAAGGGCGGGATTGTCTGCCTTTGTGGCACCGGCTATTAGCCGATGAACTCTCCCTCTCCCTATCAGAAAGAGGAATAGGGTAAGGGTACGATTACCCCGTGCGCACGACTTGTGACGGCGAGTCGAAGACCTCGTCGTAGTGGGGCTCCTGCCGAGCCCTTTAGAGCGGATCAATCCCCCGTCCCGTGGTGCTGATTTCAGAAGGAAAAGGCATATCGCAAAAGCAGAATGTCCCCCTCACTTCACACTATTCGCTACTCAGTCAACGACCTTATCGCGCCGCCCAACTGCGGAGAAATAATGTCCACTATAAATTGCACAAACTTGTTAACCTTAATCGACATTTGTCGCCTGACGAAGACTCCGGCCATTGGGCAAATGAATTGAGGGAGTTGACCTGGCATTTCATCCATCAACATTCTGGCTTTTGCCGTCTGACCTGGATTGATGTGCGGTAAGCGAATTGCACAGGATTCTCCATCATTGCGTTCGAACATCCAAATTGTTTCATAACCAGGCGGCGGTGACTCAAAGTAACCGGGTATTACGTACGTGGCTCCGGGCGCGCGAATCTCTATTGGTGGATTTTCGATGACTGCGTTTCCCGTATTGGTTACATCCACAGAAAGAAGTACCGGTTCTGGCAGCTCCTCGCCTTTGTAGGATATTCGCAAGTCCGTAGCTTCCAATGCGGGAATGGGGCTACGTAGAATTGGTTCCATTGTCACCTTATACGTGAGTTCTCGTCTAGTCTGCGAGTAGCGCGCAACTCTCCAAGTCACGATAACGCCCAAGAGAGTGGCTGCAACACCAAGCGCGCCGATCCAATATTCTGTTGTCATATGCCTTTTTCTAGCGAAAGTTCCGCATCAATGTCGTCTGCTTCATCCTATTGTTAGCTTTCAACTTCCTGCCCAGGAAGTGGGTAGTTCTTGATGTCTTTGATCGCCTCTAAGAGCTTGATAGTAGCGCCCGCATCCAAGGTGTCGTTCGAATAGCGAACCTCATACAGCCCTTGCAGATTTGACGGGAGTTTTACGCCCTCGCGAACGAGCAGAATAAAGCGTTTACCGTAAAAAGCCATCGCAGCGCCAATCTCAATGAGAACGTTTGGATTGAGCACGACATGCTCGTTGCCGTCTTTGTCCACAATCGTGCGGTCGGCATCGACGTGGATGATTGCAGCTCCACAGCCCCGCATGTCGCCCATCACCTTTTCAGGGACTGGTTTCGATACTGACTGTCGGTCCACAGATACGACGGCTTCGAGTTCACCAAACTCAAGGAGCTTTTTGATCGGGTCGACTAGGTCCCGACTCTTCCCATGCGTTATGAACACCCGTCGGCGGCGGAAGTCATCAACAATAGCCGCCGTGAATTCAGCGCCCTTTGGCTGAACTGCCGGAGGTGCCGCCGGTGTCCGGGGCGTGTCACGAACAGGTAGTTCACTCTCTGGTTCTCCCAGAGGAGTTGTCTCTGTCGATTCTGACGGCGGTGTCACTGCACCCTGCAGGGTGACGTAGTTTTTTCCCTTGATCTCTTCGATAAAACCAACAGAGCGCGCCGACGCATCAATCCGCTCCAGTACCTCGGCCGTCTTTTCACGAGGGACCCCCATTCCCTCTAGAACGTTCATGGCGATGTCCGAACGAGGAAATGCGTTACCATCGTACTGGCGCAAGAAATCACAAAAAATACGCGGCTTAAGAACAGCCTCACGTTTCGCTGCTACATCGGCCCCTTCAGCAGTCGGGCGCACTATCTGCCGCGCTAGCTCGGTTACGGATATTGAGGCGGCTTGAGCGCCGCCATCGACCAAACCGAAAGCGATTGCCGCTCCGGTTAGCAGGCGAATCTGGGACCCCTTCGGATCAACGTCGAGCGCCTTCGCAAGCTGAAGAGGGGGCGTGGGTTTTCCGGCATAGTTGTCAACGATTGCTTGAGGTATCCGCAGCGCATCATCGAGGGACGCTGCCGGTACGTCCGCCTGCTTTAGGTATGACCGTTTGGTAGAGGACTCTGAGCCACTTGCCGAGGGCGTCTTCTTTACTTTCGCCATATCAGATCCAGTCCACTATGTGTTGACAGCCAAGCATGTTTTGGCCGAGCCATTTAGCACTCCAGACACGGTTAGATTACCAGATCAATTCGGAAGCGATCAGGGCGAAGTGCTTTGCCCGGCATTCCGTGTCGCGTGGCCGATTTCTTACCACTGTATCTTACGTGGAACAGCAGCATATCCGGATTACGGAGTGCATTCAACGCCAACGGAGTTGATGTCCGCTAGCCCAAGGGTTGGTCGCCGCAGCGACCCACCCTGGGACAACAAACGCCCGCGAAACCACCCAACCCCATCGGGGTTGCGCCTCAACCCTTACAGGGTTGTGGATGCGCTGGCCGCGACGTTGACCCAGGGTAGCCCCGGTGCACCGGGACAACCCTGGGCTAGTGCCGAAGCCCCGTTGGGGCAGGTTAAAGTGTTAACATCATCCGCAGGCTCGCGGCAAAGCGTTTTCTGCGTTCTTCCCTCACGCCCCAGTCTTGGACCCATGAACCCTTCGTCCCTCGCCCCATTTTTACAGGGATCACTGAGCAAGTGTTATGGGCAGGAAGGAAAAAGAAAGGCAGGCCGTATCTCTCGCAGAAGACCGAGGGACACAGCCCCGGAGATTCCCCGCCCATGCGTCGAGAATTCAAGAAATTGAACTTTGTCAGGCCAATACAACCACTTTATTTTTTTCTGCGCGACGTGCAGCGGTCCATCTTCAACGCCCAAGCCTCGCCTTTGCGCTCGTTTGCGGTCAATTGCGCTTCAAAAAAAACTGTGCCCATCGGCGCCAGGAGTTTACCCGCCGTGTCCGCAGGACCTCGCCGTGGCGGGGCGGGCGGATTCAGCCTCGTTCCGCCTCGTTCAGGCTCATTCACCCACCGGGGGGACCCGCCGGAACGCCACCACTCGGCGTTTTCATCTTTTTTCACCTTGTCTCGGCTTTTCTCGGCCAAAAAAAAATTTCCGTGCCACGCGGCGCGCTTCCGTCTTGTCACCAGCGATCGCCGTCGAGCCCGGACAGTCAGCTCTCTGGAATTGATGCTAGACTTATCCGCTATGAGCATCTACGCAACGGTGGCTGAGATTGGCGTCAAACGCTTTGGCGACAAGGAGTTTGTGGACATCCTGGTCCAGGGTATACCGCCGCACATCGATTACACCGGGCCCGAGTGGGAGTTTTTGCCGCCGCCGGTTGATCCGGAAGGATCGATCATGCGAGCGGTGTTTTTCGTCGAAGCGGGCGATGAGAAGGGGACGGAACGGTGTGGGCAGGAATACGTTCGACCACTGCTGATGTTGACGGGCAAGGAATACGAAGACATTCCCTTTGTCGAATTGATGAAAAGGCTGGACGATGCGCTGGATGCGAAGTACGGACAGCGACCGGGGATGATTTACATCGATCCAGAGGGAGAAGAAAGGAAGTTTTACTGAGCTTACCGGCTACAAGAAGAGGATATCCCCGTTCGCACCATCTGCGGAAGTGCAATCCAAAATCTTGTCAATCCTGCAAATCCTGTCCATTCAACTCCGTCGCACGCGCCGAACGACTCCCCCACCCGCCAGCGCCAGCAGATAAACCGCCCCCGCCAGCACGATCGTCGTCGCCCCCGTCGGAAGACTGGGGCCGTAGCTGATCGCCAGACCGCCGGTCGTCAGAACGACGCTCAGCAGTGCGGAGAGGCCCATCATCTCCAGGAGCGTCCGCGAGAACTGCCCCGCGACGGCGACCGGAAGCGTGAGCAGCGCGATGACCATGATGATGCCGACGACCTTGATAAGAACCACGACCGTCAGGGCCGTCAGGCAGAGCAGGAGCAGGTAGTAGAACTCGACGCGAATCCCCCGCAGCCGGGCGAACTCCTCGTCGAAGCAGACGGCGAGGAACTTGTTGTAAAACAAGAGGCCCATGAGCACGACGACGATGTCGAGCCCGGCGATGAGCCAGAGGTCCTGGCCGGAGACCATGAGGATATTGCCGAAGAGATAGCTCATCAGGTCTTCGCTGTAGCCCGGTGTCTTGGCGATGAAGAGGATGCCGATGGCCATGCCGATCGCCCAGATCGCCCCGATGACCGTGTCCTCGCGCTGTTTCGCGCGGAGCGTGACCCAGCCGATGATCAACGCTGCGACGAGCGCGGCGACGAGGGCCCCGGCGAGTGGATGACAGAACTGCCAGCCGTACACGGCCCGGCAATAGCCCGCCGCACCCATGCCCCCAAGGACGCAGTGGGAGATGCTCGCGGCGATGTACGTAATCCGCCGCGTCACCACATAGGTCCCGACGATCCCGCAGGCGACACTGGTCAGCACGCCCGTGACCAGCGCGAAGCGGACGAAATCGTGCTTGCCGACGGCCTCGAAGAACTCGCCCATCAGGAGTGGCCCCCTTCGTGGCGGCAATCGTGATCGTGGTGGACCATATGCACATCGCGGCCGTACAGCGCGACGATCGCGTCGCCGCCCAGTTCGGTCGCGCAGTGCACCGAAACGGTACGGTTCACGCACACGACCGTTCGGACCAGCTTGGAGACGAATCCCACGTCGTGCGACACCAGTATGACGGTCAGGCGCTCGCTAAGATGGCGCAGGAGTTCGTAAAAATCGTCCTGGATACCGATGTCGAGGTTGGAAGTGGGTTCATCGAGCAGGAGCAGGTCCGGCTCGCAGGCCAGCGCACGGGCAATGAGCACGCGCTGGCGTTGGCCGCCGGACAGCATGGAAAACGGCCGGCGGCCCATGTCGGCGAGTCCGACCTCCGCCAGGACGCGCTGGGCCACGCGCCGATCCGCGGCACCATACGGCCCGAAGATTCGTCCCATGCCCAGGCGTCCCATGAGAACGACGTCCAGCACGCTGACCGGGAACTGCGGATCGAGCTGCGCGTATTGCGGCATGTACCCGACGCGCGGTCGCGCCCGTTCGGGCGTCACGCCGAAGACGCGAAGCGTCCCGCGCGACGGGGTGAGCAAACCGAGAATCAACTTGAGCAGCGTCGTCTTCCCCCCGGCATTCGGTCCCACGATGGACACGAAGTCCCTTTCGGCGATACGGATCGTCACGTCCTTCAGGACGGGTTCCCGCTCGTACGCAAAAGAGACGTCCTCGAACTCGATGATCGATCGCCCGTTCGCCCGGCTCGCCGGCGAGGCGGAGTCCGATGTGGGCCGTTCTGTCGCGGGGACCTTCATCATTGCGCTTGTGTCACCCGATCTGTCGCCTGGCCGGTCCCGGTGCGCAGCGACGCCGCGATCTTCTCGGCCATGCCGACGTAATTGTTCAAATAGTCGCGGGCCAGCGGATCGATCGTCACCACCTCGGCCCCAATCTCCGCCGCGACGGTGCGGGCCGCGCTCGACGAGAATTGCGGCTGCACGAAGATGGCCCGTGCGCCGGTCTGCCGGGCCTGTTCGATCATCGCCGCCAGTTGCCGCCCGCCCGGCTCCTTGCCGCCTTCCTCGACGGCGACCTGCTTCAAGCCATAGGCGTCCCCGAAGTAACCAAAGGTCGGGTGAAAGACAAAAAACTCGCGGCCCTTGAATGGGGCCAGCGCCGCCGCGGCCCGCTGATCCGCCGCATCCAGGTCGGCCTGAAACGCCCGCAGGTTCTTCTCGTATTCGTCGGCATTATCGGGGTCCAGTCGCGCCAGCGCGGCGGCGATCGTCGCGGCCTGCGCCTTCACCAGCTTCGCGTCCAGCCAGATGTGCGGGTCCATTCCTCCTTCACCATGATCATGACCCTCGTGTCCGCAATGATCGGTCGCGTGACGCATCGCGACCCCCGCGCGCGTATCCACCACGACAAGGTCGGGCCGCGTCGAACGGACCTTTTCCTCCAACGTGCGCTCGAACGGAACGCCAATCGTGAAAAACACCTGCGCCTCCGAAAGGTCGGCGATCTGCCGCGGGGTCGGCTCGTAGCTGTGATAGGACTGACCGGTACCGACGAGGACCTGCACGGCCACGCGCGATCCGCCCACGCGCTCGACGAAATACGCCTGCGGCAGGATCGTCACCACGGCCCTCACGACATCGATTGCCTGCACCGGGGCCATTTCCCGACGACAGCCGCCCGCGTGAGCGAGCAACAGGGCCAGACTTACCAATCCAGATATCCCGCGCATGACCATCCCATCCCGGTAGTAATACATTGTATTACAACCATCGTCGGCCGCCAACCGCGGCGATCGGGGGTAAAAACACTGAAACGGGCCGGCCATGGCCAGACCCGTTTCGGTGACCGAATGCAAAGGAGAGGTAGAGGTTTGTACGCTTAAGCGCCGCGGCGGTTCGCGCCTACAGATCCGTCAGGATGCGTTCGGCCGCGATCTCGAGCTTGTCGGGGGACTCATACGTCCCATTGAGAATGGCGTTTCGAACCTCGACGATCTTGCGGGCGCGGGCCTCCGGCAATTCCGCCAGCCGACTCAGGAAATCGGCCAGTTCCGAGATCTCTACGCTGTCCTCCAGAACGGCGGCGTTGCCGGAATCCATGCGTTCAAAAGCGTGATTCGCGAAATCGCGAAGGGTGGGTGACGTTGCCAGGGTGCCGATCGTGTTAATCTCGTTCATGACATACCTCGCCGAAACTTGCCGATAAAATCACAGGTCCGATACTTGCTCATTACGCGAGATTCAACGGCGAAGTTCTCGAATCTCCACGTTTGTCAGTCCTGCCGCACGCATCGGCCGGCAATTCTTGCCTGAGAACACCGGTCAGATTTGGGGCAGAACTCGCTACCTTGGATATCGACCGGGTCTTCACTCAAACTCCAAGCGTTTTTACGTACCACCACTATATGTTGAGCCCGTCGACTTTGTGCCTTTTTTCGCGCATTGTGAATTCCCCCGCGCTCTTATCGGGCGATCGGTTATAAGTCCTTCGCTGCCAATACTTGCGCTCGCGATGCCGGCGATCCGATGCCGGGATGGCCCGATCGGTTGTCGGAGTGACATGACCACAATCCCTAGTATCGATCCCAAGGCCGATAAAGGAAGTTCCGATAATGATGGCATGCAGCAATTGCGCATTGGGATGCGGTTGTCGCCTACCCCATTTCGATGGGTTTTGGATGCCCGACCGCAATGCCGAAGTTTTGCACCGTTATAATCGCCCTACCTATGGGAAACATCCCGTCATATCAGCGCGCCGCCGAGTTGGCCCGGAATTTCGCCGATCTCGATCCGGTGCTGATTCCGGATGAGGCCCTCACGGAAGCGTCGCGGTGTCTTTTCTGCTACGACGCCCCCTGTACGCGGGCCTGTCCCACCCATATTGATGTTCCCAAGTTCATCCGCCAGATCCTCCACAAGAATCCGCTGGGCGCCGCCGAGACGATCCTGGACGCCAATATCTTCGGCGGCTCGTGCGCCCGCGCCTGCCCCACGGAAGTGCTCTGTGAAGGCGCGTGCGTCGACAACACGCTGCTAAAGGCGCCGGTGCAAATCGGTCGGCTGCAGCGCTTCGCCTGCGACCGCGCGACGGAAGTCGGCGTATCCTTTTTTGAAGCCGCGCCGCCGACGGGAAAAAAAGTCGCCGTCATCGGCGCCGGCCCGGCCGGGCTGACGTGCGCGCACGAGCTTCGCAAGCACGGACACGCGGTGACCGTCTTCGAGGCCCGCGAGATGCCCGGCGGCATCAACACCTACGGCATCGCCTACTACAAGTACGACACGAAGTTCGCCATCTCGGAAGTGGAGCGCGTGATGCAGATCGGGGGGATCGATTTGCGTCTCAAGAGTCCTGTCGATGGCGCCGGGATCGCCCGGATGCTGGGCGAATTCGACGCCGTATTTCTGGGGGTCGGGCTGGGCCGGACGGCCCCGCTGAATATAGAGGGAGAAGATCAGGACGGCGTGTGGGAGGCCCTCGATTTTATCTTCCAGACTCACACGCTCCCCCTGGAAGCCTGCAAGTATGGTCGTAGAATGATCATCATTGGCGGCGGCAATACCGCCGTCGATGTCGCCACGGCCGCAGTTCGCCTCGGCGCGGAACACGTCACCATCGCCTACCGCCGGTCCGCCGCCGACATGCCGGCGTTTGCTTACGAGTACGAGCTTTCCAAATCGGACGGCGTCCTGTGGGAGTTTTCCGCGGCGCCGGTCCGCTTCGTCGGGCAGGGCGGCAAGGTGACCGGCGTGGAGTTTCTTCGTACGCGGGCCACGGGGGAAGGCCGCACCGCCAAGTTGGAGATGATTCCTGGATCAAACTTCACGCTCTCCGCCGATATGGTCGTCAAAGCCCTCGGCCAGGAGCCGCTGCTCAATCTCTACCAGGCCATCCCCGGCCTCGCCATCGAAAAAGGCAAGGTCCGCGTCGATCCCCGGACGGGGGCCACCAGCGTTCCCAAACTTTTTTCCGGTGGTGATTGCACGAGCAAGGGCGCGGAGGTGGTGGACGCCGTCCAACAGGGCAAGCTCGCGGCGGCGGGCATCCATTCGACCCTCGGCGCCCGCTGAAGTTCGGCGATTAACCAGGGACTTTCGACGTCGACTTGATCCCGGACGGGGGTTCCTTACGGGGGAGCTTGAGTTCCGCTGAATCCGGCGCCACCACGGGTAATTTGGGCTTCTCACCCGGCCGAATGGGCGCCGGTGTTTCGCGCAACCAGGCGAGCAGGCGAAGCCCGATCAGCGCACTTAACAGTTGGCTGAGCAGAAAAATCCACTCCTGCACGATCCATGCGTATACCGCCAGCATGAACGTCGCCGTGATGCCGAGGTAAATCGTCCACGGGACAAGGACAAATCGATTCGCCCGGTGCGTGGCGATCCATTGCGACGCGATGCAGAGCGCGATGACCGCCTCCGCCGCCAGGCCGAACACCGCCCAGTTCGAGTCAAACACGTCGCCGGCGGCCCCCAGGACCATTTGCGATGCCGAGCGGGAAGGGGCAAAGTTGACCGCGGTGGCGGCGGAATTCGTGAAGCTCATGAACAGCTCGCCGAAGTTCATTGGTCGGATGGCGAGGTCGTCGCCGTTTTCTTCCAGCGACCCGGCCGGTATGCCTTCAACTGGTCCAGTACCGGCGACTGGTCCGCCTTATCGAAGCCGAATGATATCATCTCCGCCGTCGCTTCCTCGACGGACCATCCCATCCGTTCGATGCGATAGAGCGCACACAGGTATCCTGTCCGATGACGACCAGCGGAACAATGTACCCAAACCGGCCGGTTTGCGGGATCGTCAACGATCTCAAAAAACCGCTTCACGTGTTCGTCGGGAACCGGCTTTCGGCTCTCCACCGGAATATGGATGACGCGAAGCCCCTGAGACTGGGCATGTTCTTTTTCGTCGGGCACCGCGCGGCTCTCGCCTTCGCGGACGATCACCAGCGTTTTGACGCCGAATTCCTCGATCGTGTTGTCGATTTGCGCAATCTTCGGCTGGGCGCTACGGTAGAGAACTCCCGGATCGACCTCGGAGAGCCGTTTGGGGAGCTGGATATGCTGAAGGTAGATCAGCCCCGCCGATGCCCCCGCGACGCCGATCAACGAAGCGACGACGATGGCAAGGCGCGAGAAAGGACGCGGCGCTCTCTTATTCATGGCAGGGGGGTCCATTGTTTCCATCGAGATGACACGGTCGCACGCCTACGAGGATAGTCGGACTCTCGCCCTACGGCAACCGCTTACGCGACCCGACGATGTAACAAGACCAGAAAAATCGGAACTCCGACCAGGGCGGTCACGACCCCGATCGGCAGGACCACGACGGCGAGACTCTGACCGGCAAGCGCCCCCGCCCAGACCATGGCGAGCTGAGAAATCCAGTCGCAGACCGCCAGGAAGACGCCGCCGAGCAGCGCTGACACGGGCAGCAGTATTCGGCAATCGCGGCCCACCATGAGTGCAGTCACATGCGGCACGACCAGACCGACGAAACCGATCGGCCCGCAGACGGCGACGACAGAGGCCGTCGCCAACGAACCACATAGGATGCAGATGGCCTGGAGCCGCGCCACGTTCACCCCGCGCGCCGCGGCCAGTTCATCGCCGAGGAGATATTGATTGAGCGCCCGGCCGGACGCCAGCAGAAGCGCGCACGCGGGGACGATCAGCGGCAGATTGGACGCCCAATTCAGATGGCCGATCGACTCCAGGGATCCCATCATCCAGCGAATGATCTCAAAGGTCTGGCGGACGTTGGACATCGAGGTGACGAGCATCATCATCGCCGAGCAGAACATCCCCAGCGTCACACCGGCCAGGAGCAGTTCGTTGGTGGTCAGGCGGCGCGTTCCGCGCGTAAAGAGAAACACGACGGCGATCACGGCGAGGGCGCCGATGAACGCAAAAAGCGTGACGCCGGAGATCCCGAGGATCGTGAACTCGATCCCCCAGAAAATGGCCATCAGCGCGCCGAGGGAACCGCCGCTGGCGATGCCGAGCGTATACGGCGTGGCCAAAGCATTGCGAAAGAGCGTCTGGAAGACGGCCCCGCACAGCGCCAGGGCGACTCCCGCCTCCAACGCAAGCAACGTGCGCGGCAGCCGCAGTCGAAAACCAATGACGTACTCGATCGGCGGAGACGGAGCGTCGTGGCGATGCAGAAAGCTCCGCCAGGCGTCCAAGATACCAATGGAATCCGATTGATTGCCGATGCCGGGACTCAAAACCAGGACAACCAGAAACAGTCCGGCGCCGACGGCCAGAGACGTGAAATAGCGGCGGCGATTGAGCCGAGTCATGGCGTATTCCGCTCCTTGGCGTCCGCCGGCACGATCCACTCGCGGCCCAGACCGGCCTGCACCGCCACTAACCGAACGCCATACACCGGTTCAAGGACGCGCGGCGTGATGACCGACTCCGGAGGACCGGACGCGACGGTCCGGCCATCATCGAGCAACAAGACGTGTGTGCAGAATCGCGCGGCCAGGTTCAGATCATGCGTGACCACGACGACGGCCAGCCCCGACTGCTGCGTCAATCCCTGGAGCATCCCGAAGATCGAAAGCTGGTGAAAGAGGTCGAGTGCCGCAGTCGGTTCATCAAGCAGCAGCAGCGCCGGCTCCTGGGTCAGCGCGGCAGCGATGTGCACGCGCTGCGCTTCGCCCCCCGAAAGTGTGGACAATGACCGATCGGCATACTCCAGGGTCTGAGTAGTGCTCATCGCTCGATGCGCAATCTGGAAATCAACCGCGCTCTCGAAAATACCGAACTGGCGATGCGGATAGCGCCCCAAGAGTACGATATCGCGGGCGGACATGGCCACGTCGCGCGGCGGGCTCTGCGGGAGGAAGGCAATTTGTCGGGCGCGATCACGAACCCCAATTTCGCCCAATGGGCGGTCTCCAAGAAGAATCGCTCCGGATCGGGGCGTCAGAAGCCCGGCGAGAAGTCGCAAAAGCGTGCTCTTACCCGCGCCGTTCGGCCCAATGATTCCCCAGCACTGACCCCGTCCAACCTCCAGCGAGACGGGCTTGAGAAAGTCCGGTCGCTGCGAGAAGCCGAACGAAACCGCTCTGGCGGCAAGGATGGGGCCTTCGGCGTCAGTCAATCGTCGCCTCCGGATGGAACCACTTCGCCAGTTTCGCGATCACGTCCACGATCCGGGGTGACGGGATGGTGGCGTTCTCGTCGCAGAGAAGAAACACCCGGTTTGTTTCCACGGCCGGCAGAGGCCCCAGCTCCCGCCATTGCCGACGAGCCTTCGCTTCCAACTCGGACGTCAGATTCACTTCCGGCATCGCGTCGATGATAACCTCCGGCCGGGCCACGAGGATCGCCTCCTGCGCGACGCTCGGATAGGCCGCCGACAAGTCTCCAAAAACGTTTTGCCCACCCGCGGCCGTGATCATGTCGTCCACAAACGTGCCCTTTCCGCCGACCATGACGGAAGTAATCGCATCCGTACTGCGCGCCAGGGTGATTAACACGCGCGGACGAGCCCGTCCGTCGACGGCCTTTACGATGGCCATCAGTCGGTCGCGCATTCGCTGTTGGGCGGCGGCCGCCTGCTCCCGGCAATCGAGGACCTCGCCTAGTTCCTCCAGCGTCGCAAAGATGTCGGCGAGGCTCTCGGTTCGATCGCGAAACAGGCGTATGCCGCCGGACGCGCAGAGCTGCTCGACGCCGTGGTGCCGCCCGCGCAATACGATCAAGTCAGGATGCAACCTGAGAATGGCTTCCAGGTTGACGTCAAAGAGCCCCCCGACGCGCGGCAACTTTTTGATGGACTCCGGCCAAACGCAGAAGTCGCTGACCGCCACGAGCCGATCCGCCGCGCCCAGGGCCGCGATGATCTCCGTCGAGTTGGGCGAGATGGAGATGATCCGCCGCGGAGCGGAGGGCGCGGACGAAACCGACGGTGACTCCGCCGGCCGACAGCCCGCACCCGTCCCGATCACCAGCCCGCACATCAACACGACAGAAAAGTGGCTGGTCATATCGCCGGTATTCTCAAACCGGCGGATTGCGAAGTCAAAAAGCTGATGCCGGCCACCGCCGCACCAGTTGTCGTTGTCGCTTTTTCACTCTGCTTCCGGTTCGACTACACTCCCTCCATGGGCAGCAGACTCCGTGTCCTTGTTCTCCGCGCCGCCGGCATCAACTGCGACGAGGAAACCGCCTTCGCCTGGCGAAACGCTGGCGCGGCCGTCGAGACCGCGCACGTCAATCGCCTCGTCGAGCAGCCGAGGCTCCTCGCCGAGTTTCAAGTCCTCACCATCCCCGGCGGCTTCAGTTATGGCGATGACATCGCCAGCGGAAAAATCCTCAGCAACCAACTCGTCCACCACCTGGGTGACGACCTTGGCCAATTCGTCGCCCGCGGCGGCGCCGTTCTGGGAATCTGCAACGGCTTTCAGGTCCTCGTCCGCATGGGGCTGCTTCCCGGCAGCGACTGCGGCGTGCCGTGCACCCTCACGCTGAACGACTCCGGTCGATACGAGGATCGTTGGGTTACCGTGCGGGCCACGTCGCCAGCGTGTGTGTTTCTCGATCCGGAAACGACGTTCGTGTTCCCCGTGGCCCATGGAGAGGGCAAGGTACTTCCGGCGGGAGGCGAAGACTCGATCACCCGCCTCGAGGCCCAAGGTCGGATCGCACTGAAATACGTCTCTGCGGACGGAAACGCGCCCAATTTCCCCGCCAACCCCAATGGCAGCATTGGAAACGTGGCCGGTTTGACGGACGCCACTGGGCGGATCCTGGGGCTGATGCCCCACCCCGAGCGAAACCTCTTCCCCGCCCCGCCCGGGTGCTCGACCCGCGATTTCAATGCTGAAACCGCGGGTGCAAGGTTTTTTCGGCGGGCTGTTCAACGCCTCTCCTGATCTCAAGCCGCCTCCCTCGCATAACCCATTGGCGCAGCTTAAGGATAGCCCCGCAAAGGGTCGATAATGTCGCGACCGTTTGTGTGTTATTTGAGGGAAGCCGGCGGGCGCGGTTCAACCGCCCGTCGCAAACGCACGAGGACACTCCCCATGCCGCGACACGTTCAACCGTACATCACGTTTTCCATGCTCGCATCGGTGCTGCTGACATCGGCGTGCAGCCAAAAGATGCCAGCACCGTTCTGGAAAAAAGATCGCGAGCCGCACGCACAGTCGGACGCGCCTTTCGATCCGCCGAACACCTACCACGAGTGGGCGTACGACGCGCCCGAGTATGCCAAACCGGCGCAGGAACCGACGCCGGAGGCGGACGTCGAACCGGGTGATCCACTCCACTTCTTCACCCGCGAAAAAGTCGTCATGATTCGCCGGCCCGACGGTTACACGCCCGAGGAGACCCCGCGCGTCGCGGTCTGGTGGACGGACAACAACGGCTTCCACTGGAACAAGGCCGGCTACTTCGGCCGCGAGCAATCGTTCTTTCCATTTGAGGTCGACGGCGATGGCGACTACGGAATCCGTTTTGTCGGCCCCGGCCAGGAGCCGTCGCTCCACACCGCGCCGCTGCCCGAGCGCGTCTATCACGTCGATACCTCCCCGCCCGCCGTCGAAGTGACCATTGAGCCCGAGCAATCGTGGTACCACGTCGGCGACGTCGTGACGATTTCCTGGAAGGCCGCGGATTATCATCTCAGCGAGTATCCAGTCCGAATCGGAGTCCTGACGGATTTCACGGGCGATGAACAAAACCCCGTGGAACTGCAACGCGACCTCGCCGAAAACGGCTCGATCACGCATCCGCTTTCCGCCAACGCGCTGGACCACGAGATTCGGTTCCGCGTTGACGCCGTCGATCGCGCGGGCAATCTGGGCCTCGACATCTCGTTCCCGCTTCAGGTTGTGGCCAAGACGGCGGAAGAAGAACTCGGCGGCGTTGCGGCGACGGATCCTTCCATCACCGACGCGTCGGAACGTGTGTCAGCGTCTTCTGTCGCGCAGCCCGACCCGCCACCGACACTTTCCCTGGTCGATACCGACCCCGGCGAAAGCTCCCGGCCACGCGCCAACGGCGGCCCGGCGCGAATCGATACGACCATTCCGTTCGCGACCGCGATCGCCCGTACGGCGGAACTCGAACCCGTGGAAGTCGATCCGCCTCCGCCGGCAGAGCCCGATCCATCCTCCGACTCGCTCGATCCCCCGACCGGCAATTTCTCCCTTCCGGATTCACTGACCAGTCTTCCAGGCTCAAGCGCGCAGCCCGACGCGGGCGCCACCATCCAGACGGATCGTGTGGACGACCCTGCCACCGTCCATGAACCGATGCGGGAATCTGTTGCCTCGGTCGACGCCGCACCACCCATTGAACCCCCTGCACCAAGTCCCGCGCCGCCCGCACCGCTGGACTTTCCGTCGATCACTTTCACCGCCCCCTCCTCCACGTCTGAGCTCCTTGTCCCAATGCCAGCCACTGTCGAAAAGCCGGACGAAGTGATCCAACTCGCCTCCGCACACCCCTGGCGATCCTTGAGTGTTTCGTGGCCCGCGGCGGTGCAGACGGTCTGGAACCTGCCCCGGCCGAATTTCACCCCCGAACTCCGGCGGCTCTTCGACATTGGCACGCTGGCGGATGGTTCCTGGGCCCGTCCGGTGGCGGAGCCACCGGCTACGACGCGGACTTTTGTCGGCCTCCCAGAGGATGCGCCGGGTGCGATAACGCCGTAGCGGCGGCGGTTGCTTCGACACGGGAATATCCGGAGGTCGTGGCGTCTTCACCGGGGATTTTCCCCTCTGCTGTATTCACGTTCAGCGGTATCAGCGGCACCGTTGGCCTTTTTTTGGAGAACTCTGGGTACACCTTGCGCAAAAATCCATTGCCGCACCATTTTGTCGTGGGTACACTCTGAAACTGCGGGTTCGCCAAAAATCCACAACGCTTCCCGGAGTACCGAACATGTCTCGAAGAGTCTTGGCCGCAAGTCTGGTCCTGGTCTCGATGCAAACGAGTCGCGCTCAGGTGATTTTCGAGGCTACCGCCGCCGGTCCAGAGGCCAACGCTCAGGCCGGCATACAGGCGACCGTAGACGCGTTTCGCGCCGCGCTCGGGGATCCCAATAATGGCAACGCGGTCGGAAGCCAAGGGAGCGGGCGCCGCCAGATAACCTGGGACGGCGCAGATAACGACGCAGCACCGGCACGGCTACCGGCGGATTTCTTCAATGCCATCGCGCCGCGAGGGGCCATTTTCGGCGGCGATTCTCGGATATCTTTTCAAGTCAGCGCGGATGCGACGCCTGCCGTTCCTGGTACGCTCGATGAATTCGGAAACATAAACGCCACGTATCCAACTGCCTTCTCTGTATTCTCGTCGCCGCGGCTCTTCTCCGCCCAGAACAACAATGTGCTGGAGGTACAGTTCGTCATTCCGGGAACTTTGGACCCGGCGGTGGTCAGCGGTTTCGGCTCGGTCTTTACGGATGTGGACCTTCCAAGCACGAGCATGATTGAGTATTTCGATGCCAGCGGCACGCAGTTGTTCACTCATCACGTGCTGGCGTCGGCCGGCAATGAGGGCCTGTCGTTCCTTGGCGTCTTGTTTGACGCACCCGTCGTGCGTCGCGTCCGCATTACGAGCGGGACACAGGCCTTGGGCCCGAACGACGTTACGCAGACGCCGAGCAACCCGGACATTGTCGTGATGGACGATTTCATTTACGGCGAGCCTTTGGCCATTCCCGACAATGACGGCGACGGCGTGATCGATCCACTTGACGGCTGTCCGGACGACGCGGCCAAGACAAACTCCGGCGTCTGTGGCTGTGGTTTGGTGGACCTCGATTCGGACAGCGACGGCACACCCGATTGCTTCGACCTTTGTGCGATGGATCCCAATAAGATCGCCCCCGGCATCTGCGGTTGCGACACGCCTGACACCGACGCCAACGGCAACCAAGTCCCGGATTGCCTCGAATCGGCCCCGCAAATGCCGAACAACGTGTGCGGACTGTGCGCCGCTGGCGCGACGATGTCGATGAGCCTCATTCTGGGGATCGTGTTTGCGGTTAAGACCGTTCGTGGCCGTTACCGCCGGCGGGCGATGATGATGACAGACGATAATTGACGAAGTCGTGAGCTTACGGCCTGTCGCGGCGTGCGACCGGGAATCGGGCGAGGCGGCCGGGAGTGCCGATAAATCATAACCGCCGTAACCCGGAGCGATGCCATGCCCGCTACAGCAATTGCGGTGCTATTCCTAACGATTCCGGCGACCGGTGGGCCTCTGGAGGCGGTCGGGCTCCAAGCGGCGCTCGATCGGTCGGGGTTTTCGCCGGGCTTGATCGACGGCGGGCCGGGGGCCAAGACGCAGGCAGCCCTCGAAGCCTTCCAGAGATTCAAGGGTCTTCCCGCCACGGGTCAGGCGGATGCGGTGACGCGAGCGGCCCTGGGGTACGATTCCCAGCCGGCGGTAACGCGCTATGTCATCTCCCAAGTCGATGCGGCGGACGTGGCCCCCGCGCCGGCGAACTGGATCGCCAAAAGCAAGGTGGATCGACTACGGTACACGTCGCTCGCGGCGCTCGTCGCTGAGCGTGGTCATTGCAGTCGCTGGCTGCTCGGACGGCTCAACCCGGGAATGGATCTCGACCGGCTCAAGGCGGGCGACGCCCTCGTCATTCCCAATGTGGCGTCGTCGCTGCGACCGCCGCGGGCGATGCGCCTCGATATCGATTTCGACGCCAGGACGATCCGTGTCATCGACAAAGCCGGTCGCACGGCGGCGCTGTTTCATTGCTCGATCGCGAAGCACAAGTGGAAGCGGCCGAGCGGGCCGTGCAAGGTCGTCGTCGTGCGGCGGGACCCGGATTATCTGTTCGATCCGAAGATGTGGCCGGAGGTCAAGGACGTGAAACGGAAGCTAGTCATCCCGCCGGGTCCGCGCAGCCCCGTGGGGTTGTGCTGGATCGGTCTGTCGCTCGACGGATTTGGGATTCACGGCACGCCGGAACCCGAGTTGATCGGCAAGACCGGCTCGCACGGGTGCTTTCGGCTGACGAATTGGGATGCACTGCGGTTGGGAGAAATGGTGCGGGCCGGGACGCCGGTGCGGTTTACGGAGACTGCGGCAGCGGTGGCGGCGCGTACGCCTCGATCCGCGCGATCGCGTCCGGCACGGCGATGAGGGCAGCGCGGACGGCCTCGGGGGAAGCTTGATCCAGGCGAATCGAATCGTCGACGGTGAACGGGCCAATTGCCTCGCGGCGAAGTTGCTCGCAGATGGCCCCGCAGCCGAGCGCATCGCCAAGGTCGCGGGCCATCGCGCGGATGTAGGTGCCGCGGCCGCAATTGATGTCGAGCGACAGTAGCGGCCACGCGTAGTCTTCGATCGTGCTGCCGTAAATGGTGATTGGCCGCGGGGCGTGTGGGACCGCGCGACCCTTCTTCGCCAACTTGTAGCTGAGCACGCCGCCGACACGCATGGCACTGAAGGCCGGAGGGACTTGCTGAATCTCGCCGGTCAGGCGGCGTAGCACGGAACGGATCGACTCGATCGGGGGCGGAGTCGCGCCGGCAACGGGGTCGGCGGGCCGTTCCGTATCAAACGTCTCGTTGGTGACGCCGAGGCGCAGCGTCGTACGATAACGCTTGGGCAGTTCCATCAGCCGCTCGACCAGGCGAGTCCCTTTTCCGATGCAGGCGATGAGCACGCCGTCGGCGAAGGGGTCCAGCGTGCCGGCGTGGCCGACCTTTTTGAGGCCGAAGATCGGCCGCAGACGATAGACGTAATTCGCGGAACTCTTGCCGACCGGCTTGTAAAGATTGACAAGGCCCGCGGGCAGATCGGGCGGATCGGCAGGATGGTGCGGAATCATCTAAACATACTATAATCGCCGCTATAGGGTTTTCCTTACCATGCCGCCCATGAATGATCATGTCATTATCGCAGGCTTCGGTGTCGGCGGTCGATTCATCGCCGAGTATCTGAAACAGCATCGCATCCCATTTGTGATCGTGGAGATGAACCCGGAGACCTGTGCGACCCAGCGCACTCTGGGCATCGAGACGATTCACGGCGACATCACCGACGAGGCGATCCTGCGCCAGGCCGGCGTGGAGAGCGCCAATGTGCTGGCATTGGCCCTCCCGGACGAGGCGGCGGCGCTCCGCGCGACGGAAGTGGCCAATCGCCTCTGCCCGGAGATTCATATTATCGCGGCCACGCGCTACACCTCGACCGGTCTGTCGGCCCTTCAAAAAGGGGCGGACGAAGTGATCGTGGCGGAGCAGGCCGTCGCCCACGAGTTCTACCGACGAATCTCAGCGTTCATGTCGCGGCGGGTGAATGCGACGACATGATGGACCTTGTGACGAACTCCAAATGATGCTGACCCTTCACTGCCATCAGTCCGATTGCCGCGGGCGAGTACGCCTCCAGGCGGACTCCGCGGGCGAGACGTCGGGAGCCTGTCCAAAATGCGGGGCGGTCGCGCGCGTAACCGTCGATCAGGCTCTGGCCCGCCATGGCGACGTCAGCCGATGCGCGGCGTGCAACGGGTCGGAGTTTTTCATCCGCAAAGATTTCCCGCAAAGACTGGGTCTAACGCTGGTCATCCTGTTCGGGGCAGTCGCATCGGTCTTCTATTACTTCGAGAACATCCCAGCCACCTTCGGCACGCTGGGCTCGCTCGTCGTTGTCGATGCCCTGATCTACTTGTTCGTCGGACGCGTAACGGTTTGTTATCGCTGTCGCGCCGAATACCGCGGGGCGGCCTACAATCCGGATCATCAGGGTTTCGATCTGGCAACGTCGGAAAAATACGACCCCGCGGCAGCGCGATTGGAGCGTCTATGACCGAGCATCGACCGCCGGAAAAACCGGTGGATGAAAAAAAGATTGCGGCGGCGGTTCGCGAGATCCTCGTCGCCGTCGGGGAGAACCCCGATCGCGAGGGGCTAAAATCGACGCCGGATCGCGTGGCGCGGATGTACGCGGAGATGTTCTCGGGGATGCGGATTGATCCGCGCGATTATTTAAAGACATCGTTCACCGAGAAATACAACGAGCTGGTCGTGCTTCGCGACGTGCCGTTTTATTCCATGTGCGAACACCATTTGCTGCCCTTTGAGGGCCGGGCGCATATCGCCTACCTGCCCAACGGCCGCGTCGTCGGTCTGTCGAAACTCGCCCGCGTCGTCGATGCCTACGCGCAAAGGCCGCAGCTTCAGGAGCGGCTGACCACGCAAATCGCCGACGTGTTGATGGAGGAATTGCAGGCCAAAGGCGTCGCCGTCGTGATGGAAGCCGAGCACAGTTGCATGACCTGCCGCGGGGTGAAAAAGCCCGGCAGCGTCATGGTCACGTCCGCCCTGCGCGGGGAGTGCCTGACCGGCGCGACGCGGGCGGAGGTGATGAGCCTGCTGCACAAGCAATAACCCGGCACTGCTAACGAATCTTGTATACGCGGAAAGTGACCCGCCACTCGGGATGCTTGAAAGTCGGATCAAGCCAGTCTTTCCATTTCGCGTCAAGATCCTCCAAGTAGGCCCGTTCCTCCACTAATTCGTATTCCTTGTCGAGGATCTTCTCTAGGTCCGACCATTTCGGAGAGTCGGAAAACTCCGAGCCGCGAATCGTGGCCACGCGAGGTGGTTTTCTTTCTTTCATTTTTTCGAGAATGGATTCTGGCGTCGCGGGCGCTTCATGAGACCCTCCTTGATCGGGCGGCAACGCAAACCATCGCCAGCCGTCGCACATGACCAATGGCGAATATTCACGCCACTCGAAAGGGGCCATCTTGCATCCGTAATAATACCGGGCGGCGGGTTGACTCATGACCCACTCTGTTGGTCCATTGCTTTTCAGACTATTCAGTGCGTGTTCCCATGGATCGAGCCAGCGGAGGCTGGACCAATGCCGTTCCGTGACGAGATTAATGTAGCAGCCAACCCAGGCGAGCGCCAGGGACGCCGTCGCCAAGCGCGCAAATCGCGTGGGCCATGACCGCTGCGCGCCCAGCCCATAGCGAATCCAGATAGCTGCAACACCAATACAGACCAGACCACTGAACACCATGATGTATTTATCGATAATGGTCCGAGAGGCAATCCCCGCGAAGACGCACAGGGCAATGATCTGCGGCATCGGGCCGGGCCGACGCCTGGCATCGCTCGAAAATATTGCCAACAAGCTGAATGCCACCATACTGACAAAGACGAACACCCAGACCCACCACGCGCTGATGGATGCGAGATTACCGGTGAACAGCGCCATGAGCAGGCGCAGGGCGGAATCGCCATATTTCGACCATGTGAGCGTGACTTGCGGAAACGTCGTCGCCTGTTTCCAGAATGCGGGCAGCCAAGGGGCGTAGAGAATGGCTGTGATGGCCGCGGCCGGTAGCCAGCGGCGGAACTGGCCGTGGCGAATGACCATCACTGCCCACGTAATCGCCACCAGGACCGGGCCAAAGTAGTTGGTGTAACAAACGGCCGCCGCAACGAGCGACCAAGCGATGAGTGTCCGGCGATCGACGCGCCGCGCCAGCACGCCCGTCAGCCATAAAAACAGGCCAACGAGGCAGAACATCATGCTGTACCAACGTCCGGCGAAGCCGAAGAGCAAGTGCGCCGGGTGGATGGCGGCGATCAGCATAGCGAGCCGGCCGGTCGGGGCGTCGTACCACTCGGTTGCGGCGAGTCGCGTGAAGACAAGTCCGGCGAGGAACATGAGGATCGACAGACTGCGCAGCCCGAGAGGGCCGACGCCGAAGATGTGGACCCAGATGTTTTGCAGGATGTAGTAAAGCGGCGGGTCGGGCTCTTCGCCGCACCAGAGCGCGGAGATCATCTCACCCATCGGCATTGTGTAACGGCGGCAACTGAAACCCTCGTCGTCGAAGACGGAGTAATGACCCGCGCCCCAGAACATGAAGGCGCCGACGCCCAGCAGCGTCAGAATCGTCCAACGATCGAACACACGATGGCGCACGGTCGGAATGATAGCGGCTCAGGGTTATGGGGTCGCTTGAGTCAAGGCATCCAATTCGGCCCTGGCCCGCGTGTGAGTCGGATCGAGGGACAGCACGGCGCGAAACGCGGTTGCGGCCTCCTGAGGGCGATTCAACGACCGAAGCGAAAGGCCGAGGTTGTACGACGCCTTGATCAGGACGTCGCGCTTGATCGCATCTGAAACGGAGAGGGCGGAACGATAGGCCGCGACCGCCTCTTGATGCCGCCCCATCTCCGCCAAAGTGAGGCCCAGATTCACCCTCGCTTCGACATAGCGCGGGTCCACTCGCAATGCATCCTGATAGACCGCGATGGCGGACTCGCGACGGCCGGCGAGACGCAGGGCGTTGCCGAGGTTGTAATAGGCGTCGGTCAATTGTGGATCGCGGCTGATCGCGGCGGTGAATTGTTCGATGGCGTCGTCGAGGTGGCCGAGTTCCAGAAGCGTCGCGCCGTACAGGGATCGGACCCGTGCGCTGAGTCCATCCGGATCGATCCCGATCGCCGTCTGGAAGGCCCGGGCCGCATCGGCGTAACGGCGATTGTGAAGAAAGGCTTCGCCCTTGTTGGCATACGCGCCGGCATACTTCGGATCGAGCCGCAATGCGTCATCGAACTTCGCCATTGCGCCGGTCACGTCGCCGCGCATCAGGAAAGCGTAGCCCAGGGCGTTGTGGGGCCGAGGATGGTGCGGGGCCGTGGCCACAGTGTCGTGCCAAAGCTCAAAGGGGTCGGCGTACAGGTTATTCCGCATCCACGTCATCGTGGATAGTGCGACGATGGTCATCGCCGCAACAACCACCGCGGGACCGCGCCTTCTCGGTCGATAAATGGCCGCCTTCCAAACGACAAGGACCACGAGAGAGACGACCGCTGCAAGGGGCACGTACATGCGATGTTCGAATGCCAGGTCCTTGATGGGAATGAAACTCGATGTAGGCAGCAAAACGAGGAAGAAAGCGACACCGAGAAAGCCGACCGCCTGACGCCGCCCATATGCCCAAGCCGACGCAGAAACGAGAGCAATGATCATGGCGGCCGGCGCAAAAACCCGCCACGGCGTTGAAGCGACGGGCCAGCCGTAGTCGAGGCACAGATTCGCCGGCCAGATCGAAAGCCAAAGATAGTGCAGGACTACGCCCGGCTGGGTGCGAAGGTACTCCAGCGGCGTGACGCCCTTGTAACCAAACCCGACCGTCGGAGGCTCGGGCTGCGGGGTGTCCATGACGCCGCGGACCACGCCCAGCGCGAGCAATACGGACCACGTTGCGGCCAATCCGAGATAAAGGCCCCAGCGTTTCCGCAGCGCGGCGCGAAAAGTGCCGGCGGCGAAACAGCGATCGTAGAGCAGCACGACGACCGGCGCCGTCACCATGACGGCCTTCGCCGCCATGCCCAGGGCGCAGGCGATGACGGAGGCTGCGTGCCATCCGGCAACCCGCTCGGAGGACATACCCCGGATCGCGCAGTACATCGTGAGAAAATAGAAAAGCCCCATCAAGGACTCGCTCCTCTGGACGAGGTAGGTGACGCTCTCGGTTTGCAGAGGCTGGACGGCCCAGATCGCCGCGATGAGGAAGGCCAGACCGCCCTTCCCGGTCGCTCGCCGGATGACGCCGTAAAGGACTATCGCCGCTACGCCATGAACTAGAAGATTGACAAAATGGTAGCCCCAGGGGTCCAGGCCATGCGCGGCGAAGTTCAGTGCGAATGAGAAATCGACGATGGGCTGAGAAGTATCGAAAAACCTCCCGACGGGAAAGACTTGACGGATCAGACGGTTGTCGACGATACCGGCGTAGTCGTCAAAAACGAACACACCGCGAAAGCTCGGGAGATAGGCGAGGATGGTCAACGCCGAAATGGCAGCAACTTGGACCGCGGGTGAGTTGAGAATGGCCCGATGATGGGGAGCGCGGATCGCCGCCGGCGACCCCGTTCCCCCCTTCAACCCCGCGCCTGCTCGCCTCGCTGAATGACCCACGTCGGGCCTTGTACCGCGAGCGCCGGCAGATTGCCACCCGGTGCGAGGCCCCGCGGCGCCTCGACAAGTTCAATGTGGAGCGCCCGGTCATCGTCCGTGATGATCGGGCGGCCGCAACGCGTTGGATTCGTGGGCCAAGCCCGCCGGCGGTCACCGCCGGAACAAGAGCACGTGCCTTGCGACAATTGAAGATACCGTCGGGAGGCCGCCGTTTTACCGGCAATCACCCGTGACCGCGCGGAGGTCGAGCGCTCGACGATGAACTCGCGCATCCTACTGCGAGTCCCGCGCCCGTCCGCCGCACCAGCCTAGTGCGTCTTCAACTGAGCAGAATCGCTTACCCGACTGAGCCCAACTGTCCCTTTGCATTGCCTATGACGGCTTCCGCGCCATCCGTGAGCCGTCCAACAAAGTCGATACCAGACGAAGCGGGCAAGGATGGGCGGAAGGAGGCCCTCATCCGGTCTCCTTCCGCGCCACCTCACTCGAAACTACCTCACCCAGGCAGCGCCGCGCCGCCCACTGGTCAGGTTTGCCGCCAACTCCAAGCCCTTTCCTTCCCCTCCGGAAACCTATTGTCCAAAATTGTCCCAGCTCTGGTCGAGGAGCTTTTCGAACTCCTCGCGGGGACGGATCTCCAGATGATCTCTTACTCCACAAATCACCACTTCCCGGCCAAGTCGAGCCTTGCGAAGCATCTTCTCCGGGATGAGGATACGCCCCTGGGTGTCCAGCTCCACGAACTGCACCAAGGGGAAATAACGTTGTTCAAATTCGAGGTCTCGAGCGTCGGGGTTGAGCTTCGACAGGCTGGCGCTGGCCATCTGCTCGAAGTTGCGCTCCGTGTAAAGCCAGAGGCTGCCCTGCGGCCGACCGGGGACGATGACAAAGCCCCGACCGTCGCGTTCCGGGTCCCATTGGCTTCGGTACTTGGCCGGGATTGCGAGTCGGTTCTTTTCATCAATGGCGTGTTCATAGTGCCCGATGAAGACCATGAAAAACCAATAAACACAGGGCTAATCCACTACCATCCACCTGATGGGATAAGCCTACACAATTCCCCACTTCGATGCAAGAAAAAAAAGAGGTTTTTTTCAAAGAGAATTGCAACTGCGCAGCGATGAACGGAACTTTCGCAGTTCCAGAAGGTTGCGGATTCGGGACTAGGGAATCCCCGTAGATATCACAGCGGCCCACTCATCCGACGGTCCCCACCGAGTCCCCGTATAGCCGCAGCCACTGTCCTACCACGGTCGACAATTCATGCTGGGCACGGATTCGTAACAGCGCCGCGTCCGCTCTGGCCCGGGCCTTTGCGCGATCGCACAAAACACACGTCAGGGCATCCGTCAGCGCGCCTGCGTCGGTCGGAGGGCGAAGCAGACCGTCGATTCCATTACGCACCAACTCCCGGCAACTCGGAATATCGCTGGCGACGATGGGACAGCGGCAGGCGATCGCTTCGAGGACAACATTGGGGCAACCTTCGGTAAAAGATGGGAACAGCAGCACGTCCGCACACTTCAACCATCGCGCCACGTCGGGCGACCAGCCGGCGAAACGCACGGCGCCGGTCAACCCTTTTGCAACCACTTCCCGCTCCATCGCCGGACGGACAGGACCGTCGCCGAGAAGGAGTGCCTGGACGTCCGTTCGCCGGCGCAAGCGGGCGATGACTTCCACAAAGGTCGGCAGGTTCTTCACGGGATCCATGCGTCCGGCCCAGAGGATCAGCGGCCGACTTTCGTCCAGCCCCAGCGCGGCGCGCGAGGCTGCCGGCGCCGCATCCATCTCCTTGAAGTCGATCGCGTTGGGGATGACCACGACGCGGTCTCCTGCCACTCCCAGATCGTCTCGAAGGTGCGCCGCGACGGCTTCTGAATTCGCCACGTGGACGTCTGAGAATCCCGCGGTGATCGATTCGAAAAAGCGATGGAGCGGGCGTTCGATCTCGATCGTGACGGTCGAAGTAATGATCGGTCGCGCGCGATCCAGTCGCCCGACGAGCCGCGCGGCGAGATTGGCATGGAAGAGCGAGGCGTGGATCACATCCGGATCGAACGCACGGACATGCTCCGCCAGTCGCAGCAGGCATCGGGCATCAAAGGGCCCGGCCGCATTGCACGAAAACGTCGTAACTCCTTGTCGCGCAAGCTCATGGCTCAACGGCCCGGGGGGAGCGAGGCAGCCGATAATGGGCTCCACACCGGCTCTTCTGATATGAAGCGCGAGCTTGGCCAGGCGAAGCGGAAGGCCGCCACGCTGAAGGTCCGTTGAAAGGATCAGGACGCGCAACATCGCGGTGGATCCTGCTGACAAAGGACGATCCGACAGATCCGACGATAAAAAAACCGGCTAAGAATGGTGCGCCGTCACGGTGCGCGTTCGCCGGGACGACGATAGACCCCAGGCGACCAGCATAAAGACGATTGCCGCCCCCGCGCCGTACCCGATCGCGCGATCCTTCCTGGCGAAGTCGAACGTCGGCGTCAGAGCGGAATCCATCGACGCATACTTGACGGAACCCGGAGCGCTGACGGTCCGCGACGTGCGAACTCGGGCAATCTCCGCGTCCAGCGCGCCGACTTCCCTCTCGCGTGCCGCAATCTCTTCGCGCAGATTGCGAATTTGACGCTCAAGTTCCTCTGCCTCGGCGGCCGCGGCCTGGTTTCCATCCGTCGCCTGCGCATCAATCTTCAGAAACTCGTCGCTCAGCGCCTGATGATGACGCGTTGCGGCATCCACCGCCTCCCGCAAGCTTGCCAGGTGCGTCGTTCGCTCCGCGCTCCGCGTGTCGGTCAACTGGCGAACGAGCTTCTCCTTCTGTTGTTCCTTGAGTTCCTCGATGCGTGGCGTCAGGTCGCGCACGGCTTCCTGATTGGCCTTCAACTCGACGTTGTAGCGCGGCGCGACCGCCCGCGCGGCGAGGATCCATTGATTACGGGCGTCCAGACTCACGTGGGCCAGCCGCTGGAGGGAATTCTGGATGATCCGCCGTTTGGTCATCTCCGCCCCCTCGCGGCCGATGGCGTCCGCCTTGTCGGCCGCCGCGCTAAAGGTCAGCCGCGAGTTACCGTAGTACTCGCGAACGAGGGTCTCCGCCCGATTCTGGTATTCCTGCAGGATCGCGACATCGCCGCCCGCCTTCCAGCTCTCGATTTTGGGCCTGATCTCTTCCCATGCGGCCGTGAAGGCATCGGTTTGGGCGCGGTATTCCGCCACATCGGCGATGAACTGGTTCAGCTCACGCCGAATGTCGTCATCGGTCTGTTCCTGGAGATGCTCGTTGGCCCTGGCATTGATGTCGTTGATGCTCGAAATGAGCGCCTGTAGCGGCTCCCTGGATTTTGCGAAGGCATCCATAAGGGTCGCGTGGAAATCACGGGCCTTGCTGGATTGTTGTTCGATGGCCTGGGTGAGCTCCTCGTCGGCGGCATACATCTGCGCTAACTGATCGGCGGTTGGCACGATCGCTTCGGTCGCCGGCGTTGTCGCCTCGAAATCCGCGAGTTCCTTCTTGGCTACCCCCACCGCGTCCAGCGCGGCGCCCATCTCCGCCTTCAGCGCATCTTTCCTGGCTCGAAGGGCCTCGCCACTCGACGTCGGAACGGCTTGTAGCCGGCCCTCCAGATCGGCCAGCGTTGATCGCTTCGGGGAGATTTCGCTGGCCTTGACCGCCCGTTCGGACTCCAACTGTTCCAAACGCTGCTCGACTTGTGACTGCGAATTCGCGGCCGACCCCATGGATGCGGCGTAGGCCTGGCCGAGGACATCCAGACCCTTCTGAATCTCGTCCTTTCTGGCGGTGGGGACCCGTGCGATAATCTCCAGGGCCGTCCCCGGAGTGGTGGGTCGAACGTCGATGCGGCCTTGCTCCCGGAGCCTCGCAAAATCAAAACCCGGAACGGCCGCTGTCTGCATCAGCGTCGTGGCGTCTCGCAAGATCGCCTCGGCATGCTCCTGCGGGCTCATGCCGGCGGCGCCGGCGCCCGTAAGATCGAGCCGACCTCGTACGAGCACTTCGCGCGTGGGCGACCACATGGCGGCCGCCGCCGCCGCGCAGCCCGCCATTAGACCCAACACGACGATCACGACCCCACGCGCGCGGCGCGGGCGGGAAGTAGTTCGGGAGGCGTCCGTTGACGCTGAAGAGGGCGCATAGGGCGCGGCGGCCGGCTCGGCCCGCGGATAGGCCGGCGGGGTACCAATGGTCTGCAAGTCGCGGATGCCCTCAATGGCCTCGCCGCTCGCCCAGTCATCGGCCTCCGTTAACCAACCCGCCTTGCTCGGCGTGGTCGAGGTGATGACATCATTATCGGCGTCGAGTTCTTCGAGTTCGTCTAGTTCCGTGATCAGGTCCTCGTCGGATTCCGAAGGGGCCGCCGAGTCGCGGGGAGCCCCCCAGTGCGGCGAGTCCGGGCCGACCGGCACGGCGGGCTCGGAAGGGCCGGGCGAATTCGTGGAGCGCTGACGCTCATGGATCGCCTCGCGCAGGCGAAGATCGGCCATTTCTTCGTCGATGCGGGCGCGCAGGTCTTTCATTTCCGCTTCCGCGGCCGCGCGCTCCTCGGCGATTTCCTGGTCGGCCTGGCGGCGTCGCTCGGCAAGCTCCTGCTCCAGCCGAGCCATCCGGGCTTCATATTCTTCATCCAGCGCCGCCATTCGCGCATCCCTTTGCGCCCGGGTGGCCGCCTCCGTTTCCTGGTCGGCCTGGCGGCGTCGCTCGGCCAGTTCCTGTTCCAGCGCCGTCATACGCGATTCGTATTCCGCTTCCACGGCCGCCATTCGCGCTTCGTACTCCGCGCGGGCCGTCGATTCCGTCTCGCTCGCCTGCTGGATTTTCGCCTGGGATTCCTCGCGCAGTTTTTCAATGAGTCGCTGCTGGGCCTCCATGACCGACTCGAATTCCCTGCGACCACTCTCCAGGTCCTCGATCTCGCGTTCCAACTGGCGACGACGGGAGTCGAGGGCCTCAGCCTCCTGCTGGGCGCGGCGGCGGGCGGCGTCCAGCTTTTCAGCCTCGTCGGTGACGCCCCTCTGGCGTGAATCCAGTGCCGCCTCGCGCTGGCGGAGCTGATCGGCCATCGCCTGGTTGCGCTCCATGATCGCGGACAGCTCGCGCGCCGAGTCTTCCTGTTGCCGTTGTGCATTGCCAAAGTCCCGGCGGGCGCGGTTGATCTCCTCTTCCTGCTGGTCGAGCCGCGCTTGCCGTGCCTCCAACTCCCGAACCCGGGCCTCCAGCGCCGCTTCCTGGGCGGCGCGGGCCTCGATGTCCGCACCGTCCAGCGCGGAATCGCCCGCTCCCAACCGGTTCTGGCGAAGCTCGTCCCGCTGTCGTGCAACATCCATGCGCTCGACGGCCAGTTGCCGCCGCTCTTTCTCGAAGGACTCGCGTTCCTGTATCAGCGCCTGCCGGTCGCGCTTGATCACGTCCATTTCGCTATTCAGCGTCTTCATGCGAGCATCTACGGTGGCCGCATCGGTCGCCAGACAGGCCTTCCGCTCGCGAAGCCGCTGCGCCTTTTCCATCAACTGCCGCCGGAGGTCCTCGGCTTCGGTGATTCGCCGCGTCATTTCCTTGCGGACGTCTTCGGTCTCATTCCGCGCGGCGGCGAGGCAGGACCGCTCCTCGGCGAGCGCTCGCTCCCGATCGCGAAGCGTGGCCCGAATGCGATCGATTTCGTCCCGCTCGGCATGCGCATGCGCCTCGACGGCTTCGATTTCCTGGCGTTCAAGCGAGAGCTTGGCCTTGTCGCGCTCCACGTCGGCTCGAATCTGGTCGAACGACGATTTCTCTTCCTTCAGACGGTCGCGCTCCTGCTGGAGCGCCGCCTGCTGACGATGAACGGCGGACTGCTGCTCTTCGAGGCGATCCCGCTCGTGCGTGATCTGCAATTCCGCTTCGGCCAGTCGGGCCTTCTGGGCGTCGATTTCCTGACGCTGGCGATTAAACTCCAATTCGGCCGCGGCGGATTGCGCCTGCATGGAGCCCAGGCGGCGGCGCTCAGACTCCAGTTCGTCCGCCGTCAATCGGTTGCGCTCTTCCTTTTCGGCCAGGGCCTTGATTTTTTCCTCCAGCCTCGATTCGCGGCGCTGGAGGTCCAGATCGGTCGTCTCGATCGATCGGCGCGCGGAGTCCATTTCCTCTTTGGCCTGGCGAACGGCGGCGGCCTCCTCCTCGAATTCTGCGCTTCGCCGGCGAAGCGATTCCTCCTCCTGGGCCACTTCGGCGGCGCGGGCGTCCGCGCGGGTCTTCTGCTCTTCGGCCTCCCGCGCCAGCTTTTCCGCGCCAGCGTATCTTGCGGACTCTGCGGCGAGTTGTTCGGAGCGAAGCTCGATCTCTTTGCGCGACTCGATCAGCTCTTGATCTTTCTTTTCGAGAGCAGCCTCGCGCTGCTGCAGCGCAATGAGCCGCGATTCGAATTCTGTTCGTTGTGCCGACTGTTCGGTTTCGCGTCGGCCGAGCAGTTCCTTTTCCGCATCCACCCGTGCGGCAAGTTCACGGACCTCCGCCTGCTGCCGGTCGACCGCCTGTTCCCGCGATTCGATCTCCTGGCGGGCGGCTTGCATTTGACGTTCGGCGTCCGCGATCCGATCCCGTCCGGCGCGCCAGTCCTCTTCCCGCGCGGCCAGCTCCGCCGCCTTGCGGGTCAACTCGTCGGTCCGGCGCGACAATTCGTGCACGGTGGACTCGATCGCGGCGTCGCGCTCTTCGAGGGTGGACTTGCGGGCCTCCACGGCGCTTTCGCGCTGCGTCAGGATCGACTCTCGCTGGACGAGCTCCTCGCGGAGGGCGTTGAGTTCCGCTTCGCGTTCGGAGACTGCCATGCCGAGCTTGGAGCGCGCGGCCTTGGCCTCTTCGGCGATACGGGTGCGTTCGGATTGGACGAGATCGGCCAGTTCCTGGGCCCGGGCGCGAAGCTCGCCTTCCTTGACCTCGCATTCCTGCTCCAGGGCATCGTGCCGCGCCTGCACTTCCGCTTCGCGCTCGGCCAATGCCGCCAGACGCTCCTTCAATTGCTCCTGTTTGGCCAGCGTTTCCTTGAGCGCCTCGTCGACGCGAGCCTTGATCCTGGCCTCTAACTGCCCCTCGCGCTGCTTGAGTTCACGCTGCCGCCGCTCGAAGTCCGCCGTCCGCGCCGCCGCCTCCCGCTCGATCTGGACCAGGCGAGTCTGCTCGGCGTTGCGCACCGCGGTCTCGCGCTCCGTCAACATCCGCTCTTTGGACTCGAAATCCATCCGCCGCGCGGCCACTTCGCGCTCGAATTGCTCCGCCTTGGCCCGGTGCGACTCGTCGAGTTCGGCCTGCTTGGCTTTCAGCGCCGTCTCCCGCTGATTCAGCTCGCGCTCGCGCGTCTCAATCTGCGCGCTGAGGCTCGTGGCTCCGCGCTCGATCTGTCCGAGTCGAACCGTCGCCCCCTGCTCCATCTCCGCGTGCCGTTGCAACCAGGCCCGCTGCTTGGCCTCAAAGTCGGCCTGCCGGGTGGCGGCGTCGCGCTCCAGCTCCGCCAGCCGCGCCTGCACGGTCTGGTCGAATTGACTCTGTCGCAGGACGAAGGCTCGTTCCTTGGCGTCCAGGCTCACCTGGCGTGCGGAGACGTCGCGTTCGATCTCCGAAAGACGCGTCTGCGCGGTTCTTTCGAATTCCGCCTCGCGCCGGATCAACTCGGCCTGCCGGGCCTCGAGCTGCATTTGCTGGGCCGCGACCTCGCGCTTGGAATCGGCGAGCCGCGCCGACACCTGGCGCTCAATCTCCGTCTCGCGCTCGGAAAGTATGCGTTGCCGCACTTCGACCTGCGCCTGGCGCCCGGCCATCTCCCGCTCAATCTCCGCGCGGCGGGCGGAGAGAGTTTGTTCCAATTGGGCCTCGCGCGCGGCCAGATGGCGTTCTTTCTCCTCCAGTTTGACCTGAAGCGTCGTCACGCTTCGTTCGATTTGTTCGACCCGCGCGCCCGTCGCCTGTTCGATCTCCGCCTTGTGCCGGAGGATTTCCGCCTGTTGCCGTTCGAGCGCCTGAATCTTGGCGCGGTATTCCTCTTCCATCTGTCGGCGGCGAAGCTGCGCCTTTTCGTCGATCTCCCTGGCCGTCTGCTGTAATTGCGACTGGTAGACCTTGAGCCGCTCACGCTCCCGGGAGAGCGCTTCTTTGAGCTTGCGCGCCCGTTCGTCGAGGGCCTTCTGGGCCTGGATGAATTTCTGCTTGAGCACGGAGTCGCGACGAATCTTGTGCTCGCCTTCGCCGCGGGCCCCATTACCGCCGACGTCGCCATCCATCGATGCCGGGGGGCGCGGGACCGAGATGGACTCATTGAACGTGGTAGGATCAGGCATGTCCGGACCTTTGGAGGGCACGGAATAGTTTACCGCATCCCCGCGGGAAGGGGACTCTTCAACCGCCGCGGCCGTTATTCCGCTCAACGCGGGCGACCCCGGGGCCTCCGAACTCCAGCCGCTATTCCGGTCGATCGAACCCAGAAGCGGCGAGGCGTGTGCCAGGGCGGCCCCTTTGGCCAGGGCCGACAAGGCGGAGGCCTCGTCGGCATACTGTTCCGCCCAGGAACGTGTGGAGGAGAGGTGCGCCGAAATCCGCCGCAGCCGTTCCATGTCCCGGGCCATCTGGTTCTGTAATTCACCCGGCGAACCGCCGATCGAGGAAGAATTCATCAACGAGGAAAGCGGCGATGGTGACGTGCGAAGCGAATCAGCGCCGGGGGGAGTGCTGGTGCCCAAGGACCCCGCTGGAAACGGCGGACCACCAAAGCGCGCGGGACCGCCGACGCCTGCCGAAATGTCCAGGGAGGGTCGCGGAGGGCCGGCCGAACCGTCGTCGATGTCCCGCATCATCTGCTGCTCCGTTGACAGTCACAGCCCCTTGGCCGTGCAACTTCCTTTCAATACTCAATTCCGACCGACTTTTCCGGATGGAACGTCGATTTTCTGGACTCCAATGATCCGAGGTCCATCAACCCTCGGCGGATCGACGCGATCCTTTCGCTGAACTTCGAGGGAAAGACCGCGTTGGAAGAATCCACACCGGATACGCCCGCTGTCGCGCCCTGCGCCGGCGCGTCGACATCCTGCCAGACGCTGCGCTGGTCGGAGTCTCCCTCCAGCCTGCGGACCGCGCGATGCAGCCCCTGCAACTCCTTTTCGAGAAGCGCCATTTGCCCGCGCTCCGCCGCGGTGGAAGGGCCCATGACCGGCATCCGGGAGACAAACGGCTCGACACGGAAGCTGGGCTGCAGCGCGGAACCAGCGGGTTCCGTCATTGGCTTGGCGGTATCCCAGATCGACTTCAGCCAGTTATCGAGCTTCTCCTGCCGCGACAGAACTTCGGACTCGACGTCCGCGAGGCGAGTGCTGAGAAGTTTCTCCAAGTCCGTGGCCGCACGCTCGAGTTCGGCGCGACCCGCTTCCGTGACGGCGGTCTGCCTGGCCTTCAGCTCGGATTCCTTCTCGCGCAGTTGGGAATGCTGATGCGTGACAATTTCTTCGATGGCCTTGCGGCGGGCCTGGGCGACTTTGGCCAGGTCCGCGGCCTTGCGCTGCAATTCGGCCTGCCGGACGCGGAGGCGATGGCGTTCGCCTTCGAGGTTGATGCGCAACTCTCGTAGCCGCTCGTCGTGCTCCTCCTGAGCGCGATTCAGTCGTTCCGCCTCCCCATCGAGTTCCTTGCGCATCCGGTCCGCCTCCTGAATCCGGCCGACCAGCGCGGCTTCCCGGGACTCCAACCGCCGCATCCTCGCCAGAAGGGCCTCGCGCTCCTGACCGATGACGGATTGGCCCCGTTTCAGGTCGGCGTAGCGCGCCTCGTGTTCGGCCTCCTGAACGCGGTGCTTTTCTTTGGCGCGAAGGACGGAGCCCCGCAACCGCTCGATGTCAAAACGCATGGATTCGAGGCGGTTCTCGGCGCGATACATTTCCTCCTTTTCGTCGCGGACGAGCTTGACCAGCTCACTCACGCGATCCTGAAGTGAAGACGCGTGGTCGGTTGTGGCCCCCTCTTCGCGAGGGGCAGCCTCGACGGCTGTCCGCTGTTCCATGTCGGCGGCGACCGGTTCGTCGAAGGATTGATCATGACGCACGACCTCCTCGCGGATCGGTCCCTGTTGATTCTGCCGCGTGGCATCCAGAAGCTGGCGGGCCTGTTCCTGGAGTTTTTCCTGATAGGCCTTGAGCTGCGCACGCTCCGCCTCCAATTCCCGGCGCAATTTCATCGCCCGCTCGTCGAGGGCACGCTGCGCCGCGACGATTCGCTCGCGAAATTGCGGGGGGCATTGCTCCACGAAGGCGCTACGGCTCTCGGGTGTCTCGTCGCACTCCGGCTCCGCCCAATCCTCGTCGCTCTCCATCTCGCGCCGCAGCGCGTCGCAGGTCGGGTCATCGCCGGCGTTGTTTTCGTACGAACCGGCGTAATCTCCGGCGAGATCGAAAGACGAATCGTCGGCGGCCTCCGTCTTCGACGGCAGCAACTCGACCTGGCTTTCATCCAGCCAACGGGTCGGTGCGAAACCGCGCGGCTGGGCGACCGGGCCTTGTTCCATTTCGAACGATGCCGCGCCCGCCACTGCCGCCTGTAACTCATAAATCAGTTCGTACGGGCCGACGCCGATCGCATCGCCGTCCACGATCGCGCCCATTTGAACGGGCCGGCCGTTGCAGCGCACGCTCGATCGCCCGGTGAGATCGCGAACCATGGCGCCGTCGCGCGTCCACACCACCAGCGCGTGCCTCGGCGAAATCGATGCGCCGGTCAGCACGACGTCGCAGTTCGGATCGCTGCCGATGATTAACGCCGCGCTTCGGCTCACGATCGTCCCGATCGTCTGCTCATGGCGAAGCTGGAACACGGGGATTTCAACGGGAATCTCGTCCAGACTCTCGTCCACCTGCACGCGAAACGAGAATGGCCCGATCGCCACTTCATCGCCATCGCCCAGGCGCGACCAACGAACCGGTCGCCCGCCCAGGAGCGTGCCGCCGGGCGCGCCGAGATCGCAGACGTAAATCCCGCCCGCCAGCGAGACCAGGGCGCAATGCGCCGCATCGATACGGCTCGATCCAAGGATCAGGTCCGCGCCGTCGCCCGCGCCGAGAATCGTGACGACCTGATTCAGCTCCTTGACCGCGGGATTCGCCTGCGCGTGCAGGGCCAACAAACGAACGAGGGAAGTACGCTGGGTTGGATAATTCGTTTCCGCGCTCACAAACGGCCACCTCACTTTTCACCGGATGAAAGTAGTCCGGTCGAAGCCTGTTTCGAACGTCTCGGGTGCCGACCCGTCGCCCAAACGGCAAAGCGAGGGGTGGACGCCTGCATCCTCCCCGCCCCGGCCGCAAATGCATGCCATGGCCTGCCGTACGACGCGGCCGATAACACGCGCGTGCCGGCAATGGGGAGAACAGCTATTCAACGGCCGTTTTGGCCCTCTGACGTTACCGAATACCGATAATAGCGACGGCATTTCTCGGGTACGGGGGCACCGACCCTTGGGAAACGTAACCCTTGTGGGCATAAGGCGCAAAAGCTGCCGGTTTTTGTCGCACATGGCCATGGGCCAGCTTATCGCAGGGAATCAATCAGTCGGAGGGCGGGCTGTCGGGTTTGTTTGCGTATTCTGGCGTGTCAGAGAAGTTTACGGCAACGCTCGCCCGGCAATCAAGCTGCGCATTCGGTCGGACCCCGAGAAAACGTGAATAGCAGTATTGAAAACAGGTCCGGGCGGCCGCAATCCCAACGTCATGGGCTCGCCGGTCGAGCGGGTTTGCTCACTTCGGCGATGTGCTGGGCCTCAAAACTCTGACCGCTCAGCAGGTCGGTGAAACGGACCGCAACGGTGATCTTCTTTCGCTCCGGCCCAAGGGCATCGGCGGCCCAGGGTACCTCGACGCGGTAGTGGGCGCCTATCATCTTGCTAAACCAAGCCTTGCGCATCGCCTCGGGACTCAGTTCGACCTTCCCAACCGTCTGCGGGCCGGAGGGTTGGGACACATCGAATAGCTCGACCTTTGCTGAGCCTGCCGCCTTGACCACGTCGCCGTCCGTATCGATGGGCCGAACATACACGACGACGCCGTCATCCACGCCGTCGCGATCCTTGTCGTATCCCCCACTCAGTCGCTCAATTTCGATCTTGCCGACGTGGACAAGCCGATCCAGCCGGCGCGGCCCTTCCAGACCGCGAAGCTCCTGAATCGTGCGGGCCGCGGAAGAAAGTTCCTCGTCGCGATCGACCAGTTGCCGTGCTTGTTTCTGAACCTTGTCTTCGAGTTCCTGGATACGGGTCAGGCGGGGATCGGCCGGCTCGGTCTTGCAGCCCGCGAGGATCGCGCAAACGGCCACGACCGCGCCCCCGCGCCCACCCCAACGGAACCGGCTGGTGGGTAGGGTCATTCGTCTTCGTCCGGGCCGGTTCGCCGCGTTATTTCAGGCTGTCGCTCCAGAACGCGATCGACCAGGCCGTATTCCATGGCCTCGGTCGGGTCCATCCACAAATTGCGATCACAGTCCTTTTGAATCTTGGCCATGTCCGTGTGCGAGTGCTTAGCGATGATGCCGTAAAGAATCTCGCGAAGACGAAGGATTTCCTGCGCCTCAATGGACAAATCCGTCGCGGCGCCCTGCAGGACACCGCCGATCAGCGGCTGGTGCAGGAGGACGCGCGAGTGCGCCAGGGCGAACCGCTTGCCCTTGGCTCCCCCGCAGAGGAGGATCGCGCCCATGCTCGCCGAGACGCCCACACAATACGTCGCCACGTCGCAGCGAAGGAACTGCATCGTGTCATAGACCGCCAGACCGGCCGAGACGCTTCCACCGGGCGAGTTGATGTAAAAGTGAATGTCCGCATGCGGGTCCTCGTTCGAGAGGAACAGCATCTGGGCGATCAGCACATTGGCCACGTCGTCGTCGATGCCCCCGGCTAGAAAGACGATCCGGTCCTTCAGCAGGCGCGAATAGATGTCGTACGAGCGCTCGCCCCGGCCGGTCCGTTCGATGACAAACGGGATCAACGTTCCATTGTTCTGTACCATCGGGCTCTCCTTGGCCTCATTCTCTCGAGTGGCACGGTCAGGCAGCAGCCTGGCCGTGCAACGCGCAGGACCCATTCCCTATTTCTTCTTATTCTTTTCCGTCTGACTATCCAGGATCTCGTCCACCAGCCCCCACTTCACGGCCTCCTGCGGGTCGATGAAGCGATCGCGCTCGGTTTCTTCCTGAATCTTCTCCATGGGCATGCCGGTGTGAAACGCGAGGATTTCGTTCAGCTTCTTCTTGTCGCGGAGGATTTCCTCGGCCTGGATGCGGATATCCTCGGCCTGGCCGGTGATCCCGCCCCACGGCTGGTGCAGCATGATCTTGCTGTTGGGCAGGGCGTAGCGCTTTCCCTTCGTGCCGGCGGTCAGGATGATCGCGCCGCCGCTGGCCGCCTGACCGATCGAGTAGGTGGCGATGTCGCAGGAGAGAAACCGCATCGTGTCGTAAATCGCCAGCGTTTGATCCACCATGCCGCCCGGGCAGTTGATGTAGAGATGGATGTCCTGGTCCTTCTTGATGCTCTGCAGGTAAAGCAGCCGCATGATCACGAGGCTCGCGGAGCGCTCGTTGATCGGACCGGCGAGGAAAATGATGCGGTTTTCGAGAAGCATGTCCTCGATGGACATCTCCCGAATCCGCTGGTACGGCGCCCCTTGGGCATAGGATGCCATCGCCCTTGGTTCCATGATCCCGTGGAGGCGGTGAATGCGATCTTCCATGATGAAATCTCCTGCGACCGACAGTTCGCTTCTACGTTTTAGTCGGATTTCTTCTTGGAGGCCTTTTTTGCCGGTTTGGCGGCGTCCTTTTCAGAAGGCTTTTTCTCCGATTTCGGCGCCGCTTCGTGCTTTTCAGCCTTCTTGGGCTTCTCGGACTTGTCGGCCTTGGCCGGCTTCTCAGTGTCCTTCTTCGGCATCTTCGTCTCGACGATCCTGGCCTTATCCAGCACCCGGTCCAGGCATTTGTCTTCCCGGATCTGCAGGGCCAGCACGCTCAGGCCGTCGTTCTTGGCCAGATCATCCCGAACCCGGTCAAACCGCCGGTTGTAGGCCCTCGCCATTTCGGCGATCTGGGCGTTGACCTCTTCTTCCGTGACGTCCACTTCCAATTTCTCGGCGACGTCTTCCAGGATGAAGTGCAGCTTCAATTCGGCCGTCACCTCCTCGCGGGCGCTCGTTCGCAACTCGTCGGCGTGTTTTTCGATCTCCGCGATCGGCACGCCGTGTCGCTGCAATTCAATCATCTTCCGCATGACGGCTCGCTCAGTCTGCCGCGACGAGATGCCCTCCGGCAATTCCAGCTTGGTGTGGTCCAGGAAATACTTCCGAACCTGATTCCGCATCCCCTTTTTGATCTCCTGCTCGATCCGGCCCTGCATCGCCGACTTCACCCACTCCCGGAATTCCTTTTCACTCTCGAAGCCCTGGTTCGTGATGTACTCTTTGTTGAGGGCCGGCAATTCCATTCGCTTGATGTCGTTGAGCTTGAACTCAAACTCGGCCTTCTTGCCGCGCAGCTCCTCGACTTCGTGGTCCTCCGGAATAGTGACGGAGAGCTTCTTGGTGTCGCCGATCTTCGCGCCTTTGAAGGTGTCGCCCAGATCTTCCAGCGTGACGCCTTCGATCCGCTGCGGACGCGCCGCGAGCTGCATGTTCTCCTGCTTCTTGTGTTCCTTTCCGTCCACCGTCATGACCAGGTCGCAGATGAGCAAATCGTCGATCGCCACCTTGCCGTCGTTGACCGGAATCCAGTTGCCCCGACGAGCCCGCTCGCGGTCTATCTGGTGGGTGACGTCCTCATCCGTTACTTTGACGTCGGGGCGTTCAATTTCAGCGCCATCCAACGGCGGCAACTCGAATTCCGGCTTGACCTCGACCTCGCACTTGAACTCCAAGTCGCCGTCCTCCGGAAGCTTCATGTGCTGTAGCGCCGTCGGCATGTCCACCAACTGTTCCTTGCCGTCCGGCTCCCCGGGCGCCTTCTTGTCCTTCATCGTTACCCAAAAGAGCGGATCGCCGAGGACGCGGAGGTCTTCCTTCTCGATCGCCGCCAGGTACGCGTTGGAAACGAGCCGCGTCTGAACCTGCGCGCCGACATCGGACCCGAACCGTTTCTCCACGAGGCGCCGCGGAGCGCGGCCGCGCCGAAAGCCGGGCACGACGGCCTCGGCCACGAGCTGCTTGTATTCCTTGTCCAGTTCCTGGGACATGCTGTCGCGCGGGACGGTCACGGAGACTTTTTTTCGCAGAACCCCGGCATCCGCGACGGCGACCTTGATCGCATCCTTGAGCACCTCGCGAAGGTCGGCTTCCTTCTCCTCGTCGACTTCAACGCCGACCGGCGATTCCTCTTGTCCGTGGATTTCTTGCTTGGCCATTCGAATCCTCCGTGGCGTTGGGCGCTGCCACGCTTCGGCACGCGCACAAAAAAAGCCGGTCAGGCGTCTTGAAAGCTCCCGACCGACTCGAATCGATCCTCGGCGCCACTCCTGCCCGCGGCCAACGCCTGACCATCCCGGTCGATAACCCGCGGGGGTGTTCTTATTTTCGAAAGCGGGTGATGAGACTCGAACTCACGACATTCACGTTGGCAACGTGACGCTCTACCACTGAGCTACACCCGCGTTTTTTTGCGGCAAGCTGCCTTCTATCGGGCACCCGCCGGTAGGCCATCATTTATAACCGAAGTCGCCCGTCGTCAACAGGTGCCGCCGCAACCCTCGGTCCCTCCGCGTTGGCCGGGTTGGGATGATAGCCCCGGTTGTTGCCAGCGTCTCGGCGGTGGAAAAGCGATGGAATTTGGAATTGCAGCCGGTAGTCATATCAAGAGTTTATGGACGATATTCTGAAAGCGGCCGGTGCCGGTCTGGGCGGTCGAGTATTCTGGTACGGTTCCGGGCATGTACGAACGTCGACACCAAGCCCTTTTGTCGCGAACCCAGTTCTTCATCCGCCTGGCGCGGAGCATCGCGGCATCGGCAGCTATCGTCACGGCCGCACTGGGGATCGGCATCGTCGGCTATCACCAATTCGCGGGTATGGCCTGGATCGACGCCTTTGTGGACGCGTCGATGATCCTCTCGGGCATGGGGCAGGTTAATCCCCTCACGACCACGTCGGGTAAGGTCTTCGCCTCCCTCTACGCGCTCTTTTCGGGGATCGTTTTTGTGGCGATCGCGACCATTATCGTCGCACCAGTGCTGCACCGGCTACTGCACCACTTCCATCTGGAGGGAAGGAAATAGCAAGCGTTCGCCCAACGCCACGACATTAACCGGCGACGCTTTCCACCGTCGGGCAGGTGCAAAACAGGTTCCTGTCTCCCCAGACGTTGTCGATGCGGCCGACGGCGGGCCAGAACTTGCGCTCGCGGACCCACGGCAAGGGGAACGCCGCCTGTTCGCGGCGATAGGGATGCGGCCACTCCGTCGCGCAGACGGCGTCGTAGGTGTGCGGGGCGTTTTTGAGCGGATTGTCGTCGCGATCGGCCCGGCCCTCTTCGATAGCGCGAATCTCTTCTCGGATGGCGATGAGCGCGTCGCAATACCGGTCTAACTCCGCCTTGGACTCGCTCTCCGTCGGCTCGATCATCAACGTGCCGGGAACTGGGAACGACATCGTCGGTGCGTGAAACCCGAAGTCCATCAGCCGCTTGGCGATGTCCTCCACCTTGACGCCGGCGCTCTTCTCAAACGCGCGGGCATCGACGATGAACTCGTGAGCCACGCGGCCGCCCTTGCCGCGATAGAGGATCGGATAGTGCCCTTCCAGACGCTTCGCCATGTAATTGGCGTTGAGGATGGCGACCTGCGAAGCCCGCTTGAGGCCGTCGGAGCCCATGAGCGCGATATAGACCCAGGAAATCGTCAGGATGCTGGGGCTGCCGTATGGCGCGGCCGAAACCGGACCGACGGCGGACTCCGGACTGGACTTGCTTTGGATCGGATGTCCCGGAAGAAACGCCGCCAGGTGCCTGGCCACGCCGATCGGCCCCATGCCCGGCCCGCCGCCGCCGTGGGGAATGCAGAACGTCTTGTGCAGGTTGAGGTGACAGACGTCGGCTCCAATGTCGCCTGGCCGGCACAGGCCAACCATGGCGTTCATGTTCGCCCCATCGAGATAGACCTGGCCGCCGTGGCGATGGACGATCTCACAGATCTTTTTGATTCCTTCCTCGAAAACGCCGTGCGTCGAGGGGTAAGTCACCATGATCGCGGCGAGCTTGTCGGCGTGGGCCGCAGCTTTCTTCTCCAAGTCGCCAATATCGATGTTGCCGTTTTTGTCGCAGGCCACACTGAAAACGTGCAGTCCGGCGGCGACCGCGCTGGCGGGATTTGTCCCATGCGCGGAGGCGGGGATCAGGCAGACGTTGCGATGACCCTGCTTGCGGCTTTCGTGATAGCCACGAATAGCCAACAGTCCCGCATATTCGCCTTGAGAACCGGCGTTGGGTTGGAGTGAGACGGCCGCAAAGCCCGTGATATCGGCCAGCCACGACTCCAGTTGCTTAAACAACTTGGCATAGCCGCGCCACTGATCCTCTGGCGCGAAGGGGTGCAACGCCCCGAAGCCCGGCCACGTGACCGGCAGCATCTCCGACGTTCCGTTCAGTTTCATCGTGCAGGAACCGAGCGGGATCATTGAATGCGCCAGTGACAGGTCGCGAGACTGGAGTCGGAAGAGATATCGCAGCATCTCCGTTTCGCTGTGGTAACTACTGAAAACCTTATGCGTAAGGAAACCGCTGTGACGCGCGAGCGGCTCGGGGAACCGAGCATTCGAAGCGGACCCCAGATCATCGACGGACATGGCGCCTGCACTTTGGCCACCGAAAAGCTCGAGCAGCGCGGCTATGTCTTTCTGGTCCGTCAATTCGTCGAGACTGATGCCGATGGTGCCGTCGTCAAATTGCCGAAGGTTGATTCGTTTCGCGGTCGCTGCGGCGTGGATCGTCTCCGCCGAAACGTCTCCGGGGCGGACGCGAAGCGTATCGAAGAAGGGCGACGGCCCGACGGAATGTCCGAGTCGGCGCAGACCCGCCGCGAGCGCCGTTGCATAGCCGTGCACGCGATCAGCGATCCGCCGCAGGCCGCTGGGCCCATGATAGACCGCATACATCGCCGACATAATGGCCAGAAGCACCTGCGCCGTGCAGATGTTGCTCGTCGCCTTCTCCCGGCGGATGTGCTGCTCGCGCGTCTGGAGCGCGAGCCGCAGGGCCGGCTTCTTCTCGCGGTCGATCGAGACGCCGACGAGCCGGCCGGGCAGCGAGCGCTTGTACTCCTCGCGCGTCGCGAAGAACGCCGCGTGCGGGCCGCCGTAGCCGAGCGGGACGCCGAAGCGCTGGCTGCTGCCGAGCGCGATGTCCGCGCCGAGCGCGCCCGGGGACTCGATCAGGCACAAGGCGAGCAGGTCGCACGCGACGGCGACGAGCGCGCCGTGCTCCTTCGCCCGCGAGGCGATCTCGCGCACGTCCCGGATCCGCCCGTCCGTCGCGGGCACCTGGACGAGGACGCCGAACACGCCGCCGTCGAACGCGAAGGCGGCGGGGTCGAGGACCAGGACCTCGATCCCGAGCGGATGCGCCCGCGTGCGGACGACCTCGATCGTCT
>DATEMU010000009.1 GCA_035275405.1 Phycisphaerae bacterium
ATCCCCCACGCCGTCGCTGTCGCCGTCCTCCTGACCGGGGTTGGCGACGAAGTCGCAGTTGTCGCAGTCGTCCGGCAGCCCGTCGGTATCGCTGTCCGGCTCGCAGGCGTCGCCGATACCGTCGGAGTCGCAGTCCTCCTGATCGGGGTTGGTGTCGAGGTCGCAGTTATCGCAGGCGTCGCCGAGCGCGTCACCGTCGCCGTTCTCCTGGCCGGGGTTGGCTACGGCCACGCAGTTGTCGCAGGCATCGCCCACGCCGTCGCTGTCAGCGTCAGTCTGGCCGGGATTGTCGATGAGCAGACAGTTGTCGCAATCGTCGATGACGCCGTCGCTATCACCGTCCGTCTCGCAACTGTCGAGGGTACCGTCGGAATCGCAATCGGTCTGATCGGATTCGCAACCATCCGGCGTGCCGTCGCTGTCACAATCCGCTTCGCAGGCGTCGCCCTCGCCGTCGCTGTCGCAGTCTTCCTGACCCGGATTTGCATCACTCGGGCAGTTATCGCAATCGTTCGGGATACCGTCACTGTCGCCGTCCGCCTCGCAGGCATCGGGCGTGCCGTCCGTATCGCAGTCCGCTAACGAACTGCACTCGTCGGGGATGCCGTCGGAGTTGCAGTCCTCGCTGCCGCCGACGCCCGAGCCATAAAGCGAACAGGGCCGGCCGTCCTCATCGGTGCCGGCGCCGTCGATGTCGCATTCGTCCGGAATGAGATTACTGTTGCAATCGGTGATATCGACAGGTGCGTTACCACTGACGCCTCCCGATCCGCAGGTCGAGGATTGATGCGAGATACCGATGCGAAGACCGGGAATACAGGGAACTACCGTATCGTCCGGCTCCTGCAGACAGTCAATCAAGTACTGAAAGCTCTTCCCCGAGTTCAGGGTAAAGACCAACGTAACGGTCTCTCCCGGGTGGACCGCGTTCGAAACTCCTCCCTGCGTGTCGGCGGAAAATCCGCTGGTCGTAACGAACGACGGGCACGTCAAGTTGCTGTTCGGAGGATTCCCCGGGCTGGCCGGATTGTCAAAGTTCACGCCCGGCCCTTCGACAATCTCGTCAAAGGACAGGAGCGCCTGGCCATTGAGGCAGCGATCGTCAAAGTAAACGCCATCCAGGCGTGTCGTCACGGTGCCGGGTAGGAGGGTGAACTGGAAATGGACGACCACGTTTCCGCCGGGCGTCGTTCCCTCTTCGGTAATGTTGACGACGAGACCGGGCAGGTTACAGGTGTCATCTCCGATCTCGTGGAAGCCGAAGAGTACCGCCTGCGCCGACGATGAAACGCTCAGGATCGTCGCCGCCGCGAGGATCAGGAGCGCTTTGCCCTTTGAAGGACACCGACCGCCGGTGGTACCATTCCGCTGAGTCTTTTTACCGAAACCAAACATATTTCCATCCTCCAGGTAATTCATCCGGGCTCAAATTGCGGTAGGGAAATTGAGACCTAAGGCCAGCGGTCGCGTGCCGCGCTCAGAGAGCGCACCACAACGCCGAGTCTTGAGTACCCCGCCCCCCACAAGATGAGAATGGATAGACAGCCCGACTGGGCTATCCCCCCTCCGTTACGCTTCTGACAGATAGTACCCCAGATTCACGGTCTGTCAAACGAAATGCGTTGGCAAAAGCGATGTTTGAATGGTATGAAATTACTAGGACGTGCCGCCTTCCGGACAATGTCTCGATAAGTCGCTGAGACGTCGGGATTATCGGTGGTCAGCGTGCGCTCGCCCGAGTTCGCGCTCCCGCACCGGACGCGAGAAGTTTAGCGCGCCCTAATTGGACGGCGGATTATGGGTTGCTGAGTTTCAGACCCACCGTTTCATCCAATCCGCGGCCCCCATAACAATCTGTTGCGTTGCCGAGACGCTTCGCATTCCGTGATCGCGCATTTCAATGGGTTCCAGCTTCGCTTCGACCCCTGCCGCCTGCACGGCCGAGATATAGGCCTGACCCTGGTCGATCGGCACCTCGGCATCTTGCGTCCCGTGGTATACAAGGAGAGGCCGCCCGGCCGCCGCCAGCCGCCGCGGGGCGTCCCACGGTGGAAGCGTCTCAATAAAGGACGCTCCGAGCGGCAGGCCATGGTGATCGATCCACCCCTTGCGCCGAAGGAAGTCCCACGCCTCGTCAGTCATGGCCCGGGCGATAAGCGACTTTGGGTCCGCGACCGGCGCGAGGAAGACCAGTGCACGCAAGCCCGCAATCTCGCTGGCCAGGCCCGAAACCGTGTGCGCCCCGAAGCTGCTCGCGGCCATGCCGATTCGTCCGGAATCACATCCCTCCAGACCCGATATCGCCGCGAGGACGGCCCGCAAGTCTTCCTCCAGGCTCGCAGACGTGACATCGATGAACCGCCCGTCGCTCTCCCCGCACCCGCGAAAGTCAAATCGCAGGCAGGCGATCCCCATTTCGGAAAGTCGCCGCGCCAACGCCACGAATCGATAACCCGAACCAATCCGCGTCCCGGTCAGGCCGTGACAACAGATGACCAGTGGGGCGGGATCGAGCGCGTCGGGCCGATGCAGGCAGGCGACGAGACGCTGTGTCCCGATCGGGATGTTAACAAATGATTGCACGCATTCTCGCTTGGAAGGTGAGGATAGGGCGGGCAGCGCGCAATGAAAAGCCCCGGGCGCTGTTTACGGCGCCCGGGGCCAGCTTCCATCCCCTCCGGGATGCCGACGGTGGTATTCGGCCACACTCGGCGCCTGCCGTTAGTTCCTTTCCCGGCAACCGCTCGGGTTCGAATTGCAGTAAACGTCGAGTTGGTCCTTGAGCTGCGTCGCCGTATAGCGATCGCCGCCGCGGGGGTTGCTTCCGGGCGGGAAACTCGCCAGGAAAGCATTGGCCGCATCCAGAACCGGCTGAATATCCTGGGAATCGGACCCCGACAGGACATTGAACGTCGCCGCGATGACGAACTTCGCCAAGGCCGCGGACATGTCGCTCCCTGCGTTCTGGCCGTTCGGAAGCTTGTTGGACAGCAACCGCATGAGCTGCGCGTCGTTGTACGTCACGCCGCCAACCGTCAGGCTGGACACCGGCCACCGGCTGCGATGGTTCTTCCAGTAACCCGGAGTGGCGGGGCACAATCCCGCGTCCTGTAGCGTAATGGTCTGATCGCAGGTAATGCGGTTGTGGCAACCATCCTCCGCCGCCCAGGTGCGAACGATCGTCGCCGGGCAGGTCCCGGTCCGCACATCCGTAAAGGTCACTTCGACGGAACCGTCGCAATTGTCCGTGACCGTGGCCCGGCCCGTATTCGAAGCGTCAGTCGATTCGGCGCAGTTGAGCGTCACGTTCGGAGGGCACACCAGGTCCGGCGGCGTCGTATCCACCACGGTGATCCGCTGCACGCACGTCGAGCCTTGACCGCAGGCATCAGTGGCCCGCCAGGTGCGCTCGATCACGGTCGGGCAGGAACCCGAGACGGAATCCGTATACGTGACGGTCGGATTGGGATCGCAGCCGTCGTCGGCCGTCGCCATTCCCGTGCTCGCCGGCAACGAGGACTCGTCGCATTCAATCTCTACGTCCGCCGGGCAATGGACCGACGGCCCGATCGAGTCGGTAACGGTGATCGTCTGGACGCAGGTGGAAGTGTTTCCGCAAGCATCCGATGCGGTCCAGGTTCGTGTCACCACGGCGACCGCCGGGCAATTGGCCGGGGTCGATTCATCGTTGAAGGTAAACGTGGGCGCGGCGTCGCAATTGTCCTCGGCGGTCGGAGTGCCCGTCACCGTAGGATTCGTGCCCTGTTCACACGTCACGCTGATGGCCCCGGGGCAGGTGGTAATCGTCGGCGCCGTCGTATCGACGACATTGATCGTCTGGACGCAGGTGGCCGAATTGCCGCAGCGATCCTCGGCCTTCCACGTTCGGGTAATGATTTTGGACTGTGGACAGGAGCCCGGTTCCTCGGTGTCGGTATGGGAGACGATCGGTGCAGGATCGCAGTCGTCGTCCGCCGTCGCCGGACCGCCGGTATCGGCGGGGGCCGTCGACGTCCCGCACTGCACAGTGACCTCGCCCGGACAGGTGATCGTAGGGTTATTCGTGTCCGAGACGCTGACTTCCGCCTGGCACGTCTGCGGCGCCGCGGTGCCGTCGCTGACTGAAAGGGTCAGGGTGCATTGAATGTTGCAGCCGCTCGAAGTATCGACGGACAGAACCGGTGTCGCGCTCGTGGCGTCGTCGAAAGTCGCCCCCGGGCAATCCGAGGTCCACGAATAGGTCAGCGTCGTTCCCGCGTCCGGATCGCTCGATTGCGAGCCGTCGAGCATCAGCGTCGTCACGCCGCCCGCGCACTCCGCCTGGTACGGGCCATTGGCGTTGCACACCGGCGGCTGATTCAATCGCGGGATCGGGCCCAGGCTGCCTTTGGCGCCACCGATGATGTTAGTGTTAAAGTTGTTGACGAAATCCGAGTTCTCGCTCGTCACCGTGACGCCGATGTCCTGGCCGGCGAAAAACGACGCCAGCGAGCCGCCCGTAAAGGCGAAACGAAAGTCATACCGATCCGTTGCCGTGCCGGTATCTTCGAAGCCGAAGGCGATGATCTCGCCGGTCAGGAGAATTCCCGAATAATCGATGCTGCCGTTGCCGTCGGCATCGATTTGGCCTTGCACCACCAGATCGTCGCCGGGAACGCCGCTGAGCACGGCGCCGGTGTCGCTGATTGATGCGCCGATCTGAAGCACTTCCGACGCCGGTATACCGGTCGGCGTAATCAGCCGGGGTGGCGTGGAGGGCGAAAAACGAATCGAGATCGGCGACGCGACCAGCGCCAAGGCATCCGAGGTTGCGTTGTAGCTGGTGGTGCCGTTGCTGTCGTAGGTGATCACCGGGAATCCGGGAATCACACCGAGCAGCGCGGCAAACGAAACGCTGACCGCGCCGGACACGGCGAAGATGGCGAAACATACCGGAAAAAGCTTTTGGCGCACTTGTACAGTCTCCTTCTTTGGTGGTATACGACCAATATAATCAACCGGGTTACCTGACGTTGCGGCGCGCAACAATCAGCATCCCCCCAATTCTTACAAACTTTCCTACTATGCCTGATCCCCGGGCCCGACAATTTGCTTCGTGGGCGGTAGTCCCTGAACGGGCGTTATCGTCGCCGCAGGGGCCGTGCCAGGGACAATCCCGCCATCAGGATGAGACCGAGCGTCGCGGGCTCGGGCACCTCAATGGGTCCCAACGCGCCCTTTGCGCCGCCGATGAAATCTACGGTAAAGCTGTCAACAAAGTTTGAGTTCTCGCTGGTCACGACGACGCCGATGTCCATCCCGCTGAAAAACGAGGCCAACTGTCCGCCGGTTAGCGCAAACCGAAAATCATACCGATCGGTGCTTGTGCCGGTGTCTTCAAAACCGAATTGCAGGATCTCGCCGGTCAAAAGGACGCCGGAGTAATCGGGAAGGGTGTCGGGATCATCCCCATCGACCTCGCCGATGACGATCAGGTCATCGCCGGAAACGCCGCCGGCCACTCCACCGGTATCGTTGATGAACCCGCCGAGTTGCAGCACTTCCTGGGCCGGTGAGCCCGTCGGCATCACGAGGTGCGGCGCAGAGGACGGGGTAAATCGAATCGCGATGGGAGAAGCAATCAGCGACATCGTGTCGGTCGTGGAGTTGTAGCTGGTGGTGCCATTGCTGTCGTAGGTCAGCGTCGGGAAGCCCGGCAGCACGCCCAGAAGCTCGGCCGCAGCAGGGCTCACCAGTAACATGACGACGATTACAGCCGCACCTAGGGACGAGAAAGACCTTCGCATGGGGGAACTCCTTTTTGGAACCTATCCTCTCCGTTTCGCCCCTTTCGGGCGCGCGATACCGAACAGATTCCCCCAAACGCAATCCGTTCTTCGAATGTTTCTACGCTCCGCTCGATACCGAGCGACACCAAATCCACCGCTATCGCGGGGACAGCGGGCGTTATCGACGTCGCAAAGGCCGCAGCAGGCTGACTCCGGCCAAAAGCATCAAACTTAATGTCGCCGGTTCCGGGATCGGAACGGGCGCCAGGTCCGTATGGGAACTGCCGTTGTTGAAGCTCGAAAAACTCGACCCCCAAGTCCCATCGAAAACGTTCTCAAAAGGATCGTAGATCACACCGACAAACGAGCCGGGCGTTCCAAAGTATTGGAATGTCGCCATCTGCCCGCCCGTCACTTCAAACACGAATTCGAAAAAATCCAGACCTGAACCGGGGTCCTGCGAGTCGAATCCGAACAACACCAGGTCGCCCGTGAGTAACAAGCCGGAAATTCCCAGACTGGATGTCAAATCGCCGGAAACGGACAGCGTACCCGCCGAGGCATTTCCAAAATCGTCCACGGTCGCGTCGATGTTGAAGTTCAGTGCGGTGAAGGCGTCGTCGAAGTCGATCAGAGGGCCGGCATTGTCATCATCGATAGTCACGTTGTACCCGTCGACCGAAAGCGAATCGGTGGCCGCGACGTAACTCAAGTCAATGAACTGCGATGTGATGTCCGGGGACGGATTCAACGTCAAGTTCAGCGGCGCGGCCTCGGCGCCGGCTGCGAGCGCCAATACAAGGCTGCAAGTTAGAAGGGCCGATTTCCGCATTATCCCTCTCCTCCCGCCGGGAGAAACTTCTTTCCGGGGCCGTCCGCGCGGATTGACCGCGCACTGCCCTGACTCGGATCGCTACGATACCAATTTGGGCCCAAGAAATCAAGGTCTCGACGATTTATCGGAGCAGTTCCCGCCCATTTGGATTACAACCACTGTTGGCGGCGGTCTTTACCATAAACCCAGCCCATTCGAGACCTTATAACTCCAAAGAACGCCGTTGCCGGCGGGATGACCGAAACGGTGCCGCGGCTTTGTAAGGTGCCTTTCCACTTTCCAAGCCGGTCTTTCTGGTAACATATGGACTCTCCATTCGTTGCCCCCAGCCGTTGGGGCGGGCTCTTAACCAACCGTCGTGCTGAGCGTCTGTTCATGGCCCTGCGCGTCAAATGCAAGTGCGGAAAAGTCCTCAACGTCTCGTCGAAGCTGGCGGACAAGCGGATTTCCTGCCCCGGCTGCCAGCGGCCGTTCACCATCCCCCTCGCCAAGTTTTCAGCCGCCGTAAAGCCCGGCCTTCCCGCGGTCAAGCCGGCGACATCCTCCGCCGCGGCCCAGCCCCCGCCGATCATCCACACAGCCCACGCCCCGGCGCTGAAGCTGGCCCCGCATCCCGCGCCGGAACCGGTCATCGCCGACCTTTCCGGGACGATCGGACTTTCGTCGAGCGGGGCGATCGGCGAGATTCAGTTGGAGGGGCTTCCGGCCGTCAGCCATGCCTCCGCGCCGCCGGCGGTGGATGTGGGCGACCCGGTCGAGCTGTCGTACGCCCGACATTCCTCCGGCACTCGCACGCTACCCGGTCGTAGCGGCAGCGATCAAATCGGGGGTCCCAAGCGCGGATTTTGGCGCGACCTGGGATTTGCTTTTGCCTACCCGTTCTCATCGGCGGGCAACGCGATCCAAACCCTCGTCCTTGTGGGGGTACTCTTTGCCTCCCAGTTCATCTGCATCATCTCACTCCTGGTTCAAGCCTACGTCATCGCCATATACATGAACGTCATTAGCGACACGGCCGCCGGCCACGATGACCTCAAAGCAGCTCCGCTCGAAGACGGCTTCCTGGATGGTCTGGTCAAGCCGTGGTTCTATTTCGTCGGGTCGTTCCTCATCGCGATGTCGCCGGGGATCGCCTACGGAGCATTGGTCAGCACCAATGCCATTGCTTCGGACACGATTCTATTTGGAATCTGGGCCGCCTTGGGCGCATTCCTCTGGCCCATCATCGTGCTGCTGCTGTCCCTCTCCTCGTGGTCATTGCTCTTGAGGCCCGATCTGATACTCGCGACCATCTTCCGAACAATCGGCCCTTACCTCGCCATCTGGGCCGCGCTGCTGGTCACCCTGGGGCTTCGACTCTTGTCGTCGAGCGGGCAGCAGATTCTCACGCATTTCGGCATGCGTTCCAGCGACTTCCTCGGGGCGTCGTTCGGAATCATCGGCGGTGCGATCATCGCTTTGGCGATCGATCTCTACTTCACGCTCGTCAGCATGCGCATGGTGGGCCTCTACTATTTGCACTTCAAACACCGGTTTGCGTTCAAGCTGGAGTAGATTCCCCGCTTTCTCAATCAGGAATGCTATAATCCGCCTTTTCGGCCCGGACGGAATCGGGCTGCGGGGACCGGCTCTTCATGGATCTCTTCCGCGTCCGGCGCGTGCCCTACATGGCCCGCCGCAACTACCACTACGAAATGCAGCATCTCGTCCTCTGGGGCCTCTTCGCCGGCCTCGTCGAGGGGACCGTCTCCGCCGTCATCGTCAGTAAGACCTTTGGCGGCAGCAACTTCCTCATCACCGTCGTGCAGGCCACGCCCGCCTTCGCCAATCTCGTCAGCATCTGGTGGGGTGCCATGCTTGTCGGCCGTCGCAAGCTCCCCGCCTTCATCGCCCTCGCCTCCGCCAGTATCGCCGTCAGTCTGACCGTCGGCTTCACCCCGCACAGCCACCAGGGCGGCTGGATCTTCGCCGCGCAGATTCTCCTTTCCCGCCTGTTCATGTCCGGTGTCGTCACGACGCGAGCGAGCCTGTGGAAAAGCAATTACCCGCGCTCGCACCGCGGCCGAATCACCGCCAACCTCCAGATCGTCCGCACGCTCATGAGCCTGCCCGTCATCCTCGGCGGCGGGCTGCTCTTTGACTTGGACCCCATGACCTATCGCTGGTTCTACCCGGTTGTCTCGCTCATCGGCGCGGCGAGCCTGTACCTGCGGCGCAAGGAGCGCGTCCGCGGCGAGCGAATCGCGCTGGCCGGCCGCAACGGCGGTGGAGGCCAGGAACCGATCGCCGACCCGGGCCTGATCGCCCCGTTCAGTCTCGTGGCCCTTATTTCTCCTTTTCATTTATTGCCAAGGATGTGGAAAGTCCTGCAGGAAGACCGCCGCTTTGCCCGCTACTGCGTCGCGCAGGGCTGTATCGGCTCGGCCAACTTGATGGCCATGCCCGTCAATACGATCGTACTGACCAAGCTGCTCAACCTGAACTACACCTACAGCAACGGCCTCCTGGACATCATCCCGCGCGCCATCACTATCGCCTCGCTGGGTCTCTGGGCGCACCTGTTTGATCGCATCGGCGTCCTGCGCTTTCGCGTTTACAACTCGCTCTGCTGGTGCGGCTCGCTCATGTTCTGCGGCATCGGAGCCATGTTCGCACGGGAAAGCGGCGGTCAACTCGGTACGGCCTTCGGGATTGCGGTCGGCATCTATTTCCTGGGCCGCATGTTCGAGGGCCTCGCCCAGAGCGGCGGCGCGATCGCCTGGAACATCGGCCACCTCCACTTCGCCGAGGACGACAAGGCCGAACTCTACATGGGCATCCACGTGTCGCTGACGGGTCTCCGCGGCCTCATCGCCCCCTTCGTCGGCATGTTCCTGTATCACTGGATCGACTGGGGCGTCTTCATCGTCGGCTTTGCCGTCTCGGGAGTGGGCTTCCTTATCTTCTCACGACTGGCTCGCGAGGAAACGCGAAGCGCTCGTCGAGCCGCGAGTGCTTAGCGCATGGTCAATCTTTGGGCACCAGCGACGGAACGTCCTATTCATCCTGCAGCGTGAAATCGTCCGACGTATGCGGCTCCTCCACCGCCCAGCGCACCGCCCGCTCCACCAGGTCGCGCTTGAACCGCACGAAGATTGCCCCGCTGTCCACCATTGCATCCGGATGCCGGTCGTACTCGTGCAGGACGATCCCAACGAGGCCGTTACGGTGCGATCCCTCTTTGGAGACCGCCAGTTCCCAGGCGATCCACTCGCTGGCGTGAGTCTCCGGCCCGATGATGCAGATCGTCACATCCGCCGCCTCGATCTGCTGCGCCAAAGCGGCCTTGATCGGCTCCGCCTCGGCGCTGTTGAGGGGCGTCTGCACGCGTCGATCGTACGCGTTGAGGTCGGCATTTGTGACCGGCCACGAATTCAGCGGGTCGGCGCAGAGTCGCTGGTCCGGCTCGTAGCAGACGTAGATGCGTATGGGTTCGGTGTTCACGAATCGTACCGGTTCATTTTACCAAAAGCGTTCACCACAGAGGCTCTGAGACGAAGAAGTTTTTGTCACGTTCTTGAACCAAATCGGTGCGCCTCGCTGCCTCTGTGTCTCTGTGGTGAACTTTGCAATCGTCCAGCATAATACCCGCAAGGAGACAACAATGACTGTAACAATGGGTTGGCTGTACGTCGTGACCCTCTTCACGGGAGTCCAGGCCGAAAACGTTCGCGTAGAGTTTCTCATCACGGCCCCAAGCGACACGCCCAAAGACGCCGAGGTCTATCTCACGGGGAGCATTCCAGAAATGGGCGGCTGGAATCTGCCTGGCTTGCGCACGAAGCAATTGAAAGACGGCCGCTACCAAGCCAAAGTCGAGTTGCCGGTCGGCGCGCAGATTGAATACAAGGTGACCCAGGGCTCCTGGGAGTCGGTCGAAAAAAACGCCGGCGGAGGCGAGATCGCCAACCGGACCTACACGGTCGAAGGGCCGGCGAGGATTGAAATCGTCGTCGGCCGCTGGGCGGGCGCGGCGAAAGCCGTTGCGAAAAAACCGGGCAAGACCGTCACCGGCGATGTGCGCGTACACGAAGACTTCGCCTCCAAACACCTCGGCAATTCACGCACGATCACGGTCTATCTTCCGCCGGGCTACGAGAAGGACGCGAAGCGGCGCTATCCCGTCCTCTACATGCACGACGGTCAGAACCTCTTCGACGCCTCCAAGTCTTTCATTGGCGTCGAATGGCAGGCGGACGAGACCGCCGAGCGAATGATCAAGGCGGGCGAAATCGAGCCGCTCATCATCGTCGGCCTCTACAACACGCCGGAGCGCATGACGGAGTACGCGCCGGATATCGACGAAGATCGCCAGGCCGGCGGCAAGGGCGACGCCTACGCGAAGTTCCTCGTCGAGGAGGTCAAGCCGTTCATCGATAAGACCTATCGCACCAAGCCCGACCGCGAGAATACGGGCGTAGCGGGTTCGTCGATGGGCGGGCTGATCTCGCTGCACATCTGCCGGAAATATCCGAAAATGTTTTCGCGCTGTGGCGTCATCTCCCCCGCGCTAATGTGGAACGACCGCAGCATCTTGAAGGAGTTGGAAAGCGATCACAAATGGATGAAGGGGATGCGCGTCTGGGTGGACATGGGGTCAGAGGAAGGCCGACAGATCGCGGGCTTCAGCTCGGCGATGAAGGACACCCGCCGGCTCGCGAAGATCCTCGACGACGCCGGCCTCCAGCAGGACCGCGACTATCGCTACCTGGAAGTCTCCGGCGGCCAGCACAACGAATCCGCCTGGTCCGCGCGCTTCGACCAGATCCTCGCGTTTTTCTACGGAAGAGAATGACTAAGAGTCCCTAAAAGTACCCATTCTTTAATCGTCGCCAACAGATCAAGGCGCAGCCCAGTGTGAGAAATGCCGTATGGATGTCAGCGCGACGATCATAGCGAATTCGAAGGCGTCGGAATTGGCGCAGCCAACTGATC
>DATEMU010000010.1 GCA_035275405.1 Phycisphaerae bacterium
AACTGCCCGTTCGCACCATTCCGGGCACAAGTACTCCCGCGTCGTTGAAACAAGCCCGCACAGCGTCAAGCGCCCCCATGCCGGCGGCGCAGAAGAGATCGGGCTTGTGCCCCATCAGGACAAGCGTCTTGGCAAAAGCGAGCGCATGACACGTAATCGCCCAGGAAAGTGCCGTATGCCCGGATTCCCCGTATTTTGCGTCGGGGTCCCCCCCGGCGGCAAGCAGGAGCACGGCCAATTGCGGAACGTTGCTCCAGGCGGCCGCGTGAAACGGCGTCTTACCGTCGGGTCCCCGGGCGTTGGCCAATTCCGAACGCCGGTCGAGGATCTCGGCGACCGTCTCGATGTCACCGGATTCGGCGGCGGCGAGGAGCCGCACGAGATCGGAATCATCCGGCCTGATGACCGCCGCCGCACTGTCTTCCCGGCCGCGACTTTGTTCGACATGCGCCTTGAGCTTTCGCCAACTCGGAAACCCGTAGTCGCGCGCGACCGCGAGCTGAGCCTCACTCAGCTGCGCCTCCGGCTTGCTGGCTCGCAGTTCATCCAGTTGGTCCTTGGCCCGTTTTTTCAACCATTCAAGATTGGGATGCGGCGGCAGCGGCTTCGACATGAGAGACCTTCCTTCCGATCGCCCGGCGTCCGCGTTTCACAGGCAGAAAGAAGGTTATGTCGGAGAAACACGCAGGCGGGTTCAACCCTTTTCGCGGACCGATGGCCGCCTGAGGAGGCCATCCGGATTGTACCAGACGGCGATTCAATAGAACAAGCCGGCGTGAGCAGGCTCGCCCTGCCCGCCAGGGCAATCGCATGTTCAAGAAGCCAGCAAATGGAGCAGGTAGTCGTTGTCCCAGCCGGCCACGAGTCGTTTGGTTTTGATGCCTACTTTCTTGGTGGTGTCCTGCTGGAGGCGGTTCAGGGCAATGCGGCGGAGTCGCGAGAAGTTTTCGGCCCCGTGTCCCTTGCGAATGCGTGAATCATCCTCGGAAAAGCTCACATCCAGGCTCCAATGCAACTGATTTTCGATTCCCCAGTGTCCGCGGATCGCCGCGGCCGACTGGGCTGCAGTGGCCTTGGCGCGGCTGCTGATGTAGTAGCGTCGCTCAGTGCTGACCTTGCCCAGGGTCTCGCGCCGGGCCTCGACGGCCACCAGCAAGCCAAGGCCCGGCCAGTCCTTCCGCAATTCTCCAAGCCACTGGACTTCGTGGGTACACCAGACGCGGCGCGTCTCGATCCGCCCATGGCCGCCGTCCGTTTCTTCGTGGTAGTCGTGGGCCATGCCGTTGAAGGCGTCGAGAATCGCCTCGTCGAGCAGGCCTCGAACTTTCTGGTGCAACTGCGGCTGGTTCTCCTTGACGGCCAACATGTAATCGCCGCCGCCCTGAATGATCTGGCCGGCGATGTTCTTCTGACAACCCATGGCGTCGATGGTCACCGTGGCCCCGCGCAGGTCCAATAGTTCCAGCAGCTTCGGAATCGCCCTGATTTCATTGCTCTTGTCTTCGACGGCCAGTTGCCCGAAGACCAGGCGGTTGGCCGATACGAAGGCGCTGACCAGGTGAGCCATCGTGCTCTTGTCCCAGGCGTGCATGAAACTGCGGCGGATGGCCTTGCCATCGATGCTGATCAACTTGCCGCCCGCCTGGGCCAGAGCTGCCGTCCATGCGGTGAAACAACGCTCGAACGCCTCGGGGTTCAGCCGCGCGAAGACCCGGCCGAAGGTGTCGTGACTGGGAATGCCGTGCGGCAGTTCCAGGAAAGACGCGAAGAACTTGCGCTTGGCTTCGGCGAATTGTTCGACTTGCACCCAGCCATCGGCCCCGCAGATCACGGCGCAAATGGCGATCACAATCATGTCCGAAAGCGGGTGCAACGCATTGACTCCGCGGGGATCGGGCAAGTCCCGGAAGTGTACACAGATTCCGTTCGCGCCCGGCGCGCAGCCCGACCGCTCAGCTTGGGCCTCCATGCCAAAGCTCCTTCTCCAGATGTTCTGGATTATCCGTCGCAGGCCCTGCGAACCAACAACCGTCCTACCTTGGACGGACTATTCGCCTATACGATGTGAATCTCAAGAAGGTTGGCACGCGCTGCGAGGGAACATGCAATCGCCCTGGGGTGACGCTACGGGGGCGGTTCAGCGGCGTTGACGATCGTGCCGTTGAGTTGTTGCCAGAGGTGCATAGGACCTGCAAACATGTCGCGCGAGAAGCACGTCACCCACGAGGGGTGACGCTACGGGCGGGAGACGATGTCGGGGCCGTAGGGCGGGAGGGTCGTGAGACGGGTGTCTTCGACGGCGCCGCCGACGGTGAAATGATACAG
>DATEMU010000011.1 GCA_035275405.1 Phycisphaerae bacterium
GGCTGCGGGGCGAGGAACAGGAGGGCAGGAGAACAGGTGAGCAGGAGACAGGTGAGGTCACAGGCTCGAGACTTGAGGCTTGAGGAAGAGCCAGGGGCGGGGATTTGGCGATCCTTAGTACTGGCGGGGGAAGGGGTTAGAAAAAACAAAAAATTTCGCAAATCACCCGTTGCGCGGGCGGGGGTAGGGGGACTGCTGGGAGAGCGAAGATGGGGTTGCGCCTTTGGCAAGTCCAGCCCGCTGATGGTCCGGTCCTGGTGGCGACGCTGCAATCGCCCGACCGAGTCATCTCGACCCTTGAGATGGAGTTGAGAGATGAAGAGCGAATCCAAAACTAGTGGCGGTCGGCGGAAGCTGGTGTGCGGGCAAGCGGTTCTTGGCGTCGCGATGGTGCTCTCCCTGTTTTCCTACGCTGCACCGATGGCGCGGGCCGTGGATTGCAATACCAACGGGATCGAGGATGCGTGCGACATCGATTGCGGGACGCCGGGCGGGGCGTGCGATGTGGCAGGATGCGGCTTGAGCGAGGATTGCAACACCAACGGTGTGCCGGATGAGTGCGATCCGCCACCGTCTGACTGTAACTCCAACGGAATCCCGGACTCCTGCGATCTTGCGGGAACTAACAACAGCCTGAGCTTCGACGGTATTAATGACGTCGTGCGCGTCCCGAGATCCGCCGGTCTTGAACCCGCAAGCGAATTCACGATCGAATTGTGGATCCGCCCGGCCGGCGTCGGTCCACAGAGCAGTCGGATCTTCCGTACCACAAACTCCTTCGGCTACATCCTTGCGTGGCAGCAGGGGAACGATCGGCGCCTTCAACTCCGGTTGGACCAACCCCAAGGCGGCCTCATCCTCAAGGACAACGTGAACACCTCGACCTATATAGGCCAATGGATGCACGTCGCGGCCGTTTATTCGGCAAGCCAGAACAAATCGTGGCTTTATGTGAATGGCGTCGTCAAGGCCCAAGGAGGATCCGTCGGAACGCTGTCCTACAGCAACGGCGATCTTCAGATTGGGAATTGGAATCCGCTGGTGAATAACGATGAGGGATTCCCGGGACAAATCGATGAAGCCCGCCTTTGGAATGTCGCCCGATCAGGCGCGGAGATCAACACCTGGATGAACCATTCGCTGCGCGGCAACGAGACCGGCTTAGCTGGCTACTGGCGGTTCACTGAGGCTTCCGGCCAATCGGCGCTGGATTCAACGGCTTTTGGCAACCATGGAACGTTGGGTGAAACGCCGGGAGCGGATGCCAACGATCCGAGTTGGCAAACCAATGGCTCGCCTGTTAGTGAGACGGACTGCAACAACAACGGCGTTCTCGACACCTGCGACCTGTGGGATCTTGGAGGGCCGGACTGCAACCTGGACCTCATTCCCGATTCCTGCCAAGTGGCAGGGAACGACTGCAACAGCAACGGCGTCCCGGATGACTGTGAAGGCGACTGCGATGCAGACGGAACGTCGGATGCGTGCGAAATCCAAGCGGGAGCGGCCGACTGCAACTCAAATGGGCTGCCCGATATATGTGACGCCGTTGCGCTCAATACCGCCCTGGATTTCGATGGTGCCAACGATTACGTGAACATCGGAGACCATGCGGTTCTCAATCTTTCCAACGGCTTTACCCTCGAAGCCTGGGTGCGGTCGGATTCGATCGCCGGGGTCCAACGGGTAGTTTCCAAGGGCATTTCGGGAGTCAACGGCTATGGATTCGGCCAGGTTGATGGCAAGCTTACGTTCGTCACCTATGGCATTTTCGATTACACGACTTCGGGCGTGTATCTGACGGCGGGCACGTGGTCACACATCGCGGTCGTCTTTGACGGCTCCAATGACGCGCACTTCTACGTCAACGGGCAGTTCGCACAGTCCGTCAACGGAAATAGCGCTGTTTCGGCAGGCCCCAACCCCTTAAATATCGGGCGGACGGGACCGTTGAATGCGCAGTACTGGAACGGAGCGATCGACGAAGTGCGAATCTGGTCCGTGATGCGGACCGCGCAGGAGTTGGCCGACGCTCATGCGCTTCGACTGGCCGGTACGGAAAGCGGCCTCATCGGATATTGGAGACTTGACGAAGGGGCGGGCCAAATCGCGAGCGACTCAACGGCGAATGCACTCGATGGTATTTTGGGGAGCGACGCCAATTCCGCCGGGGACGCTTCCGATCCACTGTGGACGATGCCAGGTGGGCCGATCCCCGCTGGGGATTGTAACGACAACGGCGTTCTCGATGTTTGCGACATCGATTCGGAGACGAGCAACGATTGTAACATGAACGACATTCCAGACGAGTGCGAGTCGCAAGCGGACTGTAACAACAACAGCATACAGGACATCTGCGAGCCAGGCGGTGATGATGATTGTGACGGCGACGAAGTCACCGACTTGTGTGAAATAGATGCGGGCGCGCCAGACTGCAACACCAATGAAATACCGGACAGTTGCGACACCTTAAACCCCAATCGCGCTTTGAATTTTGATGGATCCAATGACCTGGTGCGGGTGCCTCACTCCGCATTACTGGATCCTGCGAATAATCTAACGGTCGAATGTTGGATTCGCCCAGACTCCGTTGGGTCGTACAACAGCCGTATCGTCCGGAATCAAAGCGGACAAGGATACCTCCTCTCGTGGCGCCAAGAGGGAGGGAGCCGTCTGCAACTTCGAATCGACAAAAGTACAGGGAGCCTCGCCGTGACCGACACGGTCGATACCAATACGTATTTTGACACATGGATTCATGTGGCCGGCGTCTATTCGGCCACCAACAACTTTGCCGGTCTCTATGTGAACGGCGTCCTAAAGGCCTCCACGACGGCAAGCGGACCGCTTCTTTACTCCAATGCCGACGTGGCCATAGGGAACTCCACGGCTGCGAGCGAGGGATTTGACGGCCTGATCGACGAAGTGCGAATCTGGAACGTGGCCCGCACCGGTACGCAGATTGCGGCGAACATGAACCGATCGCTTATCGCTCCCCAGAATGGGTTGGTCGGCTATTGGAGGTTTGACGAGGGCAGCGACCAAGTCGCCGCGGACTCCTCGGGCCTGGGTCAAAACGGAATACTCGGCAGTACGACGAGCGCTGACACGAACGATCCGAGCTGGGTATCTCCCGGGACAGGATCCGCGTCGGCGGCCGATTGCGACGGCAATGACGTTCCGGATACGTGCGATCTCGCCGGCGGCGCGACCGATTGCAACACCAACGGCGTCCTCGACGCCTGCGAAGCGGACTGTAACGGCAACGGCATCGCAGACGAATGCGACCTGACCGGTGGCGCGCCGGATTGCAACAGCAACGGCTCGCCCGATGCATGCGATATTGCGAACGGGACGAGTACAGATGTGAACACCGATGGCATTCCGGACTCCTGCCAGCCCGACGTTCATGTCGCGCCGGTCGTGACGCTGATCAATCCGTCCTCCACGACGGAAACGCGCACCAGCCTTCCCACTTCCGCGAGCGCGATCGTGCGCGGAGGCACCTATTACGTGGAGATCTGGGCCAGCGATGTCGGAACGACGAATACGGGATTGACGGGCGTTTATGTCGATCTGGCGTTTTGCTCCCAATCGACGGCGAACGCGGTATTTCACGGAAACACCTACACGGTTTTCTCCAGTGGAACGATTTCGAGCGGCCTGGTCGATGAATTCGGCGGCTCGACGGTTGCCGGCGGCATTGGCAACGAGCCGCAGTGGGTACGAATTGGTTGGATAGAAATGACCTCCGGGTCCGAGACGGCGTCCTGTACCCTTACCCTTCAACCGAGCGCTTCCGGCGTTGCGGCGTTCGGTCGAGGCGACGTCGATTGGACCCATGTGATTCTGGATTCCGTGGACTTTGAGATTCAGGCTCCGTTGAAGACGTACGATCTGACCGGCAATGGGTTGATCAACGTCGGCGACTTTTCGTTGTTTTCGCCCTCGTGGCAGTTGGGAGTGCCGCCGGCGAATACGGCGCATGACTTTGACTGCGATGACATTGTCGGCGTCGGCGATCTCAGTTGGTTTGCCACGGGTTGGCTGAAGAATACGTCGGATCCTTCGATTCTCTATCCGCCGTGCCCGCAGAGTTTCGCGGCGCTTGAACGGGCTACCGTCAGCACCGATATCGACATGCGGCTTGTGGTACGAACGACGCCAAGCGGCTCGGACATCGCGGCATCCCTGCCAACATCCGTGTCCGGCGTACCCTTGGGCAGCCATTATTACGTCGAGCTCTGGGCGAGCGACGTCGGCGACATCAACACAGGGCTGACGTCCGGGTACGTCGACGTCGGGCTTCCGCCCGCGGGGACGACCGTCGCGAACGTGTTTCATGGGAGCACGTTTACGCTCTTTCCCACCGGCACGGCCGGCGCGGGCGTGGTCGACGAACTGGGCGGGTCCGCATTGCCCGGCGGTACCGGCGTGCAACCGCAATGGACTCGCGTGGCATACGTTGAAATGGTCGCGGATAACACCGCTCCTACGGTCGTGTATGGGCTGGCGCCCAGTGCCACGGGCGTTGCGGCCAAGGCGCGCGGGACAATTCCGTGGGACCAGATCGCGCTCACGGGAGCAACGCTCCGGCAGGGACTACGTGGCGACATCGATGGGGATGGCGACGTGGACGCCGTCGACCTGGACCTCTTTGTCGCAGTACTCCTGGAGACGAGCCTGGAAACGTCCTACCGAATCGCGGCGGATTTCACCGGCGACGGCATGGCCAATGGCCAGGATATGCAGGGATTCATCCCGTGCTACATCGGCGGCGGGAGTTGTCCGTGATGGATTGATCCTTAAGACGAAGAATCGCTGGGCGGCCGCGCCGGCGAACACGCCGGTATCAGCCGCCCAGTTTCTGGTCCAGGACCATTATGCGCACGGTCGGGTTGCCCAGGCGACCCTCGACCTTGTAGGTCACGAGCTTGTCGGTCACGAGGCTGAGGAGGTCGCCGGCTTTGCCGAGCAGCGACTGGAGCTTTTCGAGCGGGCCGGCGCTCACACGGAGGTCGAGCGTGCCGTCGTAACGGACCAGGCCGTCGCCGCGCGCGGCCAGGAGACCGGTGACGATGTCGAGCCGCTCGATGCGCACGCCCGGGGGGGTGAATTTGAACGTCGCGTCGGCCTTGTCGGCCGGGGCCATGACCGACGGGATATTGATTTTCATTACGTCGGCCAGGGCGGAGATGAGCGGCAGGCCGACGAGCCGTCCATCGCGGATGTGCATGTCACCCGCGCCGCTAAGCGAGGCGGGGAGCCGGGCCAACGACGCCTCGACTTTTCCGGACGACGAGACGCGGCCCTTCAGGCCCTGATCCGAGGTCGCGGAGTCGCTTCGCCACTCGGCGAGATCGAGGTCCTTGATCGTCCATTGGGCGACCGCCGGCCTGTCGGTCGCGGCGAGATCGACGCGGGCCTGCGCGGTGAGGTCGCCCTTGAGCAGCCGGGCGGCGAGCGATTTCAGCTCCACTTTGCGCTCCGCCATGGCCACGTCCATGGTCAGCGAATCGATGATCAGGCGGCGCGGCGCCAAGACGAGCCGGAAGTTTTTCAGGGCCACCTGCATGGATACGTTGCCGGAGAGCGGGTCCGAAAGGGGGATGCGGCCGCGCAGGCGGATGTCCAACTCGCCCTGGGCGTCGTACTCCTTGAGGATCGCCTGCAGATCCGACGGGAGGGTCGAAAGTGACTGCGGTCCGACTTGAAGAGTGATCCGGCCCTCGTCCAATTCGGCGATGCCCGTATCGAGATTGATCCGGCCGCGGAGGATGAGGTGCAGATTCGTCCCGCGATCGATGGTGAAGTCGAACTTGTACCACCCTGCCTCGGCCGCCGCGCCGCCCGGATCAAGCTTGAGCTGCGTGGTGATGCCGTCGATCTGCATGGGCGGGCGACCGCCGCCCGGGTCGTAACGCACGCCGACGTCGCGCAGGTCGACGAGCCGGAGATGGAGGACGTCGCTCAGACGGAACACGGCCGGCGACTGCCCGTCGGCGCGGATGGGCGCGGACGTGTCGGAGGACTTGATGATCGGCGAGAGCCCGCGGAGGCCGCCCGATTTTTCATCGCGGATCAGGTTGATGCGACCGCGCTCGATGGCGATTTTTTCAACGACTATCGGCTTATCGAGGCTCGGCGTTTCGGCCAGGGAGAAGTCGAAGCCGTCAAGGTCGAGCACTTTTGTCCCGTCCGGCGCCGTGAGGGCGGCCTTTTTCAACGAGACGGCGGTGGGGGCGGTGTAATCCAGGTCGGTAAAGGAGAGCTGCGGAACGAGGAAGGTGTTGACGATGGCGACGACCTGTCGGCCGATCCACTGCTCGAGTTCGCTCGCAGAGCCGAAATAGAGTTTGCCGGCGATGATCGCGACGAGCGCCGCCGCAGCGCCGAGCCCCAGGGCCCATTTGAGCCAGCGACGAAGATTCACGGGATTATCCGTGGACGGCTGAGCCGTCAGTTGTTGGCCGGGGCGGGTTCGATGGAGATTCTGCTGCCTTTGAAGACGACCTTGCCGTCGCGGAGGGCGAAGAGGGTGTCGTCGCGACCGCGGCCGACGTAGAGGCCGGGGGTGAAGGGCGTGCCGCACTGGCGGACGAGGATCGTGCCCGTCGTGACGGTCTGACCATCGAAGCGTTTGACGCCGCGGAACTGGGGATTGCTGTCGCGTCCGTTGCGTGTGGAGCCTTGTCCCTTTTTATGTGCCATGTCGAAATACCTCTTGCGTTCACCGTCCGCTGCGGAGGGCGGATGCTACATTACAGTTTTCGTCGCCCACGAGGGGTGACGCTACAGTTTACCTCATGACCCAGGTCATTCGGCCCAGGACCGGTGCGGCGGTGCGACGGGTATTCGCATCGCCGGGGACAGTATAGGGCATCGCCAGGGTTTTGCGAAGGACGAAGAGCTTGGGGTTGGATTCGTCGTCGGAGGCGGCTTTGCCGGCGTCGGCGGCCGGTTGGCGCGAGGAATAGACCGGGTTCGCCTTGGCGATTTTCTCGCCGGAGAGGCCGCCGAAGTAGATCGTGAACTTGCTGACGCGCGGGCTTAAGTCGGGAAAGACGGCGACGCTGGTAATGGCGTTGTCCTTGCCCTGCAGGAGGCGGCTGATGGCCTTGACCGGCGTGACGAGGAACGGGTGGGTCCGGGCGTAGCGGTCGGCGATGGCCTGATAGACGCGCGTGGGGACGCCGACGATCGCGGGATCGACGGAAACGTTGGGCGCCTGGTCGGGGCGGGCCGCGGCCTGTTCGGCGGTCAGCTCGCTTTCGATTTCGTTCACGCGGACGATCTCGGGGTGGAAGTCGACGTCCTGACCGGTGTTGTTAATGACGGTGTAGAGCAGGTACCAGTAGGTCCGGCCGTCGACCTGGATGCGGGTCGGCGTGGCGGGTTGAAGGGTTAACTCCCAGGCGGTCGGGATCGGGCTGGGGGCCGGCTCGGCGCGGAGCGTGGCGATGGTCGACCAGACGATCGCGGCCATTATGCCGATGCAGATCCGCATGCGGTTTTTCACGAGGGCAGCCTGCCTTTCAGGGGTCGATTTGCCCGGGCCTTCGGCATGGGAAGGCGACGACGAGCAAGCCCCGTATTTTATCGTATCCCTGCGGGGGCCGTCAACGCGGGGTTTTTTTGCATAAACAGCCGGGAGCGTCTGTTGTCCGATGATGCGTCCGCTAATTGCAGCCGCTCTAATTCTGTGCAGGCGGAGGGGCGGACGTGACCGGCGAGCGGGCCGCCTCGGCCATGATCCGCTCCAGGACGTCCTCGCCCTGCACCTGCCAGCGGGGGACGAACTTCCCATTGATAAAAATGCAGGGGACGGCGAACAGACTGAGCTGTTTTCCGTAGTTGCAGTCTTCGATGATATGCTCCCGGACCGAGGGACTGTCCATGGTGATGAAGAAGGCCTCGGGTATAAAGCCCATTTCCTGCACGGCCTTGCGAAGGGCATCTTCGGAGAAGTCCGCCTGGTGTTTCATCAGCCAGTCGTGCATCTTCCAGTATCCCTCGACGCCGCCGAGGATGCCGGCCGCTTCGGCGGCCTGATGCGCGCGGCAGGCGTTCGGATGCTTGGTGAGGCCGGCGGCAGGGTTGCAGGCCTGGTTCACGGGATAGTGGCGAAAGACGTATTGGGCGTCGGTGCGACCGGCAATGAAGCGGCGGACGAGTTCATCGGCCTTGGCCGTGTTCGGCTCCTGATAGTCACCCCAGATGGCGATATGCAGGGCCGCGCCTTGAACGCCCAGCGGCCAGGGTTGGCTGTCGTCGCCGGAGAACTTGAACTCGTTTTCGCGCCAGTCGGAGACGTACTTTTCGGAGGCGGGCGGGGGTTGATCCAGCTCGGCGGTCATGGGCGGCGGACTCGTTGCCGCCAGTGCTTCGACGGCGCGGGTGACGGCCTGCGGCGCGAAGACGCCCTTTAGTTCCACGCCGTTGATGAAGACCATGGGCGTGTAGTGCAGCCCGAGCCAGATCCCTTCCTGAATGTCGGACTTCACGAGGTCGAGCATGGGCTGGCTCATCATGATGGAATTGAACTGTTTTTCCTCCTCGGGGCTGTAGCCCAATTCCCTCAGGCCGGCGGAAAATTGTACGTTCGTGAAACCGCCCTTGTTGCGGAACAACCAATCGTGCATCTGCCAGAAGCCGTCGTTTCCGCGAAGGAAACCGGCGGTCTCGGCCGCCCGGGCCGCCCAGCAGGCGTTGGGGTGCATGTTGTTCTTTTCGAAGTTCGGGTTGCAGTCCGCACACATGGGGAAGTGCTTGACCGAGAGAGAGACTTCGGGGCGGCGCTCGAGGATGCTGTGGATGTCGCGTTCCGTGTTGTAACAGTCGGGGCATTGATAGTCGGTCAGGATCACTATGCGGATCGGGGATATTTTCGGCCCGCGAAGGTATCGGCCGGTGAAGCCGCCTTTCCACGGGCGGTCGATGGCGGGAGCGGTGGTCACGGAGGTGGATTCCGAGGAAGTCTGGTTCGATGGTTCGCCGCCTGCCGAGGACTTGATGATCTCTTTGGTGGAATCGGCGAGTTGTTTTTCCTGCGATTGCTGGACGGCCTTGTTCTCACGTTCGCGAATTGCGCCAAGGGCCGCGGAAGCGAGGAGGAACACGACGCCGACGGTGGCGATCGGCCGCCAGATGGACAGCGGCGTGCGGCGGCATTTTTCGAGGACGATCCAGAAGGCGAAGTTGGCGGCGTGTGTGCCGAGACAGTAGACGCAGAATTTTTGTTCGACGATGAGGACGATGACGTAGAGGACGGAGAGCAAGACGCCGAGGCGAACGAGATAACGCAACGGGTCGGCGACACCGCCTTTGGAGCCGAGCCAGGCGAGGAGGAGACCGGAGAAATAGGCCAGGCCGACGAAGGAGATCGGCCACTGGGTCCGCGGGACTTTGCCCCACGGGCCGGCGGCCACCTGGTCGCAGGCGCCGCCCTTCTGACAGCCGGGGAGGCTGATACCCTTGACGTGGCTGAGGACGAGCATGACGGTGCAGAAGATGGCGATCGCCAGGAAGATGATGCCCGCGATGTAATAGCTGTCGGGGACGATGGTCGTGGAAGCGGTGTGCGGCGCGGGTGTTTCCGTCGCGGTGTTGTCGCGTCGGGGTTCCGGTGGTTGACGGGGAGCCGTCTGCTTGCGGTGCTTGGTGCGTTTCGACATGGGCCTTTCTCTTGCCTCTGATGACTCGATGGCTATTGTGGTGCCGAACTGTCAAATATAACGCCTGAGGGGGCGACGATCCATGCGAAGGTACGTCCGCGAAGGCACCGAACCCCGGATGCTGCGGTTCCCGCATGTCGTTTGTTACAGATTGTTTACACGACTACAATACGATCGACAGCAGAGTGGGCCAGGCGGTCGCTCGGGGGCTTCGCGCTCCCGGGAGGAAAGTCCGAACTGGACAGGGCACGGTGATGGCTAACGGCCACCGGCAGCGATGCCCGGGAAAGTGCCACAGAAAAGACACCGCCGATGGATGGAAACATCTCAGGCAAGGGTGAAATGGTGCGGTAAGAGCGCACCGCGCGGTTGGTGACAACCGTGGCAGGGTAAACCCCACCGCCAGCAAGCCCACGTAAGCGGCGAGAGGATGACGGCGTAACGTCTGGGATCCCAGGCGCCGGCGTTCCGCGAGGCGGCCCGTCTCGCACCACGCCGCGGGTAGGGTGCTTGAGCCGATGGGTAACCGTCGGCCCAGAGAAATGACCGTCATCGCGGGAGCGATCCCGCGGGACAGAATTCGGCTTACCGGCCCGCTCTGCTGTCATTTTTCTTCGAAGTGACTATTATCCCCGGAAGCGGGTTTCCCCGAATTCCTTAGTCCGATTGAACCGGCGTGATTGCCGGGCCGTAGAGACGTTTGATTCCTCAAAGAGCCGTGGAAAACGCCCAACCAGAAGTCCATATCCAACGAAAGCCCTCCGATCGGGTTTATGCCGCCATTCATTGGACGTGCATGGCGATCATCGGCGCGATCCTGCTAAACGGCCTCTTGATCTCGCGGTGGTGGCCGATGCCGCGACCGGTCGGGTTTCGGGTGTTCGTATTCATGTTGCTGACATTCAATGTGTTGTGGTGGTCGATCGCTGATCGGCGGATCGCCCGGCACATCGCGTCGGCTCGGCTGGCGCGTTGGCTGCGTTGGGGGATCGTCGGGTTTTGCGGGGCACTAAATTTACCGATTTTTTACGGGCTCGTGGTCGGTCGGGTTCCGCCGCTCGTTTCGAATCCGACGTGGTACACCGCGGCAGTGACGCTGTGGCACGTGGCCCTGCCAATGGCGCTGCCCCTTGTCGCTTCGGTTCGGCTGGCCGCGCTGGGCGCTCAGGCGCTGGCGCGTCGCACATTTACCGAGCCAACGGCGGCGAGCGTCCGTGAGAATGAAGTGTTTGATCCCACGCGCCGGGCGCTGCTGAAAACCGCGTTTGCTTCCGTACCGGTGGCCATGCTGGCCGGCGGGACGGCCTGGGGGCGCTGGCAGATCGGCGGATTCAATGTCCATCGCCACGCGCTGGCGGCGCCGTGGCTGCCGGATCGACTCAAGGGGCTCACGATCACGCAGGTCAGCGATCTGCACGTCGGCCGGCTCTATCGGCCCGACATGCTCGCGCACCTGGTCGAGCAGGTGAACGGCTTGAAGAGCGACATTATCGTGGTGACGGGCGATGTCGTGGACAGTTCCAACCAGATGCTGCCGCCGGCGATTGACGCGCTAGGGCAATTTACTTCGCGCCATGGCACGTACCTTTGCATGGGCAATCACGACGAGTTCGACGACCGGCTGGAGTTCATTCGGGCCGTGCGCGAGCGGCTGCCTCTGCTCATCAACGAGCGGCGGACCCTGGAGATCGGCGGCGAGCGGTTGACGCTGGCGGGCGTGGATTATGCGAACGAGCCGGAGCCGACGCGCCGCCGGGCCGGCGATATCGCCAACGTCGCGGAAACACTGAAGGGACACGACGCGCAAAGCGACGGGCCGGTGATTGCCCTCGCGCACCATCCGCATACGTGGGACATCCTGCAATTGCACGGCGTTCCATTGACGCTCTCCGGTCACACCCACGGCGGTCAGATCATGATGACACCGCCGGGCGGGGTCGACCTCGGATTGGGCCGGGCCCTGTTCCGCTACATCCGAGGCTTTTACCGAACCGACGAAAGCACGCTCTTCGTCAACAGCGGCGTGGGGAACTGGTTCCCAATTCGCATTAACGCGCCGGCGGAGATCGTGCAGATTCAACTCGTTTAGACGGCTTCGCCCTTCATCTACCGCCGGCAGGGGCGCCGACCGCTACGGGGGATTCCCGCGATTATTGCGCGTTCCGCCTGCCGTTCTCCCACGGCGAATACCACCGATATAGGGACTGGGAATTCGCTGAATCGGGACCCCGCGCTTGCCTTCGTTTTGGGATCGCCATCGACGTCGCGTCGTTCTTTGCGCTTTCTGCGCGATGAGCCTCCTCGCCGTTGAGATGATCGTCCGCCGCTCGCTTCCGGCGTTGCAGGCTTACGACATCGCGATCTACCAGCGCGCTCAGGACGGATTGGGGTCCGCGGACCGGCCGGAAATCATCCTGATGGGTTCGTCGCGGGCGCGCTTCGCACTGGACCCCTCCGTCTTCGAGGAGATTCTCGGCCGCTCGGCGTACAACGTCGCGCTCTCCGGATCGAAGGTCGTTGAATGGTCGGTCCTCGTCCGGAGACTTTTCGAGGATTACACGCCCCGCGCCGTGGTGATTGGAATCAACGCCGGCGAGGTCCGCGCCGAATACCTTCCCACCGAAGCCGCGCTGCACTTGTTCGAGTTCGACGACTTAAGGGAGTCCATTTACACGGATGGTTTTTCGCTCGACGTCGTGGGCGCCTATGCGCGTCGCTCCCTCGGTCCGTGGTGCAAGACCTACGACCACCGGTACGAGATCCTCTCCTGGGGACAGGAACGGCTCGCGGCGGTCCTGCCCAAGCACGCCCAACTCGCCCGGGAACTCCGCGAGCGCGCCGCGGCGCCTCGGCCTCCAAGCGGGTATGACCATCCCTGGAGTCACGGGCGACGGCTCAAGGATCTTCTCCAGAAGGAGATGGACGATTATCTTTCCGAAAGGGAATTCCATATTCCCCACCATCGGCCGGATGCCTCAACTTTTGTCCGTCTGAACAACCTGCTCCACGAACTCCAAGGCCGGGGTATCCGCGTCGTGGTCGCCTACATCCCCAACAGTCCGCGAACGGAAGAGCGGTGGCGGGACGTCGAGGCGCGGATGATCGGCCAGATCGCGCGGACGTGCCGAGCCCAGGGCGTCCTTTTCCTGCACTGGGATCAGGCACAAATGCCGCGGTCGGATCAGGACTATCTAGACGAAACGCACGTCGGCTGGCCGCTGGCCTGCGAACTCAGCCGCCGCATTGCTGAACAGATCGAGTCGTTGGCCTTGCTGGAAGACCCGACGCCCTCCGCCCGGCTGGCGTCCAGCGAGGTGGAACCGTGATTTTCTCCAGTTGGCTCTTCGCCTTCTACTTCGTCGCCGTCTTCGGCGTCTACTGGGGCCTGCGCACGCGGCGAAGTCGCCACGTCTTCCTCTTGCTGGCCAGTTGCGTTTTTTACATGACGTGGAATCCGTGGCTGATCCTGCTGATTTTCGGCACGATCGCGATCGACTATGCCGCCGCCCTGATGATCGATCGATCCGACCGGACGTCGCGGCGCAAGGCGGTCTTGCTGGTCAGTCTGGTCTCCAACCTCGGCGTTCTCGCCGTCTTCAAGTACGCCGACTTCTTCATCCTCTCCTTCCGCGATCTGCTGCAGACGTTCGGGTTCCACAGCGATCTGCAAACGCTCTCCATCCTCCTCCCGGTCGGCATCAGCTTTTTCACTTTTCAGTCCCTCAGCTACACGGTCGACGTGTATCGACGCGTCATCCCGCCGGTCCGGTCGTTTGTTGATTTTTCCCTGTTCGTGATGTTTTTCCCGCAGCTCGTCGCCGGGCCGATCGTCAAGGCCCGCGACTTCCTGCCTCAGCTCGAGACCATTAAGCGTTTCGACTGGCGGCGCATCGACGCCGGGATCGTCCTCTTCATGATCGGTCTCACCAAGAAGCTGCTCATCGCCGACCAGCTCGCCACGCTCGTCGATCCGGTCTTTGCCGACCCGACGCGCTATTCGACGCGCGATCTGTGGCTGGCGATGTTCTGCTACGGGGGCCAGATCTACTGCGATTTCTCGGGATACACGGACATGGCTATCGCCTGCGCCCGGATGATGGGCTTCGAACTCTTCGAGAACTTCGCCAATCCGTACCTGGCGACGAGCCTCGTTGACTTCTGGCGGCGCTGGCACATCTCGCTCTCCACGTGGCTGCGCGACTACCTCTACATCCCGCTCGGCGGCTCGCGCTTCGGAAAATGGCTCACCTATCGCAATCTCATGATCACGATGCTGCTCGGCGGGCTGTGGCACGGCGCGAGTTGGACGTTCGTCATCTGGGGCGCGATTCACGGCCTCGCGCTCTCTATTAACAAGGCTTTCGGCAGACGAAGCGACGCGAACCTCTCCGGCGCCGGGCCAACGCGCTATCTCCGCACGGCTTCCTGTTGGGCGTTGACACTTCTCGTCGTCCACATTGCCTGGGTCTTCTTCCGCTGCCAGCCGGTCACGCCGGTCGGCGCGCCGGAGCCCGAGCCGACCGTCGTGGCGCTTCAACGCGCGGCCTACTTCGTCACGCACCTTTTCGTCGCCGCCGAGCCCGACCGGCCCGTTTGGATCATGAACAAGATCCCGATGGTTCTCGCGCTCGCCCTGATGTTCGGGATGCAGCTTTACGATGAGTGGACCCGCCACGGCCGACCGGGGTTGCGCCTGCCCGCCCCCCTCGCGGGCATCGGCTACGCCGCATGGCTCTTTGCGCTGCTGATCCTCAGCCCCGCCAACACCAGCCCATTTATCTACTTTCAGTTCTGATTGCATCCGTTCGGCGCACCTCTGCCTTGCCAGGCGATCCCGTCAGTCGTACGATTGCGGCCGCATTTGATGCAAGAGAAGAACATGTCCACGCTTGATCTCCTGATCGAACGACTGCAAACGGCCCGGAAATGGACATGCAACCTCCTCGCCGATTTTGAGGAGGCGCGGTGGTTTGATCCGCCGGCGCCGGGCGTGGGGCATGTCGCGTGGCAGGTGGGCCATCTCGCCGCGTCGCAGGTTGTGCTGGTTCACGTGCGCTGTTTCGATCGCACGTACACAGATCATTTGTCGGCGGCCTTCCGCGATCAATTTGGACGCGGGTCCACGCCGGTGGCCAACCCCGCGGCCTATCCGGCGATTTCCGACATCCGCGCCGCGTTTGACCGTATTCACCAGGAGGCCGTCGAACTGATTTCCGGGATGAGCCCGGACGAATTGGATTCCCCTACGACAGGCGAGCCCCATCCGATGTTCAACACCCGGGCGGAAGCCATCGGCATGGCGGCGATGCACGAGTCCTTTCACGCAGGCCAGATTGCCCTGATCCGCCGGCTGGCCGGCAAAGCGCCGTTGCGATAAATTCGTGTTAAGGTGCGCTTGGTTTCCCATTCGTCGGGGTGAACCGGGCCGTTCCACCTGTCCCTACGACTGTTCCCATAGGCATCTCCGCGCCAAGGGCGTAGAATTACCCGACGGCATTTGCACTTCCCGCCGCTCCGTCGATTTGGATCGCGAAAATGAGTTCCCAGAAGAGAACCCGGAAAAGGAAGGCACAACCTCGGCGCGTCAAGCGGCCGGCGACCGCCCAAACGGCCGCGAAGGCGACGGGCCCGACCCGTTCGCAAAACCCGGGTCACGTCTGCCCCATCGTCGGCATTGGAGCATCGGCCGGAGGTTTGGACGCGCTCAAGCAATTCTTCCAGGGCATGCCGCCCGACAGCGGAGCGGCGTTTGTCCTGATCCAACATCTGGATCCGACGCACGAGAGCCTGACGGCGGAATTGCTGGGCGCGCAAACGCAGATGAGCGTGGTCCAGGTCCAGCGGGCGATGGCGGTCGAGCCCAATCACGTCTACGTTATTCCCCCCAACAAATACCTGAGCGTAAAAGACGGGACGCTTCGCCTGACGGAGCCACTCGAACAGCGCTGGATGCGCATGCCCGTCGATTATTTCCTGCGCTCGCTGGCACAGGACTGCAAGGAGCGGGCGATCGGCATCATCCTCTCCGGCACGGGCACGGACGGCACGCTGGGCCTGAAAGAAGTCAAGGCCAGCGGAGGTCTGACGATCGCGCAGGAACTGGGGACGGCCCAATACGATGGCATGCCGCGCTCGGCCATCGCCTCGGGGGCGGTGGATCAGGTGCTCGCGCTCGCGGACATGCCGAAGGTCCTGGTCGGCTATATCGGCCACCCGTATGTCTGTCCACGGCCGGCGCCGGAGAAGTCGGCGGCGGAGGGCGACGAGGACAAGCTAGACGCGGTGATTGCGATCCTTCGAACGCGGGCAAAATTCGATTTTGGCTCCTACAAGAAGGGCACATTGTCGCGGCGCATTCACCGGCGCATGAGCCTGCGGCACATCGACCGCATCAAGGACTACGTTGACGAGTTGCGCCGGGACCCGGCCGAGGTCTCCGCGCTTCAAAAGGACTTGTTCATCAACGTGACGAGTTTCTTCCGGGAGCCCGAGTCCTGGGACGCCCTCCAGGAACAGGTCATTGCCCCGTTAGTTCGAGAGAAGGGCCGGAACGACGCGATCCGTGTCTGGGTGCCGGGCTGCGCCACGGGGGAAGAGGCGTTTTCCATCGGCATGCTGTTGATTGAGGAGTGCCAGCGGGCGAAAAAGGCCTGTCCGTTGCAAATCTTCGCGTCCGATGTCGATGCCGACGCCCTGGACGTCGCCCGGAACAGCCTTTATCCCGAGAGCATCGCCGCGGATGTGCCTCCCGAGCGACTGCGCCGGTTCTTCGTCAAGGGCGAACATTCCTACCGCGTGACCAAGGAACTCCGCGAAGCGGTCATTTTTGCGCAGCAGAACGTCCTCTCCGACCCGCCCTTCTCCCGGATTGATCTCGTCAGTTGCCGGAACCTGATGATTTATCTGGAGCCGGAGGTGCAGAAAAGAATCCGTCAGTTGATTCACTTCGCCCTGAACGATCGGGGCTACCTGATCCTGGGTTCGGCGGAATCCATCGGGGCGCGGGACGATCTGTTTCGGCCGGTGTCGAAGAAGTGGCACATTTATCGGCGCATCGGCGCCGCCCGCCCTGATCAAACCCCATTTTCGCTGGACTCGTCACGGCGCGCGCCCGCGCTGCCGGCTTCGATCGCGCCCGCCTCCACCGGCGCCCGGCTCCTCGCCGCGCAAAAGATCATTCTCGACCGCTACGCGCCGGCCTGCGTGGTCATCAACCGGAAGTATGAGATCCTTCATTTTTCCGGCCCGACGCAGGACTACCTCTTGCAGCCGCCGGGCGCTCCGACTCAGGACCTTTTGCTCAAGGCGCGAGAAGGACTGCATACGCGGCTTCGCGGGGCTGTTCACAAGGCCGTGAACGATAATAGGGCCGTCATTGTTCATAACGTCCGTGTTCGGCGGGGCAAGTCGCTTTACCCGATCAAGATCCGCGTCGAACCGGTCCACGGCGCCCAGCAGCCGGACGGACTGCTGCTGGTCTCGTTCGAGGACGAGACCGTTCCGCCGGTGGAGCCGACCACGAAGCCGCCGGCTCGCCAGGGACGAAAACGGACCGTTCCTGCGCCGACAGTCACAGCCGAGGATTCCCTGGTTCATCAATTGGAATCGGAGTTGCGGGCGACGCGCGAAGACCTGCAAAGTACGATTGAAGAACTGGAAACTTCGAATGAGGAGTTGAAGGCCTCCAACGAAGAGGTGATGTCGGCCAACGAGGAGCTTCAGTCCACCAATGAGGAACTGGAGACGTCCAAGGAAGAGCTTCAGTCGGTGAACGAGGAGTTGGCGACGGTCAATACCCAACTGGAAGCCAAGGTGGGAGAGCTGGAGACGACCAACGATGACTTGAACAATCTGCTGGCGAACACGGAGTTGCCGGCGTTGTTCCTCGACACGGAGTTTCGCATCCGGCGCTTCACGCCGGCGATGACGCGCCTGGTGCGGCTCATCCCGTCCGACGTGGGACGGTCTGTCCGCGATTTTTCATCAATTCTGGTCAGCGAGGAACTGCTTGGCGCCGCGCAGAACGTCCTGGATCGGCTCACGCCTCATGAGACGGAGATTGAAAACGACGGCCACTGGTGGGTCCGCCGCATCCTGCCGTTTCGAACGGAGTCCAACCGTATCGAAGGGGTGGTGATCACGTTCCTCGACTTCACGCGCCGGAAGAAGGATGAAGAGAAGATCTGGCTGCTCAATCGCCAATTGGAGGAGCGGGTCAACCAGCGAACCGTGGAACTGGAGGCGGCGCACTCGCGTTTGGAGTCGATCCTCGCCCACGTCGCCGACGGAATCATCACCTTCACCGAAGACGGCGCGATCGAGTCCTTTAACGCGGCGGCGGAAGAGATTTTCGGCTACGAGGCATCGGGCGTTGTGGGGAAGAAGATCGACCAGCTCCTGCTGTGGCCCCGGAGCGCCGGATTCATGACCGACCTGCTCGCCCGCGGCCAGGCGTCCGTCAACCGCGACATCTCGGGCCGGCGCAAGGATGGAACCCTGGTGCCGCTGGACCTGCTGGTCAACGAAGTCCGCATGGGCACGCAGCGGCTGTTTATTGCCAGCGTGCGCGACCTGACCGACCGGAAGCGGAAAGAAAAGGAAATGCAGGATTTGGAAAAGACGCTGGCGACGCTCTCATCCGCCGAGCGCCAGCGCGTGGGGCTGGAATTGCACGATCATATCGGCCAGCTGCTCACCGGGACGGCCATGCTCGCCCGGAGCATGGAGCAGCGACTGCAATCCATCTCCTCGGTGGACGCCGGGAACGCGGCCGCCATGGTGGACCAGCTTCAGGACGCCCATCGGCGCATTCGCGATCTGGCCCGCGGCCTGGCCCCCATCACGGCGACGCACAAAGGATTGCCCGACGCCTTCGCCGAATTGGCGCGCAACACGGAGGCGATTCACGGCATTCCCTGCACCTATCAAGGTGTCGAAGACGTGGTGATTGATTGGCTTGAGGCATGCGATCATCTGTATCGCATCGCCCAGGAAGCGGTGACCAATGCGGTGCGACATGCGCGGCCGAGGCACCTGTGGATTTCCTTCCAACGCAATGGCGACGGGCTTACCTTGTCGGTTGAAGATGATGGCGAAGGCCTGCCCCTCAATGTGGAGAACTCTGACGGCATCGGCCATCGAATCATGCGCTATCGGGCGGAGCTGATTGGAGGCCGCCTGGACATTGGACCGGGACGCGACGGTGGAACACGAGTACGCTGCGTGTTTCCGCTCAAGCCCGCGACGTCGAAAAAGTGAGAAGACGAACCATGGCGAAGTCCAAGACTCGAATTCTGATCGTGGACGACCATCCGGTTCTGCGGCGCGGTCTCTCCGAGTTGCTTCGGCAACAGGCGGACCTGGAGGTGTGCGGACAGATGGAGGGCGTGGCGGAAGCGGTGCGCTTCTGTCGCGCGGAGAGTCCGGACCTTGTGCTGATTGACATGTCACTCAAGGATGGCCACGGGCTGGATCTCATCAAGGAACTCAAGACGCTACGGCAGCCGCCGAAAATGCTGGTGATCTCGATGTACGAGCAGGCCTCGTACGCGGAGCGGGCGCTGCGGGCGGGGGCCCGGGGCTATCTGCCTAAATCGGAGGCGGCGGACGAGATCATCGCGGCGATCCGCACGGTTCTGGCGGGCGGGGTCTATGTGAACAAGCACATGACGGAACAACTGCTGCACTCGATGGTGGGGGGCCCGTCGGGCGCCGGCCGCGCGCCGGAGGACGTGCTCTCGGATCGCGAGCTGCAGGTCTTCGAATCGCTCGGCCAGGGGCTGGGCACGCGCGAGATCAGCGAGCGACTATCCCTGGGATACAAGACCGTCGATTCCTACCGCCAACACATCAAGCAAAAGCTCGGGTTGACCGACGGCAATGAACTCATCTTCCGCGCTATCCTCTGGGCGCACGGCGACAAGCGGTAACAACGCGAACAGCCGTTGGGATTAGTCCCAATGGAAAAACCTCCGTTATTTACGACGATTACGGCACCGATAATCCGAAGTCGCCCGATTGCGAGCGCGCGGGCGACGCGTTGAGATAAGGATCGTGTTCGGGATGGCTTGAGCGTAACGGAGTTTTGGAAACGCCCGCGGGGGCCCAGGCATGACTCCGGCAACGGAGTGCGTCCGTTCCCGCTCCAAAGGAGAGGGGGCGTCTGAACAGACCGTTCAGGCGCCTTCTCCTCCCGTTTTGCCCGACCCGACGCAACGCGGTGAGGACATGGCCGTGGATGAAGTATTACAGAAGCTGAGAAAACGGTCGGACCGCATCCTTCCGCCGGCGCCAACGACCATCCCGTCTGTTCCGGATCAGGAAACGATCCGGGCGCGGGCCTATGAGATTTATGAGCAGCGCGTCGCGACCGGGCGGTTTGGCGACGCGGGTTCCGACTGGCAACAGGCGGAAGCTGAGTTGACGACGGACAAGGCCCCAATTTCAGTGCGACCGGACAAGATCGGTCGGGCCTGAAACGAAGGAGACCTTGGGCGCAGCATGAACCCCGTATTGATCATCGAAAGCGACGGCCGTCGCGCGGAGCTGCTTTGCGACGTGTGCCGCGACCTAGGCCTGCCGATTCGCCACTCGTTCGACGCAATGGAGGGACTTTTGCATGCGGCGGACGAAGCGCCCTCGCTAGTGGTCATCGACGAGGCGGATGACAAGGTCGGGGCGATCTCGATTTCCCGCGAACTTCGCAGGTACAACTACCTTTGCGCGATCCCCGTCGTGGTCGTCTGCAAGGGGCCGACGCTGCGCTCCCGCCGGGGCGCGATCGTTCGCGGCGCGGATTGCGTGGTCAATGGGCTCGGCTCGGCCGATTTCGAGGATCGCCTGCGCCGGGCGTTGCGCCGCTGGGTGGTGCAACCGCGCGCCGCGACGACCTGGCGACCCCGACGGTCCTTTACCGTCGGCGAGATGTTCTGCGAGGGAAACCTTTTCCGCCGCCGCGCGACTGGCGGGGACCTTTTCGAATTGTCGATCAACGGCGGCTCGCTCTGGCTTCAACCGGTCACCTGCGGCACGGGTCGTCTGTCCTTCGATGATCCTATCGCCCTGATCGATCGGTTCGATTTCGTACCCTGGGCCTAAAGGCCCGGGAATTCGGGGACTGCCGAATGACGCGCGTGCTGATCATCGAGAGCGACCGCGCCCGCGCCTACCGGCTGTCGGCGATGTGCCGCCGGCTGGGCCTTCAGCCGCACCTCTCGCCGGACCCGCTGCACGGATTGATGCGGGCCCTGCGCGACAAGCCTGACATTATCCTGGTGGATGCGAAGGACGACTGGGCCGGGACGCTTTCGTTTCCAGATGCGCTTCGCCGGGATGGCGTGCTGTCGTCGATTCCGGTTATTGTTTTGGGGGGGGAACCGGACGGGCGGGCGACGTCATGGGCCACTATCTATGGCGGAAATGGTGAGGGCCGGCAGTTGGAACACCAGATTCGAGCGGCACTGGCCGCAGGCGGAGGATCGATGGGGCCCTTGGAGGCGGGCCTTTCAGACCGCCCCGCGATCCTGCCGAACATAGTGCGGGATCCGCTCAACAAACCCCTCGATTAATCGCATCGCCTCCAGCAATTCATCGCTACGGTACCGCGAGGGGCGAACCGTCAGAATTGTGTTGCCGCCAAGTTGCCAATCCACGGGATGCGCCGCCATCAGGTACTCCATCATCCGAGGGTGAATCAAATCGTATGCGAATCTCCTGTCTGCGCTGGTGACATGATATTTGCGACTGAAATCTTCACTCTCAAATCTGATGTCGCTCATGCCTGCGAGCGAAGCAATCTTGTCGAGGGGCGATCCCTGGCGAATACGAGTCAGAGGAAAACTGCCTGGGAGATTCGCCGCTACGACGCCAAAGCCCCCTCTCGGGTTCGTTTCGCAGCCCTCGGAGTTGTTCCAATAGTCAAAAACCGCCCAATCAATCCCTTCGCGCCGACCCCAAACGAGATTGGCGGAGCGACGACTCCGGCGATCGCCACGATTGAAGTACGCAAAGTCCGCGTATCGCTCGTGGTGACTTCGGGTGGCGGGCGAATACCAAAACCCATGTTGTACGGCAAAATCTGCGAGCTTTCTTCTGCGTCGACGGATCCTACGTTGAATGGCAATCCCGCCAAGAATACCGAGAACGAAACCGAGAGCGATACACACCGCCGCGAATGCTTCGTTGGATTCCCGAAGATCGATGTACACGGTATATCAACCCACGTACCGGTCCTGTCGAACGTAGTGCGGGATCCGCTCGACAAACCCTTCGATCAAGGACATCAGGCCGGATAACTCCTCGGCCTTGTAGCGGCGCGAGCGGGTGATCATGGCGACGCGGCCGCCAAGCTGCCAGTCGGCCGCGGGCGAGGCCATGAGGTATTCCATCATTTTTGGATGGATCAAATCGTAGGCGAACTTCCGGTCCTCTGCGCTGACGTGGAATCGCCTGCTGAATTCCTCGCTCTCGAAGTCGATGTCGTCGAAGCCCACGAACCCGGCGAGCTTGTCAAAAAAATGCTCCTGGCGGATGCACATCCGTGACAGCACCACGTCGATCCGGGCGACGACGATGCCGTAGTGATGCGTCTGCTGGTTCTTGCCGCTGCCGGTCGTGTATTTGTAGTCGAACATCTCCCAGTCGATGCGGCCGCGCCGGCCGTGAATTAGGTTGTGTGATCGCCGGCTATGACCGGCATCGAACGGCTTGAAGCCCATGTATTGTTCGTGATGATCTCCGGCATAGGGGCTGAAGGAAAAACCGTGTTGCAGGGCGAAGGCCGCGAGATCCTTGCGGCGCTTGGCCGAAGCGAGAAAAGCGCCGACGACGATGGCGAGCGCGACCAGGCCGGCGAGAAAAAACGCGCCGATGGGCAATCCGTCCGACTTAACTGCCAGTAACTCCGTCATTGCCATTCCCGAGCAATCAGAATTTTTCTGCTTGCGCGCCTCGGAATCCGTGTCAATTCGGGTGGCACGGTCTCGCAGCAGCGAGGCCGTGGTGCGCATGACCAACACGGCCTGCCCGCTTCGCGGTCAGACCGTGCCACCCGTGAATGTGTATGTTTAATCTGGGACACCGCAATAATCATGCTCCGATAATCGCGCCGGGACGCGGTGAATGATACCTATAAATCTTGACTCCGCACGTCGGTTCTGATAAATTCGACGTATCCAGTCCATTGGGCGGCGGTGCATTCCATCGCCGATTCCAGCGTGCCCGCCGCGTCGTCGGCGGATAAGGGTCGAAGACATCAAACCTTTTTCGGAGGCATCCATGAACGATTCCTTAATCCGATTCAATCACCGCGCGAAGGCCATCTTATGCTTGACGCTGGTGGTCGCGATGCACGTCGTGGTCGGCTGCGGCGGGGCGCCGTCGTTGTTTCCCGAATCGGGGAATCTCATCCCCCTGACGCCCGACCACCCGATGGCCCAGGCGCTGGCGGGCACGCCGTTTTCCAGCGCAACGGCCGTTGAGGTGAACGCGGCGACGAATCAGTTCCGTCTGGTATTTCCCGACGGCGCGCAACAACAGATCTCCGGCACATTTTCATTCGACGGCGGCAAGGCGTATGTGAGCCGACTCACGGTGGCGGAGGGGGCGATGTCGGCGACAGTGTCGTTCGCCGCGAACCAGCAGATCACGAGCATCAACACTTCGGCGGGCCCCAGTTGGGCGCGCCCGGGAGAGGATGTGGCCAAGGTGAGTCTCGCCGCGTCCAATCGGCCGAACACCGTCGATTCCTTTCTCGAGGCCAATGCGGACCTGATGGAGGCCGCGCAGGAATTCGATTCGCAGGGTGTCGTCACGTCGCCCATCGGCGGGCCCGCGAATGAAGGCGCGACCGGCGGTCAGACCGTCAAGACCGGCACGGCATTCGGACCGCTCGCGTTCGTGTTCGCGATGATGATCTTTATCCCTCTCGGCATCGGTGCGACGATCATCTTTCTTATCGAGTTGGTCGTGGCCGCGACGGCGCTTGTCTGATCTGCCGAACCTCAAGCGCAGGGGGTTTGAATTCACAAGAGCCCGGGCCAAGCTTGGCCCGGGCTTTTTTTGCGCGTCAAGAGCTTCGTCTATTTCTTGAAAAGCGGCCCCGGGGCGGCGTCGGCATTCTGTTCGACGACAATGGTGTTTTCGCCGTATTCGCTGCCGGGGACATCCTTCGACGCCTTGCCCTTGGCGCCGATCAGCTCGACTTTTTCATCCGCCCGTGCGGTGACGCGCTTGGCAACGGCCATCAGGTCGGCGGTGAGCTTCTCCTTGTTGATCCGCGTGATCTCGTTGCAGGAATTGACCAATTCGCCGATGTATCGTGTGAAGATGCTCCGCCGGTCGGTCTCGTAGCGCTGTTTCTTGCGGCGGTTTAGATAGGCCTGGAGCTTGCGGCCGCAGTCCTGTACGGCGAGCTTGATCTCCTTGCGAATTTCGTCGTAATCGGCGATGGCTTCCTTGCCCTCGCTGGTGAACGGGACCCAGACGCTGGCCATGTGGACGAGGATTGCCAAGGGGCCCTGCGGGAGGCTGCCCGAGGGCTGCGAGAGACCGTAGCGCCGCCAGTCGATGTCGAGGACGGCCTTGTAGATGCAGCACGCGGAGAGTTGGTAGAGCAGTGGCACGCGGTTGGCGTAGCGCATGAGCTTGGCCTGCGTCGGCGCGCGGGCTTCCGTCACCACTTTGCCACGGCGGACGACGGCTTCATTCGCCGCCGCATCCTGCTCCGTTGCCGTCGGATCGGGGCCGAGTTCACCGCCGTAGGCGAGACCGACCTCGATCTGAAAGGGATTACCGCGATAGACCGCCGGGCTGCGCGTCGCCGCGGTGAAGAATTCCGCCTTCACGCCCTTGAGCAAGCCCGCGAGGATCTGGTCCGGGCCGATGGGCGAGAGGCAGTCCGTCGCCGGTGCGCGGATCGGCGTCTCCTGCATCGCTTTGTAGAGCGTCTCGGCTTCATGCGTGCCAATCCGTGTCGGCCGGGCCTGGCCCGTAAGCCCTGCTTGCTTGCAGATCGTCGTCGCCGTCGCCGAACTGATGCGGCTGAACTCCTTGTGCAGGAATTGGGCGAGCGTGCGATCGCGCGTGTCCTTGAGCATCTTGATCAGGACGCCCAGCTCGATGCCGTAGGGATGCGGCTTGATCTCGACGGCCGGCGGCGGGACGGTCTCGCTGGCGCGAGGAAACTCCATGCCGATGCCTTCGGGATCGACGAATTCGAACCGCGCGTGCGGGTTGGCGATAGCCGTCAGTTCGAGGTACTCGTCGACCGACGCCCGGCCCTTCTGATACGTGGCGACGAGTTCGATCTTCACTTCCGTACCGTGCGGCCAGTCGACCTTGACCGTCGTGTCCTTGACGATCTGCGGATCGTTGGTCTTGGTGTTGATCTGCAATTCGTAATAATGTGCCTCAGAGCGACCGGTCCGCGAGGTGATCCGCACGCTCTTGCCGGTCGTGAGCAGGCCGTACATGCCGGCGGCGGAGATGCCGATGCCCTGCTGGCCGCGGCTCATCTTGAGGCGGTGGAACTTCGAGCCATAGAGCAACTTGCCGAAGATGTTGGGAATCTGGTTCTTGACGATGCCGGGGCCGTTGTCGCGGACCGTCACAACGTACCGCTCGGCGTCTGTCTGCTCGATCTTGACGAAGATGTCCGGCAGGATGCCCGCCTCCTCGCAGGCGTCGAGGCTGTTGTCCACCGCCTCCTTCACCGTCGTGAGCAGGGCCTTGCGCTTGTTGTCGAAGCCGAGCAGGTGGCGATTCTTGGCGAAGAACTCGGAGACGCTGATCTCCCGCTGGGATTTGGACATCGATTCGGCGGTTGCGTATTTTCCGCGCGGCTTTCGTGAACGCGGAGCCGGCTCCGGTTTTTTCCCGGCAGACGTCTTGGCTTTGGCCGCAGCAGCTCGCTTCGGCTTATTTTTTGTTGGCATAGTCACCGCCCGGCCGGAAGATGTACCCTCCGGCGTGAACAGGAATTGCAACTGATCTTTCTCTTTTCGCTTCGTTTTGGGGAGTGCCTGTGTCGCGGTCGCCATCCGTGGCTCCATTCACCGACGAGGGTTTAAACCTGGTCCATTCTAATCATCGGTATTGCCCTCACAAGTCCTTGCCGACGCGAACCGGGTCCTCAGGACGGGCTGTTCGATCACCGCCCAGGGCAGATTAGGGCAGGCGCGTCCACTGCGTGTCCTTGTCTTCAAACTCAAAGACGTCAATCGATGGCGCCTCGGTACGAATCCTCTGAAAAACGCGGGAGCGGATAAATCTTGCCGTTCCCTCGTCGTCGGCGTACGAGTCCCATCGCGCGACGAAACCGTCCGGCCGGACGTAGAGCACGTGCATCACGCCGTATCGCTCGTTCGGCGGCGTTGCAACGACCTCACACTTGTGAACGTCGACATCTTCAACCCCAATAGAGCGGCCCTTGCGGATTTCAAAATCGAAAAGGCCGACTCTTCTGGAATCCGGGCCCAGCCAAGTGTCGAGGTATCCGCCCATGGAGCATGTGTGCTGTTCGATTCCCTCCATCAACTCAATGCTTTCTTTCCGAACCGGCGGAGTAAACCGCTCGACGTGGCGCCGCTGAGGATATCCAAGATATGACGGTTTCCATTCTTCATAAATCTCTTCTCGTCGTGTTCCCACCCAGATCAGCTTATCTCCCAGGTAGACACGTGTCTTGTACCGGCTCGGCGTCATCGCCATTTCCACCCGCCGAATTCCCGCCGCATCTTTCGTGGTCGCTTCAAACGAAAAGAAACTGCATCGCTCGTACGCTTGCCGGACCCGTGAGGCCAGCGCGTCCGTTTTCAGTGCATTCTCTTCATCCGTCAATTTGCATCGCTGAATCCAAGGGTCAAAGGCCGACGTGGGCTGTTTAGGCGGATGAGCCGAGCACCCCGAATTGGCGGCGGCACCTGAAGCGGCCGCGAGGATACTCGCAGCGACCGGCATAAAGTGATTGATACTCACATCGCCATTTTAGCCGTTGAAAGTCATTAGACGTAATCCGATTAAGGCATGCGGACGATACCTCTGATGGGTCCGATTGACGCTGGGAAGTGTTCATTTTCGGACCCGAAGGTAGCGACATGTTTGCCAAACATGACCGAAAATCGCATTCGCCGGCCCACGCCGCGGCACTTTACCAGCAGGGTCTCGAGGCCTTCGAGACCGGCCGGTATGCCGAGGCCATCGAAAAGCTCGCGGCGATCGGCGAGGGGCCGAATCTGCCCGCCACGCTGGCCCGGTACTACCTTGGGCAGGCCCGACTGCAACAGGGCCTGATCGATCTCGCCGGGCGGCGTTACGCCGAAGCCGCCGCGCACCTGGCCGAGGCACGGCGAGTCAATCCGGAATCAAACGACCTCTCATCCTATCTTGCCCGTTGTTACCTCGGCCAGGGTCGATTCGATCTGGCCGTTGTGGAGATGGAGCGATCCTATGCGGACGGCGATCGCGAAACGTGGTTGCCCGTTCGGCTGGCTCACGCCCTGGCACGCGACGGCCAGTTCGCGCGGGCGGTCGAGACGCTCGAAGCCGCGATTCGCACGGCCCCGTATCAGGCCGAGTATCACTATCAACTCGGCGTGCTGCACGCGTCGGCGGACGACTACGCGGCCGCGCTGAAGTCATTGACCGAAGCGGTTCGCCTTGCGCCACTTCGCTCCGACATTCATCGACAACTCGGCCTGGTGCACGGCGCCCTGAACGACGCCGACCGGGCTGTCCGATATCTGGCCACCGCCCAGCGGCTTCGCCCACGGGACGCAAACACGGCGATGCTGCTGGCGTTGGCCATTCAGGCGGCGGGCGGGCCCTTCGAGGACGTGGCCATCGCGCCCGCGCCGGACCGCACCGCAGCGGATACGGAGGGCCTCGAACAACTCGGCGAAGTGCTCGTTGCGGACCCCGACTTCGTCGAGGCATTTCTGAGTCTGCCGTCGGCGAACATCGATCCCGCCCTCTTCACCATGCTCGCCGCGACGATCGAGAAGGCCCTGGAGCGGCACCCGACCTATGCCGATCTGCACTACCACTGTTCGCGCGTGTACGACCGGCTGGGGCGAACGGATGCCGCGATCGCCCAGGCCGTCCGCGCGGTGCGTATCAATCCTCGCTACGTGCAGGCACTGATTCAGCTTGGCCGACTGTATTCACAAACGAGCCGGGACGAGGAGGCCATCGATCGGCTGCAGGCGGCCATCGAAAGCGGGGGCGACTATCCCGATGTTCACTATCTGCTCGGCGAACTGCATCGGCGGCGCGGCGAGCGCGAGCTGGCCTGCGCCCGGTATCGCCGGGCGCTTGAAATCAATACGAACTACACCCGCGCGCAAGAAGCGCTGGACGCGGTGCTGACGGCTTAGGGGGAAGCGCGGCATGTCGTACTTACTCGAACTTCTGGGCCGGGGCTTGATCGCCCATCTGGTCGGCGCATTCGACACCGTCTTCGGCAAGGATACAGACGAGACGCTGAACGACCTGCAACATCGGGCGGCGCAGCATCCGAACGACACGGCGTTGCAGGTCCGGCTGGGAGGTCGGTACCTCCGCGCCGAGAATCCGGCGGCTGCCAAGGACCTCTTTGCGTCGATTCTCGCGCGCGAGCCGGGGCACGTGCCGGCGCGGCTGGGCCTGGCCTGCGCCTCGGACGAACTCGGGCAGCTCGACGCGGCGCTGGACCACCTGCGCATCGCGCAGAAGACCGAACCGGCGAGTCCTGCGGTCCTCTTTTGTCTGGGCTTCTGTCATGAACGGCGCGGCGGCGAGGCCCAGGCCGAACAGTATTACCAGGACGCCCTGCGAATCTCTCCGACGCTGCGCAACGCCCACGAGCGGCTCGCGGCGATGGCCCTGCGGGCCGACCGGCTCGATGCGGCGATCGGGCACTATCAGACGCTGTGCGAACTCGACCCGCAGCACACGGATCTGCACCTGTCCCTCGCCAACCTGCTCGTCAAGGCGCGGCGCTTTCCGGAGGCGATTGCCCGGTTTGAACACGCCCTGACGCTGGAGCCCGACAACTGGACCGCGCACAACGACGCGGTGAGCGCCTACGAGGAGGCCGGACTGGTGCGGGAGGCAATCGAACATCTGCACCAGATGATCCAGCGTGAACCCGATGCGGCGGATACGCGCCTACGGCTGGGAGATCTGTACGCGAAGATCGGCAACGACACGGCGGCGACGGTCCATTACGAACGTGCCGTCCAGCTTTGCTCCGATTATCTCGAAGCAAACGTCAAGCTCGGCACCCAGCACCTTCGCGCCGGTCGCTTCGCGGATGCGGCGAAGTGGTTCTCGCGGGCCCTGGAGATTAACGACCGGCTGCTTTCCGCGTATGTCGGCATCGGAGTGGCACAGCACGCTCAGGGTTCCGAAAAGGACGCGCGGGCTTCGTTTGAGATGGCCCGCAACATCGAGCCGAACAGCACGCTGCTGTTTTCAGAGGTGGCGCGAATGCACCTGAAGGCCGCGGCCAGCCAGGAGGCCCATCGCTACCTCAACCCGGCGACGCCGCACGGCGCCGCTCCGCCGGAGCAGCGACCGGACCTTATCGCGCAACAGGTCGATCGCTTGAAAGAGGCGATCGCGGCGAACTCGAACCATGCCGACCTGCACTATCGCCTGGGTCTGCTGTATCGCAACCGCGGTCAGGTCGAAGACGCGATCAACTGTTTCCGCCAGGCCACGACGATCAACCCGTCGTATATGAAGGCGCTGATCAAGCTGGGGCTGGCCCTGGGGGAGATGGACCGACTCGACGAGGCGGTCGCCGTTTTCCAGCAGGCGCTGGAGGTGCGACCGAACTATCTCGATCTGCATTACCAAGCCGGCCTGCTCTTTGCGCAGCGACAACGGTTCGAAATGGCGGTCGAGCATTTTGAGCATGCGGCGACGGGCAACCCACGAAACGTCGCCTTTCAGGCGAACCTTGCGCTGGCCCTTCAGAACATGGGGTTGATCGATCGCGCCCAGGCGACGTGGCAGGTGGTCAGCGACTTGTCATCGGCCGATTCGCCGCAGGGCAAGGCGGCCCGCGCTGCGTTGGCCGGCCATCGTCAAGATCAATAGCCCTTACGGCGCCGCCGCCAGCCAGGCCTCGTTCAGCGTCACGTGCCCGATGTTCGCCCGATTGTTTGAATAGACAATGTGAATCAGCCCGTCACCGGTCTGCACCGCCGCTGGGTAGGCGAAGTCGCCTTGCCCGTTGATGACGACACGCGGCGGCAGCCAGGTCTGTCCGTCGTCGTCCGAAAGCGTCGCCGAGAGCGGCCGGCGCAGGGTCGCGCTGTCGTTGAAGACCAGTAGCAATCGGCCGCTGTGCAGCTTCAGTAGCACTGTGGGGCTGGCAGGGTTGGCAAAGCCGGAGTTCATCGGCGAAGACCAAGTCCGGCCGGAGTCGTCCGACGCCATCACCCATAAGAACTCCTGCCCGGTGTTGCGCATCACGGCAAGGAGCCGACCGCTAGTCAGTCGCACGGTCGACGGCTGAATATTGCCGTGGGGCGGCTCGGTCGCGACGTTCGATCGCAGCGTCCACGCGAAACCATCGCTCGAAACAAAAAAAAACGAACGCAAGAAGAAATCGTCATAGGCGGGCAGGAGCAGTTCGCCCTCCGTCGTCCGCACCGGTGGATAACGCACGTTTGAGCCGAGCGGTCCGTCGAGCGCCGCCGGCGCCGACCACGTCAGCCCGCGATCTACCGAATGCTGCCACTCGATCCGCGCCGTGCTCCAGCCGAGTGGGGCGACGGCGCTGAACAGCCACACGTTGTCTTGCTCGCTGTAGAGGACGGGATTTCCCTCCGGCTCCGCGCGGTCAAGATGAAGCGCCGGCGTGCTCCAATCGACCCCGCCCGGCGCGCGACGCGCCATGAAGATCGCCGAATCATCGAGTTCACCGGGTCCTTTGTAGGAATACCAGGCGGCCAGCAGTTCACCGTCCGGCAGTGCCGCAATCGTCGGCGCGTGACTGCCGATCCGCCCCTCGATCGCCTCAAAGACAAGCCGCGACTCCAAGACGACGTCGCCGGCTGTTGCAAATCCATCGCTGGGCCCGACATTGAACGCGAGGGAAATACTTGAAACCACGAAAGTATTGAGAGAAGCGGGACATCCGGCGAACAAAGAGCAGAGCGCAACGCTAAGCAAAACGGGGGCGACGTTACGACTTGGCGAAACCCCTGCCATTCTTCGAAATCGACCCATAGACCGTCATCCGCGACCGACGACGAATCCTAACCGCAAGAGAGAGTGAGCGGGTGAAACTGAATGGGGAGATTATCGAATAATCCCGCGGAACGTGGGCGTAAACCCAGGAAAGACCGTGGGCAAAGAAATATTACCGGCACGCTTGACCAGGATTTCGGCCAGGACATCGCGATAATCGGTCGTGATCGCCAAGTCCAGCTGCTCATTGAGTTGATCGGGGTGGAGACCCGGCCACGACGTGAAGATTTGGCCCCCGTTGACGTTGCCGCCCATAACGAACATGGCGCCACCGGTCCCGTGATCGCTACCGCCACTGGTGTTCGGGGCGAGTTGTCGGCCGAATTCCGACATGACGACCATCGTGAATCGACCCAGCATGGCTTGCATGTCGAGGTAGAACGCTTCCATGCATTGCCCCAGAGTGATCATAATGCTGTGCAGATATCCGGCGGTTGCCCCCTGGCCGACGTGCGTATCCCACCCGTTCAGGTCGATGCAGGCGGCTTCCATCCCCACTTGCGCTTTGGCGACGTCGGCGACCATGCGAAACGACCGTCCCCAAGGGTTGTTTGGATACGCCGGAGCGCCGGTTCTAAGCATGGTGCCCGCCGGGTCGTCTGACATTGAGCCCATTCCGGACATCATCCCGTCGCCCGACATCGAACCGCCAAGGTCAGAGAAACCCGAAACCGCGAGCTGATCGCCCCGGTTCGGCCAGTCGGCGTTGTTGAGCGAGTTTAACGCAGTGAGAATATATCCGGCATTGGTTCCCAAAAGCGGATCGGCCCGGAGATACGCCTGCTCGAGAAATTCCCGCCGTTCAACATCCGTGCTCGTACTACCCAACAGCCCATAGGAATCCGATGGCAAGGCCACCGCCGCCGGAGCGCCGGCCAAGGCACGGGCGACGGAGTAATTCATGGTGATGCCGCGCAATCGATCGGCGGCCGAGGAATAGGAGAGAAGATGCCGCGCCAACCAGCCGCTCGAACCCGCCGTGGGGGTGGGAGTGGCCAATTCCATCCGGTCCTGATCGTTGAAATGCGAACGGACACCCGAAGGATTGCCAGCGGCATGCACGACGGCGAGATGTCCGGCGTCGTAGATCGGCTTGAGGCTCGCCAGGGCCGGAGGGAGTCCAAAGAAGCCGTTGAGGTCGATCGCTCTCAGGGGCGCGGCGGAGTCCGGCGCCGGGATGGCGAGGAATCCTCGCGAGCTGGCATAAAAGGGATCGGCAAACGGCACACAAAGGGTGAGACCGTCAGCACCGCCGCGCAGAAAGACGACGATGAGCAAGTCGCGCTCCAGCGGCGCGGGTGACCCCGAGGCGAAGGCGAATTTCGGCATCCACGCCGGGGCGCTCAACATGGCAAGAGCGCCCAGCCGGCCGGCGGCTTGCAGCCACTGGCGGCGTTCCAATGCCTCATACTCGGCGCATCCACAACTCATGTGTGATTCGGATGACATAGCGGGAGGCGACCTCAATAGTATTGGAAATCCGAAAGGGACAGCGCCAATACAAACGACTCGTTGTACTTTCGCAACAAATTATCGGGGCTGCGATTGATGTAAGCGGCGAGTTGCGCCTGGTCCTCCGTGCTCATGCGCCCCCCGAAGAACTTCTGGTTCCACAGGGCAACGACCTGGTCCGTGGTCACGGCCCCCGCCGCCTGCCCCATGTAATACGGCGAGATCGGAATGAAGGTATAGCTTCCGCCGGCCAACAACGTAATGACGTTCCACCGGGAAAGGAGGCCGGGCGCCCAGTAGTCTGACCGCTGAGGAAACCCATCCGGCATCGACCAGGTAAAGGGTTGATGACCCATCGCGGCAGGGATTTGGACCAATTGGGTGGTCGCGGAAACGGTCGCCGCGCTCTTTCGAGCGATGTCCGCGATCAGGTGGAGGGGACGCTTTATCTTTGGCGTCGCCTGGGTGATGGCGGTTTCCTTGAGTATGACGCGTAAGGTGGCCTTGATATCCCCGCCGGTGATGGTAAATCTCGTGGTCGCCTGATTGACCAGGGCTTGGGGTAAATCTTCCGAAATAAAATAGGCAACCAGCTTTTCGACAATATTTCGGGCGGTCGCAGGGTGTGCGGCCAGATAATTCAAGGCCTGTTCGCCGTCGGAGATGCCCCCGCCGGCAGGAAGGGAAAGCCCCATGATTTGCTTGGGCCCGGTATCGTGGAATTCAGATCGAAACTCAAACAGATTGAAGTTCGGGCCGCTGGCGCCAACGGTCCAGCCCGTCATGGCACGGGCCATATCCTGGACGTCGCGATGGGTGTACCCCGCATTCACGCCCACGGTGTGAAGTTCCATGACCTCGCGGGCATAGTTCTCGTTCGGATGGCCGGCCCGGTTTTCATTTCCGTTCAGGTAGACCAGCATGGCCGGGCTGCGTGCCGAGGCCAGCAATAGATCGCGAAAGCGACCCAAGGCGTACGGCCGAATCACTTCGCGATCATCCACCGGCTTGTGATACCAGGCGTTGGTGGCGAACTGGTTGATGTTGAAGTGGTCGCTCCAGAATTCGACCATTTTCTCATGAAGTTGGCGTTTGCTGTACACCGCACGCAGGAGCGCTGCCGCTCCCAATTCGGGCGACCTGTCCCAACCCATTCCGGATATCGTGGTGGCATCGAGCGACAGGGATGTGAACGGCATCAATCGGGCGTTCATCTGCCAATCGTCGATTATTTCAGGATTGAGCTGTCTCTCCAGATACGCGGAGTAGCCGAGGTTGTTAATTTCCGTGATGTCGGCGGGCCTGGTGCCGTAGGTGATGTGGTCCAGAAGGAGCGCCTTCGGGTCCGTAGGAAGCCGCGGCTCCGCCATCGAGCGAAGCGCGGAACTTTCGAGGGCGACGGCCAACTCCCGCGATTCAGTGGCCGTCGAGCCAGGATTCATCCCGGGTGGAAATAGATCCGGAACGCCGGAATTGGCAGCGCAACCGGCAACGCCGACGCCTGCCCCGACCGCGCCCAGAAACTGACGACGATTGAGTGATTGCTTCCTTCGCATGCACCCGAACCCTTCCCGCGGCTTTCAAGGATACCGGACCGGCAGGTCAAAAGCAATTCCCCGGATCTGCCTAAGGGCGGATTTTTTGGAATTCAATCCAAGCGCTATCTCATTCGAGCGCGCGACTCGGATCGAACGCGCGGTATTTGGGGCGGCCGATGTCTTATTCGAGCTGGGCGAGAATCGCCTCCGGCAGGTCAAAATTACTGTACACATTCTGAACGTCCTCGTGCTCCTCGAAGGCGTCGATCAGCTTCAGAACGCGGCCGCCTGTGTCCGCATCCACAGTGATGGTGGAGAGCGGACGCTTGGTGATCTCGTGGTTCGCGATGGGAATCGAGGCGTTCTCCAGGGCCTTTCGGAGGGTCTCGTATGCCGGGACTTCACAGGTGACCTCGAAGCCGCCATCCTCGGAAACGACGTCGTCCGCGCCGGCCTCCAGCGCGATTTCCATCAAGCGGTCTTCCGTGGCATTGGGAGCGCTTATGGAAAAGACGCCTTTGGTCGCGAAATTCCAGCTCACGCAATTCGCCGTCCCAAGATTGCCTCCTCCCCGCTCGAAGATCTTCTTGATTTCCGGCGCGGTGCGGTGCGGATTGTCGGTGAGCGCATCGACGATGAACGCCACGCCGCCGGGCCCATAGCCTTCATACTGAACCGGCTGGTACTCCGCCCCGCCGAGTTCGCCGGTTCCCTTCTTGATCGCCTTGTCGATGGTATCGGCGGGCATGTTGGCGGCCTTGGCTTTTTCAACCGCGTAGCGCAATGAAAGATTCGCCGCCGGGTCGCCCCCGCCGTGCTTGGCGGCGACGATGATGTTGCGGGCCAGCTTGCTCCAAAGCCGCCCCCGGCGGGCATCGGCAACGCCTTTTTTGCGCTTGATATTGTTCCAGCGACTGTGGCCGGCCATAAACTTTCCTTCATTCCTCGTCCGGATTCTAAACCCCGCAGGGGCCGGCGGGTAGTCAAAGCCCACGGCGCCGGGAGGGTCGAAATCGAGTTCCGGCCCATCGTTACTCGCGCGTTACACGAGAGGGTCCCCTTCGGAGGTATATTGAACGTATAACCGCGAAGTGGAATTCAGACGGCGTTCGCTGAAACAGGTTTCCTATTAGGCCAAAACTCTGGAGAAGAAGACCATGACCATTCGACGTATGGCGATCCCCGCGTGGGCGTTTGTCGGGCTCTTGACTATTAACAGTCCGTTATCGGCACAAGAGAAAAAGGAAGAGGGGGCTGCCAAACCGGATCAGCCGGCCGCCGCGCAGCCTGCTCCAACACCCGCCGCACAGCCGGCGCGGCCTGCCGCTCCCAAGCCGCCAGTGATCAAATCCATGCCACAGAATAAGGTCGCCCCGAAGCCGACCGCCGACATTCCCGCGCCGACCGTCACGCTCAAAGCTGGCGAAGTCCCCGCCATCAAGTTTGACACGCCGGTTTATGACTTCGGGAGAATCCGCGCCGGCCAGGACGTCATCCACGACTTCTGGTTCACCAACACCGGCACCGGCCCGCTGGAACTTCTCCGCGTGCGCCCCTCCTGCGGCTGCACGCAGGCCGGCGCGCACGACAAGATCGTCCAGCCCGGACAAACCGGCAAGATTCCGATCAAGATGTCCACCGGGCATGCCGCCGGCCCCGTCAACAAAACGGTCATGGTCAGCACCAACGTCACCGGCGAAGGCTCCAACATCACGCTCCAGATCAAAGGCGAAGTGTGGCAGCCGCTCCAGACCACACCGACGTCCGCTTCGTTCGGCCGATTGACCGCCGAGAGCATGAAGTCCGCGACGCTCGAGCGAAAGCTGACGATCGTCAATAACACGGAAGCGAAGGCCGCGTTGACCGACATCAAGAGCAGCACCCCGTCCTTCAAGGCGGACGTCAAGGAGCTGGAACCGGGCAAGAAGTTCGAGCTGACGGTTGCGGTCGTGCCGCCGCTCCCGCCGGGCGTGATTTCGGGTACCATCGAGATTGCCACGGGCGTGGGCGACATGCCCAAGTTGCAGGTCCCGGTCAGCGCCTACGTGACCGCCGACGTCGAGATTACGCCGAACCAACTGACCCTCGCGACCAACCGCCCCGGGGCGATGCAGCGGCAGTTCTTCGTCCGCAATAATTCGGCGCGTTCGCTCAAGATCACCGATCTCAAGGCCTCCAACGAGAAGTTGAAGGTTGCCATCCTCGAAACCCAGCCCGTCGGTATGGCCTATCGCGTCAGCCTGGACATACCGGCCGATTACCAGATTCCGGAGAAGGGTGACACGATCACGTTCAAAACCGACAACGACACCATGCCGATGGTCACCATCCCCATCAAGTCGACCCCCGCGATGACGGACGTGACGGCGCAATTTAACGCGCCCGGCGCCACCAAGGTCGTGACGCCGATTACCGAGAAAGACGTCGCCGTCCTGCAGGCGCAACCGAAGAAGGACGACCATGCCGGTCACGATCATGCCGCGCCGGCACCGTCCACGCCGCCCACTCCGGCCGGGACACCGACTAATCAGAAGAAATAGTCGGCGGCGAAATCGTATCGATCCACCCCGGGCGGCGCTGGCCATGGCGGGCGCCCCCGGGGCCTTCCCTTTGCGAGGTTCAGGTGCCGGGATGCTTCGCGATCTGCGAATGAGTCTGTTGATCCTCCTGCTCAGCAGCGCCGTGGGCGTAGCGGCAAACCTTGTTCGCCCTAAACCGCTGACTTGGATTCGGAGGGAATTGCCGAAGCCGGTCGCCCCCGCACCCACGACGACTGCGCCCGAAACGCCTGCCGCGTCCGCGCCGTCCGCTCGACCCGACGTGGTTTCGATCGACGAAGTGTTGCAACACCTTTCCGCAGGTTCGGCGACGATGGTCGATGCTCGCGAGACCAATGAATATGTCGAGGGGCATCTCAAGGGCGCCTTCAACATGCCCTCCAGCGCCGCCTTTAAGGCCGGTGAAGTTCTGGCCGGAATGGTCCCTCCGGACGCGAAAATCATCGTCTATTGCGGCGGCGGCGACTGCGAGGCCAGCCACAACGTCTCCGACGCCCTGAAGCGCGACTTCGGCTTTACCGACGTTTTCATCTACGAAAAGGGATGGGAGGAAATCGAAAAATCGGGGCGGTTTACGGAATTCGTCGTCACCGGGGAGCAGCCATGAGCTACGCCTCTGAGGCAACACCGCCTGCCGCCATCCAGCCATCAGCGCATGAGTACGTCACGCGGCCGACAGAAGCGAGGCGGAGCGGGACGTGGCGACTCATCGCCCATTTTTGCGCACTGGCGGTTGGCGGGGTGTTTCTCTTCGCGGCGCAATCGAAGATCGTCGAGCCTCGGCAATTCATTATCGATATCAAGAATTACCGCATGGTGCCGGAGGCCTATCTTCATCTGGTGGCCCTGCTCATGCCCTGGTGGGAGGTCGGAGCGGCGCTGGCCCTGATCTTCCCCCGGACCCGCCGCGCCGGGGCCATCCTGATTTCCGGAATGCTCCTCCTGTTTATCGCCGCCGTCAGCTACGCGGCCCTCTACAAGGGGTACAACATCTCCTGCGGCTGCTTCGGCAAGGGCAGCGCTGCCGCCGGGTGGAAGACCATCGCGCTCGACACGGGACTTCTCATCGCGACCCTTGTTTCGCTCATCGGGGCCGGTCCGCGACCCTCCGGGGCGGCCGCCGTTCCGCCAAAGGCGTAAAGCCGCTAAATTAGCGGGGCGAAGAGATATCGCGGGAGTCTCCGTCCATGCCATCGCCCAAGCAAGCCGTTCACCATTGTTGGAATGAACTTCCCATCGACCAGCCCATGCCGCTGCTTTCCCGCCGCCGGGTGATCGGTGAGAAGGCGATGATCTCCGAGGTGCGTCTCGAAAAGGGCTGCCGCGTTCCCACCCACGCGCACGAAAACGAACAGTTCACGTGCATTGTTTCCGGCAAGCTGCGCTTCGGCATCGGCGCCGAGGACGCCGCCGATCGTTACGAGGTCGATGTCGCCGCTGGAGAGGTCCTCCATCTCCCCGCCAACCTGCCCCACTCCGCCGACGCCCTCGAAGACACTTGTGTCCTCGACATTTTCAGTCCACCCAGCGCCGTCACGGGGATCGATCGAAGGTAGATCGTCGGTCCGGCCCGCGGAGTCGTACTAATCGTCCTCCTTCAGGGCCTCGTGTCGTTGACCTTTCTCGCTGCGGCCGGCCGGGGAATTCACCATCGTCGGGATCGCGGAGGCCTCGGAACAACCCAACCAGGACCGCGGCACGCCCGTCTGAGAACGGTTCTCGTTTTGCGACCGCCGGGATTGAAGAGACGCGGCGACCAGGGAGAGCAATTCGCCGGAGTCAATCGGCTTGGAAATGTATCGATCGAATCCCGCGGACAATGCGCGGAGTCGGTCCTCGTCGCGGGAAAAGGCGGTGGCGGCAATGGCCGGAATGTTACTGGCGTCTGACGAAAGAGCGCGAATCTCGCTGATCATCTGGTAGCCGTCCTTGCCCGGCATTCCAATATCGCTGACCAGGAGATCGAATTCCGACGACGCCAGTTTCTCCAAAGCGGCTGCGGCGGAATTGGCGGACTCGATGATCGCCCCGCGATCTTCCAACATGCGCACCATCAACGTGCAAGAATCCGGGTCGTCATCGACGACGAGCACTCGCAACCCGGCGAAGCAGGATTGACTCGACACGTCCACCGGTCCCGGCGCGCCGGGATCGCCGCGGTCACCGTTCTCCCCACAATACGCCGGTAATCGGACGACGAATTCGGCCCCGCGATCCTGGCCGGCGCTGGACGCGTGGATCATCCCGCCGTGCAATTCGACCAGGTGCTTGGCGATGGAAAGCCCGAGTCCCAGACCGCCGTAATGCCGGGTGATGGAACTGTCCGCCTGGCGAAAGCGGTCGAAGATGTGGGGCAGCATCGCGGCATCGATGCCGATGCCGGAGTCGCTGACGCGGAGTTCAACTTTGGATTCTACCCGAGCCAGTTCGATCTTCACCCGACCGCCCGTGGGGGTGAATTTGACCGCGTTGGACAACAAGTTGCCGATGACTTGTTGGAGCCGGCCGATGTCGCCGCGGACCGGGGGCACGTCGGGATCGATTTGCTTGTGCAGGGAAATCTGCCTGGAGTCGGCGCTGAGTCGCACGGTTTCGAGGGCCGCTTCGGCCGCGGTGGCCAGGTCCACGGTCCGCTGATCCAAACGGACCTTACCGGAAAGAATACGACTGACATCCAGCAGGTCATCGATCAGGCGTGCCTGTCCCAGGGCATTGCGCTCGATGATCTCCAGCCCATGGCGAAGGGACGCGGGATCTTCGTCGGTCCTTTGTTTCAGCAACTGCGACCAGCCGAGTATCGCGTTGAGCGGTGAGCGCAGCTCGTGGGAGAGCATGGCGAGAAACTCGTCCTTGGCCCGGGCAGCGCGCTCAGCCTCCAGCCGCGCGGCGCGTTCACTATCCAGGGCGATGTGCAGTCGTTCTTCGCTTTCGCGGAGGCGGGCGGTGGACGACTCTAGCGCGCTGGTCCGCTCGGTGACGCGCTGCTCCAGATCGATGTTAAACCGCCTCAGTTCCTCCGTCTTGCGATAGAGTTCGGAGAAAATCCTGACCTTGGCGCGCAGAACCTCCGGAATGATCGGCACCGGAACGTAGTCCACCGCGCCGCTGTCATAGCCGTGCAGCCGGTCAAAATCGCTCAGGTGGACGGCCGATACCAGGATGATGGCGGTCTTGTTAAACCGCGGGTGTTCTCGAATCATCTTGGTCAGCTCAAACCCATCCATGTCAGGCATGCAGACGTCGACCAGGATGACGGCGAAGTCCTCGTTCATGAGCACTTTCAAGGCATCCCGGCCTGAATGGACGGCGACGAGGTTCTCGCCCATGCCGGCGAGAATGGACTGATAGCTGAGCAGTTTGGCGGGCTGGTCGTCCACCAGCAGGATGTTCACCTTTCCGTCGTACATGTCTCTCTCCAAATCAACGATGCAGCCAGGAACGAATCGAGGCCAGGAGCTGCTCCGTGTTCACCGGTTTGGCGAGATAATCCGAGGCGCCGGCCTCCAGGCACTTCTCGCGATCGCCTTTCATGGCCTTGGCCGTGAGGGCCACGATGGGGAGGCGCCGGAAGCGCGGCTCCTGTCGAATTGCCTGCATGGTCTGATAGCCGTCCATCTCGGGCATCATGATGTCCATGAGCACGATGGCGACATCCGGGGTGTCGTGGAGCATCGCGATGGCCTCGCGGCCGGTGGTCGCGGTCAGGACGCTCATTCCCCGTCGCTCCAGGACGCTGCTCAGGGCGAAGATGTTGCGGACGTCGTCGTCCACGATGAGCACTTGCTTTCCGGACAGGTACTCGTCGGAGCCGTAGAGTCGGCTCAGCATGTCCTGCTTGGCGGAGGGAAGGTCGGACACGACACGGTGCAGGAACAAGGCTGTCTCGTCGAGGAGGCGTTCGGGCGACTCCACGCCTTTCACCACCACGCTCCGCGCCAGCGTGTGCAGCCGGGCGTCCTCTTCGGGCGACAGCTCCTTGCCGGTGAAGACCACGACGGGAAGATCGTGGAGCGTGTTGTCGTCCCGGATCGTTTCCAGGACTTCGAAGCCGGTCATGTCGGGCAGGCGCAGGTCGAGCACGGCGCAGTCGAACCCGTTGTTGCGCAACTCGTTGAGGGCATCGGCGCCCGTGCCCACGGCGGTGATGTCGATATCCGAATGGCCGAGCAGTTCTGAGATGCTCATCTGTTCGGCGACGTTATCTTCCACGACCAGCAGGCGCTTGCGGCGCGGCCGGGCATACTCCTTGATCCGGGCCATGGCCTCCTCGAGACTCTGCGTGGTGGCGGGCTTGGTGACGAAGGAAAAGGCGCCCTGAGTGAGTCCGTGCTGCCGATCTTCATCCAACGTGACGATCTGCACGGGGATATGGCGCGTGGAGGGGTCCTGTTTCAGTTGGCTGAGGACAGTCCAACCCAGCATGTCTGGCAGGAACACATCCAAAGATACGGCCGTTGGATGATAGTCACGAGCCAGAGCCAGGGCCTCGGCCCCGCGCGCGGCGATGAGGACCTTGAATCCTTCGTCATGGGCCAGGTCGGCCATGATCCGCGCGTAGTGCGGATCATCCTCGACGATAAGCAATACGGTATCGCCGGGCTCAAGGACTTCACGATCGTCCGGAACCGTTTCAATGATGGTCTCAGCCAGGCGCAAGGTCGGAGCGGCGTTGCGCGCGGAACCGGATTCCTCCCGGGGGCGCGCCGGGGTCATGGGCCCCACGTATTTAATGGGCAGGTAAAGCGTAAATGTGCTGCCGACGCCGGGCGAGCTGCGCAGATGGATTTCTCCACCCAACAGACCGGCCAGTTCGCGGCTGATCGCCAACCCCAGTCCGGTTCCGCCGTACTTTCGGCTCGTGCCGGCATCGGCCTGCTGGAAGGCCTCGAAGATGATCTTCTGCTTATCCGGCGCAATGCCGATGCCTGTGTCCGCAACTTCGAAAGCGACGACGCCGCTGGCTGTGCTCAAAACGGGATGGCTGGGGCTCCATCCGCCGGGGGCGGCGGAGATGCTGAAGCGTACGCCGCCATGCTCGGTGAACTTGAACGCGTTGGAGAGCAGGTTCTTCAATACCTGTTGCAGCCGTTTCGGGTCGGTCTCCATGCTGCGACCGAGGTCCGGATCGACGGACAGGTCGAAGGAGAGTCTTCGATTCTCCGCTTCGTGACGGAAGGAGCGCTGCACCGTATCAACCAAGCCGGAGAACAAGATCTCCTGGGCGTCGACCGTGACCGTGCCCGATTCGATCTTGGACAGGTCGAGGATGTCGGTGATCAGGTTGAGGAGGTCGGTGCCGGCGCTGTGGATGGTGCGGGCGAATTCCACCTGGCGCGGAGTCAGGTTGGTTTCGGGATTGTCCGCCAGTTGCTGGCCCAGGATCAGGATGCTGTTCAGCGGGGTGCGCAGCTCGTGGGACATATTCGCGAGGAACTCCGACTTGTACTTGGAGGTGAGCGCCAGTTCGGTGGCCTTTTCCTCCACGGCGCGCCGGGCCTGCTCGATTTCCTGATTCTTGCGTTCGACTTCGACGTTTCGTTCGGCAAGCTGCTGGGCCTTCTGCTCAAGCTGCTCGTTGGATTGCTGCAGTTCTTTTTGCCGCGTTTGCAGTTCGGTGGCAAGCTTCTGGGACTGCGTCAGCAGACCCTCCGTCTGCATCGTCGCTTCGATACTGTTGAGGACGATGCCGATGCTCGCCGTCAATTGCTCCAGGAGCGCCAGGTGCGAAGGGGCAAATTCGGACAGCGACGCCAGCGCAAGGACCGCCTTGATCTCCCCTTCAAAGACGACGGGGTAAACGACCAGGCTTCGAGGCAGCGCGTTCGACAGAATCGAATCCACGCAGACGGAATTCGGAGGCACGTCCGTCACCAGAATGCGCCGCTTGTCGACGGCGCACTGCCCGACGAAGCCTGTTCCGAGGGAAAGCCGCGGGGGATACCCGTTGTCATGCGCATTGCCGTAGCTGGCCACGAGTCTCAGACTCCGTGCGTCTTCCGTGTCCATTCGGTAGATGACGCCCTGGTGGGCGTCGACGAGCGGAACCAGCTCCGAAAGAAGCAGCTTTCCGACGGTCAGCAGGTCGCGCTGGCCCTGCAACATGTTCGTGAGACCGGCCAGGTTGGTCTTGAGCCAGTCCTGCTCGGTGTTGGTCTCCGTCGTCTGGCGGAGGTTGGTGATCATGGTGTTGATGTTGTCTTTCAACTCGGCGACTTCGCCGCGGGCATCGACCTGGATGGAACGCGTCAGGTCGCCCTGGGTGACCGCCGTCGCCACTTCCGCGATGGCACGGACCTGCGTGGTCAGGTTGGCCGCCAGCAGGTTCACGTTGCCCGTGAGATCCTTCCACGTTCCCGCGGCGCCGGGCACGTCGGCCTGACCGCCGAGCCGGCCTTCGACGCCGACTTCGCGGGCCACGCTGGTCACCTGATCGGCGAAGATCGCCAGGGTATAGGTCATGTTGTTGATCGTCTCGGCCAGCGCGGCCACTTCGCCCTTCGCATTGACGGTCAAGTTCTGCTTCAGGTCGCCGTTGGCCACGGCCGTGACGACCTTGACGATGCCGCGGACCTGCTCGGTGAGGTTGGCGGCCATGACGTTGACGTTGTCGGTCAGGTCCTTCCACGTGCCGGCGACGCCGGACACCTTGGCCTGACCGCCGAGCTTGCCTTCCGTGCCGACTTCGCGGGCCACGCGGGTCACTTCCGCCGCGAAGGCGTTGAGCTGGTCCACCATCGTGTTGATGGTGTTCTTCAATTCCAGAATCTCGCCACGGACGTCGACCGTGATCTTGCGCGACAGGTCGCCGCGGGCCACCGCCGTCGTGACTTCGGCGATGTTGCGGACCTGCGCGGTGAGGTTGCCGGCCATGGCGTTGACGCTGTCGGTCAGGTCTTTCCAGGTTCCGGCGACACCCGGCACGATCGCCTGACCGCCGAGGCGGCCTTCGGTTCCAACTTCGCGAGCGACGCGAGTTACTTCGGCAGCGAAGGAGCGAAGCTGTTCCACCATCGTGTTGAGCGTTTCCTTGAGTTCGAGGATTTCACCGCGTACGTCCACGGTGATCTTTTTGGAGAGGTCGCCGCCGGCAATCGCCGTTGCGACCTCCGCGATGTTGCGGACCTGGGCCGTGAGGTTGCCCGCCATCGAATTGACGTTGTCGGTGAGGTCCTTCCAGGTTCCGGCGACGCCCGGCACTTCGGCCTGGCCGCCCAGACGTCCCTCGGTACCGACTTCGCGGGCCACGCGCGTGACTTCGGACGCGAAGCCATTGAGCTGGTCCACCATCGTGTTGATGGTGTTCTTCAATTCCAGGATCTCGCCCTTCACGTCCACCGTGATCTTGCGGGACAGGTCGCCGCGGGCCACCGCCGTCGTCACTTCGGCAATGTTGCGAACCTGACCCGTCAGGTTGCTGGCCATGAAATTGACGTTGTCGGTGAGGCCCTTCCAGGTACCCGCCACGCCCGGCACCTGCGCCTGGCCGCCCAGCTTGCCCTCGGTGCCGACTTCGCGGGCCACGCGGGTCACTTCGGAGGCGAAGGCGTTGAGCTGGTCCAGCATGGTGTTCATCGTTTCCTTGAGCTGGAGGATCTCGCCGCGGACATCGACGGTGATCTTGCGGGAGAGGTCGCCGCTGGCGATGGCCGTGGCGACTTCCGCGATGTTGCGGACCTGGGCCGTGAGGTTGCCGGCCATGGAGTTGACACTGTCCGTGAGGTCCTTCCACGTACCGGCCACGCCCGGCACGACGGCCTGGCCGCCGAGCTTGCCGTCGGTGCCGACTTCGCGGGCCACGCGGGTGACTTCGGCGGCGAAGGCGTTGAGCTGGTCCACCATCGTGTTGATGGTGTTCTTCAATTCGAGGATCTCGCCGCGGACATCGACGGTGATCTTGCTGGACAGGTCGCCGCGGGCCACGGCGGTCGCGACCTCGGCGATGTTGCGAACCTGTCCGGTCAGGTTGCTGGCCATGGAGTTGACGCTGTCGGTCAGGTCCTTCCACGTCCCGCCCACGCCGCGCACGACGGCCTGGCCGCCCAGCTTGCCCTCGGTGCCGACTTCGCGGGCCACGCGCGTCACTTCCGAGGCGAAAGCGTTGAGCTGGTCGACCATCGTGTTGATCGTTTCCTTGAGCTGCAGGATTTCGCCGCTGACGTCGACGGTGATCTTCTTGGACAGGTCGCCGCTGGCAATGGCCGTCGCCACATCGGCGATGTTGCGCACCTGACCGGTCAGGTTGCTGGCCATGGAGTTGACGTTGTCGGTCAGGTCCTTCCACGTGCCGGCGACACCGCGCACATCCGCCTGGCCGCCCAGCTTGCCCTCCGTGCCAACTTCACGGGCCACGCGGGTCACTTCGGAGGCGAAGGCGTTGAGCTGGTCGACCATGGTGTTCATGGTCTCCTTTAACTGAAGGATTTCACCGCTGACGTTGACTGTGATCTTCTTGGACAGGTCGCCACTGGCGATGGCGGTCGCGACCTCGGCGATGTTGCGCACCTGGCCCGTCAGATTGCTGGCCATGAAGTTGACGTTGTCGGTCAAATCCTTCCACGTGCCGGCCACGCCGGGCACCTGGGCCTGGCCGCCGAGCTTGCCCTCGGTACCCACTTCGCGGGCTACACGGGTTACTTCCGACGCGAACGAGTTGAGCTGGTCCACCATCGTGTTGATGGTGTTCTTCAATTCGAGAATCTCGCCGAGCACGTCGACGGTAATCTTGCGGGAAAGGTCGCCGCGGGCGACGGCGGTGGTCACTTCGGCAATGTTGCGGACCTGGGCCGTCAGGTTGCCGGCCATGGCGTTGACGCTGTCGGTCAGGTCTTTCCACGTGCCTGCTACGCCGGGAACGACCGCCTGGCCACCGAGGCGGCCTTCGGTGCCGACTTCGCGGGCCACGCGGGTCACTTCGCTGGCGAACGATCGCAACTGATCGACCATCGTGTTGATGGCTTCCTTGAGCTGGAGGATTTCGCCGCGGACGTCGACCGTGATTTTCTTGGACAGGTCGCCGCTGGCCACGGCGATCGTCACGTCGGCGATGTTGCGCACCTGGTCGGTGAGGTTGCCGGCCATGGAGTTGACGTTGTCGGTCAGGTCCTTCCACGTTCCCGCCACGCCCGGCACCTGGGCCTGGCCACCGAGTTTGCCTTCGGTTCCGACTTCGCGGGCCACGCGCGTCACTTCCGAGGCGAACGCATTAAGCTGATCCACCATGGTGTTAATGGTGTTCTTGAGTTCGAGGATTTCACCTTTGACGTCGACCGTGATCTTGCGGGAGAGGTCGCCGCGGGCGACGGCCGTCGTCACTTCGGCGATGTTACGCACCTGCGCCGTGAGGTTTCCGCACATGGCGTTGACGCTGTCGGTCAAGTCCTTCCACGTTCCGGCGACGCCGGGCACGATGGCCTGACCGCCGAGTTTGCCGTCTGTTCCGACTTCGCGGGCCACACGTGTCACTTCCGACGCGAAGGAACGGAGTTGGTCCACCATCGTGTTGATGGCTTCCTTGAGCTGGAGGATTTCCCCGCGGACGTCGACCGTGATCTTCTTGGACAAGTCGCCGCTGGCCACCGCGATGGTGACGTCGGCGATGTTGCGGACCTGGCCAGTGAGGTTGTTGGCCATGGAGTTGACGCTTTCCGTCAAGTCCTTCCAGACGCCGCTGACGTCGCGGACCTGGGCCTGGCCGCCCAGCTTCCCGTCCGTGCCGACTTCGCGGGCCACGCGCGTCACTTCCGACGTGAACACGCCCAACTGCTCGATCATCGTGTTGACGATCGTCGCGGAACGAAGAAATTCCCCCTCCAAAGGCCGCCCGTCCACATCGAGCCGGACGGTCTGCAACAAGTCCCCTTGGGCGACGGCGGAGATCGCGCTCGTTACGTCGGTAATCGGGCGAATCAGGTCGTCGATGAGCGTGTTGACGGAGGCTTCCATGGTCCCCCACGCGCCGGAGTGAAGGCCGAAGCGGGCGCGTTGCCTGGTTTTGCCTTCCTTGCCGACGACTTGTCCGACGCGTTCCAACTCGTCGGCCATTCGTGCATTCGTGGCCACGATACTGTTGAACGTGTCGGCGATTTTTCCGGCGAGACCGATCCAGTCGCCCGGCAACCGGACGGAAAAATCACCTTCGTTCACCGCCTGCAGGACGCTGAGCAATTCGCGCGGATCAACGCCTTCCGACATAGTGTCCAGCGTTTGTACCTCGTTTGTCGTATTCATCTTTCGCCTCGTGTGCGGTTTGATCGACGGGTCGGTCAGCGGCCGATGGTGCGTGTGCATCCCTCGCCAGGTCCAAAGTAAATTCGCCCGACTGTGAGAGTATAAACAACCTGCATATCGTTCCGGCGGCAAGTAGGGAATAATCCCATGCTTGGGGGACCACGGAAACCGTTCTCCATCACGTGATGGGGCCGCCGGGGATTACAAACTGTTTATCTGTTGTTAATCCGGCTGCAAGAAGTACGCGTTTATTTGTGACTAGCGGAGTTGAATCCACCGAATGTCGCATCAATGACCCCGGCAAACCACGGAGTTGAAAACCGGTGGAAGAACAGTGGACGGGGATCCCGCCTCGCGAGAGGAAGGCGACGATCCAACAGCGCGGCACAAAGCGCCGCGTGCCAACCATGAAATGGACATTGGCGATTGGCCTACCCTTGGGGGACACCCGGATTTCGATGTGCACGGTTGCTGCCGACGCTCCACCAATGCCCGGAAACGTGGGGCCAGTCACTGACCGTGCAAGGGAGCGGTCGGACCGTATATCATCCGGGGATGGTCCCATTCCAAAAGTCCCCCACTACTCCACCTAAGACACACCTCCGCCTCATGCGTGAGATTCGTTTTTCCATCGACCGCGACTGGGCCCGCGCGGCGCACGGGGACAGCGGGTTCGAGGGGGCGCTGCCGGTCACGAACTCGTGGGGCGGGTGGCCGTCGGGGGTCGGCGTCGCACCCTATCTGGTCCTGCGGATCGTCGTCTCCGGAGTGCCGGACGAGACCACGGGGTACCTGGTCAATATTCAGGAACTGGACATGCTGCTCCGCCGCCACGCCATTCCCATCGCCGCGCGGGAACTGAGCGAGGTCGGCGTCGCGCTAACCGGCGAGGGGCTCTTGCGCGATATCCATGCGGGCGTCGCGGCTCAGGTGCCGGCGCGATGTCGGCTGGAGACGCTTTCGCTCTCCGTGACCCCGTATCTGTCTTACACGATTCATTCTGGAGATCCGGCCATGGTCGAATTGACGCAATGTTTTGAATTCTCCGCTTCTCATCGCCTGCACGTGCCGACGCTCTCCGATGAGGAGAACCGCCGGACCTTTGGCAAGTGCAACAACCCCAACGGTCACGGACACAATTATCAGGTGGAGGTGACCGTGGCGGGCGAGGTCTCGGGCAAGACCGGCAGCGTCCTGCCGCTGCCCGCGTTTGAATCGCTGGTGAAGCGCGAGGTGATCGATCGGTTCGACCATAAGCACCTGAACGACGACACGCCCGAGTTCGCCAACCGGAACCCTTCCGTCGAGAATATCACGCGGGTGGTCTGGGATTTGCTGGAGCCGAAGGTTTCGCCTGCCCGGCTGCGGCGTGTGCGGGTGTGGGAGACGGCGAAGACTTATGCGGAGTATTCATCGCCGCATCCTTAGTTACGGTGAGTGGTTCAGGGGTGGCACGGTCTGACCGCGAAGCGGGCAGGCCGTGTTGACACCACGGCCTCGCTGCTGCGAGACCGTGCCACCCGAATCTCCGAAAGGCGCTTTTGACGATTCGCCCCTTCGGCGTTCTGATTCCCGGATGGCTGACACCATTGGAATCGCCCTCGCTGGATGCGGGACGGTCGGAAAAGCTCTGGCACGGATGCTCGTCGTCGACGCCGAGGCGCTCACGGCTCGTACCGGCATACGCGTCGAAATGCGCCAAATCCTGGTCCGTGACGCCAAGAAGTCCCGCGCCACGGTTTCACCGGCGCTGATCACGACCGATCCCGCGAAGATCCTCGCCGATCCTCAGGTAAAGATCTTCGTCGAACTCATTGGGGGGGCCGATCGTGCCAGAGAGCTGACACTCGCCGCTCTCGCCGCAGGGAAAGACGTGGTGACGGCCAACAAGGCCCTGCTCGCGCATCACGGCGCGGAGCTCTTCGCCGCAGCCCGCCGAGCCGGACGGTGTATCGCCTTCGAGGCGGCAGTCTGCGGGGGCGTTCCGCTCATCGAGTCGATCCGCCGCGGCCTGATCGCCAACGAGATCGACGCGGTTTATGGCATCCTGAACGGGACGTGCAATTTTATATTGACGCGGATGCTGGAGAACCATGCGAGTTATCCGCATGCCCTCGCCGAGGCACAGCGGCTGGGATACGCCGAGGCCGATCCGCGCCTGGATGTGGACGGCGTGGACTCGGCACACAAGCTGGCGATCCTCGCGTCCCTCACCATGCGCCGCTCGTGCGCCCTCAACCATATTCCCGCCCTCGGCATCGCCGACATCGACCTGATCGATCTTACGGCCGCGCGCGAACTCGGCTACGCCTGCAAACTATTGGCCATTGCCCGGCGGCGCGAGGACGGGCTGGAGCTTTCCGTGCGGCCGACGTTTATCCCGCTGGCGCACCCGCTCGCCAGTGTCGGCGGGCCGTTTAACGCGGTCAGTGTTTACGGCAGCGCGGTCGGTCATACGCTTTTCTACGGCCGCGGGGCCGGCGGAGCGCCGACCGCCAGCGCCGTCCTGAGCGACATTATCGAAGTGGCGACGGGGAACGCGGGGCGGACGTTCGCGCAGTTCGCGGTGCTTCCCGACCAGACTCCGCCGGCGACGTATCGTTCTCCGGGCGAGACGATCGCGCCGCACTATCTACGGATCAACCTGCTGGATCGGCCGGGCGGGATCGGCCGCATCGCCACGGCCCTGGGCGCCGAGGGGATCAGCATCGCGTCGATCATTCAGCGCGAGCCTCCGCACGCCGCGGACGGAGGCGTCGTGCCCGTCATCGTCACGACCCATCCGGCGAAGCACCACGCCGTGGAGCGGGCGCTCGCGGCCATCGCGACCTTCGACGCCGTCGTCGGCAAGCCGGTCTGCATCCCGATGCTCGATGGCGACGAGGCGTAGCCGATCAGGCACGGGATTCGTATTCGTCGAGGAGCTTTTGGTAATGGTCGAGGCTGTCGGCAAGGCCGCCGGGCCGGTTGCGCGCGAGCCAGAGCCGGCGGTGCGCCTGCATGATCCGGCGAATGTCGGCCGCGAGTGCCCGCCATTTCGAACGCGGCGTTCGTCGGGACTCCATCGCGGCGAGCGCGCGCCGGCACGCGTGGCCGAGAACGTTCAGCGTAATATTGAATTCCTGTCGAACCAGTGCGTCGTCTTCCCCGCCGAATCGCGCTTTGCGTCGTTGCTTCGCGAGTTCATCCGTCCGTCGGCGCATCCTTCGAACGCGGGCGGGTGTCAGCCCCTTGATGTCCGCGACTTCGTGGAGCGTCGCGTTGATGATGGAAAACAGGACGGTGCGATTATTGAGCGAGATTCCGGAGCCTTCGTGGATGCGGCCTGCCTCGCACCAAAGCTTGCCGCTGAGTCCGGTCGGATCATCATAGACCTGCCGGCTGAGTTCCGCGGCCACATCCATGTCACGATGGCGCTTCGCGCACCAACTCACCGCCGCGCCGTACAGCAGCCCCGGATAACTCACGGGCAGGTACTGGCGATGACCGAAGTCTCCCCAGTCGGTAATAAGGAACCCGCTCGCGCCGTGGCGGAGTCCGGCCTCGGCGGCGCGGTGCAGGTTTTTCAGCGCATTCGTCGTGCGGCCGGAGAAACTGCACCAGCTCGATGTGCCGGGGCAGACGTAAAACTCCAGTCCGGCATCGCGAACCCGGCGGCACTGCCGATCGAAGGGATGCTCTGACTCGTAGCCCCAGATCAGGGCGAGGGCATTTTTCGGAATGCGGCGGACGACTTCCGGATGTTCCAGAACTATGTCGCTCCAGAACATCATTTTGCGACCGCGCCGCCGCACCTCTCCGTACACCTTTTTCAGGTAGTCCAGATACACGGGACCGACGCCGCGCCGCCGGCAGATTTCCCGGCTTCGGCCCTGGCCGAGTTCAAAGGTCTCGTCGCACCCGACGTTGACCAACCGGCTGGAAAAGTGGGGCAGGAGTTGATCGAGGAGCGAGGAAACGAGTCGGATCGACCCCGGATCGATCGGGCACAGCGTGCTGGGGCTGTCGCGCGTCGTTCCCCATGGCGTCTTCCAGGGTCCATTCGTCTCCGCGAGCTTCGCATAATGCGGGTGCTTGAGCCAGCGCTCCATGTGGCCGAAACAGTTCTGATTCGGCACCAGTTCGACGCCCCGCGCACGGCAGTAGCGATCGTACGATTCAATCTGCCGCCCGGTCATCGGCGAGGCCCCGCGCCACACGGTCTCGTGACCGCGATAAGCGAAGGTGTGCTCCATGTAGAGTTGAAGCTGGTTGATCCGCCAGGCCGCCAGCCGGTCCACGAGCCGCCGCAGCGTGGTCATCGTCGGAACCTTGTCGCGGCTGATGTCGAGCATGACGCCGCGGACCGCAAAGTCGGGCCAGTCTTCGAGGTCCAGGCAGGGAATACGCCTCTGACCGGCGCAGAGTTGAACAAGCGCCGATCGGCCGTAGCGCAGGCCTGCCTCGCCGCCGGCCGTCAGTCGAAGCTCGTCGGGGCGGATGCAAATGGAAAACCACTGGTCGCCGCGCGGATGGCGAACTTTCTGCACCCGAACCGCACGGGGCGGCAGTTGGCCGCGCGAGGGCAATTGAATCTCGCCGCGCGAGAGTCGAAGGATCCTTGGTCGGGGGAAGATGGGCGTCAGGGCGTCGGGACCTTTTCACCGGCCGCATCGCCGGCGAGGCGCGATTCAAGCCCGGCAGGGACATAACAAGCGACTTTTGCCAGGGCGACGCCGCCGGTCGACGACGCGTCGGTCGCCAGAAGCGAGAACTCGCCGTTGGTCTCGTCGAAGATTCGCCGTACGAGCGTCAGGTCCTGCGGGGGATGCTGGAGAACGCCGTTGCGGACAATGAAGAGGCTTTCGACTCCCCGATAGGCCAGTTCGATTCGGACTTCGTAGCCTCGCTCGACCGAGCGATGCGTGACCGTCATTCGGGGGCCGATCCTTGCGGTAAAGTCGGCGGTCGATTGACCGCGCGAGGCCCGCGCTTCGATGAGCGCCTTGCAAAAGGCGTCGATGACGGCGGCCTGGGTCGCGGCGGCGCGCTGCTCGGGCGTCGCATCCGGGGCCGTTTCCGAATACCCCGCCATCTCGAACGCCAGCGTCCGCTGCCGATCCGAGGCGGCCGACAGATCAATCTCGTCGCCCGTCGCGGCCGCGCCGTTGTTGTCGCGATCGACGCGGATGCAGTACTCCGGCGTGACCGCAGCCTGAACCGGTTCGCTCGTCTTCGGCCTTTGGCATGCGACGCCGATCCCTGTCAGCAATCCGCAGCATAAGAAGACCCCGCGCCCGCGACAAAGGTTGGATGTCATGGTAATTCTCGCACCGACCGATGAAAGGAAACGACCGCGCCTGACTGGGGGGAGAATGTAGACTCCGCAGACACCGCTGTCAAGCCGCGCGGCCGCTACCGAGGTGAACGATGGGACTCACTTGGATGCGGGAAGTGGCGCAGGGAGCAGGTCCTGTTTGGTCCCCTCCATCGCCGAATCGACGGACCAGTCTTGCGTTCGAGCCGCCTGGTACCGGCCGTAGAAGGTGAGCATCGCCACGTACAGATAGCCGACGGCGAAGAGGCACATGAAGAAAAGCCCGATCCACATCTTCTCGATAACCGTGTAGGCGACGCAGCCGCTGAGATACAACCCCATCGCCAGTTCGCTCCACGCCTGAATCCGCTTGGCGTCGAGGCGGTTCCGGCCGGTCTTGTTCACCCAGCCGTTGTCACCCCGGCCGGCGACACCGAATTTCGGTGTGCGCACAAACTCGGACGACTGCCCCAGCAGGCCCTCGATGGCCGCGCGGGCGTTGTTGAGTGAGACGCCGACGCCGAGGCTGACAAGAAACGGCAGGTATTTCAGGCTCTCACCCCACGTGCGGAAGACCTCCCGCTGACTGGCGACGTAGAACGTGCTTGCCGAGCAGGTGGCGATGAGCACCAGCGAGATATCGAAGATCGCCCGCAGCACGATGTGATTCGCGAACACGTGCACCTTGGTGTAAAGCACGGGCAGAAGGAGCAGGCTGAGGACAAGAATGAGGAAATAGCTGGCCCAACTGGTCAGGTGGAAGAATGCCTCCAGCTTGATCCGCCAGGGCAGGCGCGAGCGGATAATACTGGGCAGGAGTTTCCGGCAGGTCTGCGCCCCGCCCTTGGCCCAGCGGTGCTGCTGGCTCTTGAACGCGTTCATTTCCGGCGGCAACTCGGCCGGGCTCGTCACCTCCGGGAGGTAAACGAACTTCCAGCCCTTCATCTGCGCCCGGTAGGACAAATCGAGGTCTTCCGTGAGCGTGTCGTGGTGCCAGCCTCCGGCGTCGGCGATGCACGTCCGCCGCCAGGCCCCCGCCGTACCGTTAAAGCTCATGAACCGCCCCGAGCGATTTCGCGCGGCGTGTTCGATGACAAAGTGGCCGTCGAGCAGGATCGCCTGGCTTTTTGTGAGCAGCGATTGCTCGCGATTGAGGTGTTCCCAGCGGGCCTGGACCATGCCGATCTGCGGATCGACGAAATGGTCGATCAGGTGGTCAAGGATGTCCGTCGGAGGGATGAAGTCCGCGTCGAAGATGACGATGAACTCGCCCGTCGCCACCTTGAGCCCCTCGGCCAGGGCACCGGCCTTATAACCCTCGCGATTGTCCCGGTGCAGGAAAACCACGTCGTGACCCGCCGCCCGCATCCGCTCGCACGTCGCGCGGGCGATCTCCGTCGTCTCGTCGGTCGAGTCGTCTAGGACCTGGATCTCCAACCGGTCGCGCGGGTAGTCGATTCGGCAGGCGTTCTCAATGACCCGCCGGGCGACAAACTGCTCGTTGTACATGGGCAGTTGGATGGTGACCCGCGGGCGCCCGAGGAAGCAGGCGGTCTTGCGCGGGTTGTTGCGGCGGTACTTGTAGTAGAGATAGACCAGGCTGTAGCGATGCACGCCATAGACGGCGAGGACCAGGCAGACCGCGAGGTGCGTGTAAATCAGGAAATAATGCCAAGTCGTCGGCTCTTGCATGGGTACATTCTCAAGTATGACTGACAAGCAATCAGGCGTGTTTGGCCGCGGCGCAATAACACGATGTCCGTCTGGCCAATGATTTTAGGGACCGCCGACCGGAGCGTCAAACCCGCCGAATCACCTCCGAAATAGGCGGATTGCGGGGCATTAGCGGTCCACCTACACTCCGCGCGTATTGGGTTATCACGGAGGATTATTATGCAGGTCTACCTCGATTTGGTCCGCAAGGTGCTGGATGAGGGTGTCCGCAAGCCTACGCGGACGGGCGTGGACACGATCAGCCTCTTCTCCGCGCACTATCAGGTGGATCTCGCCGCGGGGTTTCCCCTGCTGACGACGAAAAAAATGCAGTTCGCTTCCATGCTCCGCGAGGTGCTCTGGTATCTCTCCGGGGAGAACCACATCCGCAACCTCCGCGAGTACACCAAGATCTGGGATGCCTGGGCCGACGAGCACGGCAACCTCGACACCGCCTACGGTCACTACTGGCGACACTTCCCCAGCGCGACGAAGGACGAACACGACCGCTGGCAGGTCCGCGAGATCGATCAGATTCGCTACGTGCTCGACACGCTTCGGAAGGACCCCAACAGCCGGCGGCTGGTGGTGACGGCGTGGGAGCCGGGCAACGCAATCGCCAGCAAGCTGCCGCCGTGTCACTACACGTTCGCGTTTCACGTCTCTGACGGCAAGCTCAACTGCCATCTGTCGCAGCGCTCCGGCGACGTGGCCCTGGGGATTCCGTTCAACCTCGCGGCCTATGCGACGCTGACACAGATGATCGCGCAGGACGTCGGCCTGGGGCTGGGCCGCTTCGGCCACACGATTATCGATGCGCACATCTACTGCGCCGATCCCGGCGGGCCGATGGCCGAGTATGACCACGTCGCGGGATTGAGGGAGCAACTCACGCGCCAGCCGCTCTCCCTGCCGCGCCTGGAGATCGCCCGCAAGCCCTTCGACGAACTTCGCTTCGAGGATTTCCGCCTCGTCGGCTATGAATGCCACGAGGCGATCAAGTTCAAGGTGGCTGTCTGACTCGCCCCATGCAAACCATCATCATCGTCGCCATGACCCCCGACCGCCTCATCGGCAAAGGGGGCGCGCTGCCCTGGCACGAGCCGGAGGATTTGAAGCACTTCAAGCGGACGACGATGGGCCACGCGGTCATCATGGGCCGCAAGACGTACGATTCGATCGGGCGACCGTTGCCGGGGCGGAGGAACATCGTGATCACAAGAAACGTCGAAACGCCAAAAAGTCAAAAAGTCAAATCAGAAGACGGCACGAGCCTTGACGTGGTTCACTCGCTTGACGAGGCGCTTGAACTCTGCCGGCAGCGCGGCGAGGAGACGGCGTTTATCGCCGGGGGGGCGCAGATTTACGAACAAGCCCTGCCCGTCGCCGACGAGATGATTGTGACGTGGATTCAGCAGCCGGGTCTGACCGGTGACACCTATTTCCCCGCCTGGCGCGAGGAGGATTGGGAGGCGTTGCCGGAACCCGCCGCGGGAGGGCTCAAGATCGTCCGCTACCGCCGCTGCACGCCGCGTTAGGTGCGGTGCTTCAGGCTTCGCCGTTTAGGTTGGGGGATTGATATCAGAGGGGCCGATTTACTATGATGGTGGCGCAGGGAGGCCCGACCATGTTTCGCCGAATCAGAGTCATTGTCGTTCTGACACTCCTTATCGCGGGGACGGTCTATCTCGCGTCACCGCCGCCGACACCGCCACCAATGCGATATCGACTTCCCGACGAAGTCGGGTTTCTGGAGCATCGCGGGAAGCGGTATTTCCTCAACGACTTGTTCGATCCGGCGTTTCGCGCGGCGAGCGACGATCGATTCGTTAAACAATTCGACGAGGGGCTGAAAGTCGCCGACGCACGGACGCCCGACCAGCGATCCTCGGACAAAAAATCGAAAGCAGGCGAGCTACAGCCGCTTCCCTGGGCCGGACGTGGCCCCGACAGGCGGGTCGATGAAGGAGTATGGGCCGGATCAGATCCGTGATTTATCCAGGTGAAGAGTACGATCAGATCTTGGCGGCCGCACTTTCAAACCACTCCCGCCCCCAACTCAATAGCCCGTGAATGAAGAGCGCCCCGACCGCAACCGGCGCGATCGGTCGGCAACTTCGGATGAACGGCACGATCGCCTCTGGCTGATTGTCCAGCGTCACGATCTCGTCATGCTCATCCTTCGCCTCGGCGGTCTGCCACCGCGATCGCACCTCATCGGCCGAAAAGCCCAGTCGCGCCTCGAACAATAGCTCCGGCTGGTGGATCTCCTTGTCGCGGATGAGACCGACGCACACCAAACCGCGCGTCTCGTCCGTCCGCAATCCCAGTTCCTCGGTCAACTCGCGGGCGACGCTGGCGAACGCGTCGATGGTTCCATCCGCTTTCCGATCGCCGGCCTCCAGCGAGCCGCCGAAGGTATGCACGTGACCGGCGTGATAGACGACGCGCGTCGAGCGGCGGCCGTAACAGATGCGACCGTCGCGCGTCAGGAGTGTGGCCGTCGTGCCGATGGGGTTGGCGAAGCGGTGCCAGCCGAACTCGTCGAGGCGATGCCGGTTGTAGAGGTTCGTCCCGACAAAATCGCGGAAGCACGTCGGCCCGACGGTCAGATGAAACCGATCGCCCGCCGGTCCGTTCTCGATCGCGTGGCGGACATACCGAAGCAACTCGCCGTTGAAGAGCATGCGATCGGTCCCCTTGGCAAGGGCGACCTGGCGGCCCCACTCTTCGGCGATCAGTGCTTCGAGCTGCGGGGTCGAGGGCCGGGCGTAGGGCTCGAAATCGACCCCGACGGCCTCCGGGGGAAACTGGCCGCAGGCATCGATGACGAAGGGGAGGCGGTCGGTGGGGGGAGGGTTCGGCGTCATGGGCGTCTGATTATCGCGGGGGGCGTCAAATGACGCGATATGCCGCTTCGCGACCGCTTTCGGCCTCGTCTGGGGCTGGAAAGAATCCCTACAAGAGGACGGTTGACCCCGCCTCGGTGTTTGTATTACAATGTTTTACAGCGATGAAGCGGTCACCGGCGATCTTGGCGCTACTTGTGTTCCTGCCCCTGGCATTGGGGGCCACGCCGCTTCTGCATCATCACGATCATCACGACGCCGCCCCGTGCCAGATCTGTTACCTGGTGAAAGTCGGATCTATTGCGCTGGCAATCGGCTTGGCCGTGCTGTTGATCTCGGCACAACCCGTTCGGCCGTTTTCGCGCCCGAGCGATGCCCGGGTCCACAGTTCCGAACATCACTCGCCCTCCGCGCCCCGCGCCCCTCCTTCCCGCTAACTCGCAACTCCCTGCGCCCGAAGTCTCGTTGAGCGTCTGCGCGCCTTCCCCGCCGATAGTGGTTCGGCGTGGGGCGGCGTGATCCCCTTCGAGATTCGATTCCCGTTCTTCAACGCGCGTATCGGTACATCCTTCATTCGTTTGCGATCCCTCCGGGAGGAGGTGGCTCATGCGTCGACGTGGATTCACGTTGATCGAATTGCTTGTGGTCATCAGCGTCATTGTTGTGCTAGTCGGCATCCTGCTACCGGCCCTGTCGCGCTCGCGGCAGATCGGCCGCGCAGCGAAGTGCCTGGCGAACATGCACAGCCTTTGCGCGGCGGTGCAGATGTACGCCGACAACAACGAGGGTTTCTTGCCGACCGGCGGCTTCGCGCACGGAGGTTCCGTCGATGAGGGGGCGGCGTGGATCAACACGGCGGCGCAGGAAATCGGCTCCGAGCAAGTGGTGCGCTGTCCGGCGGATGAAAGCCCATACTGGAATCAAGTCGTGCCGAACTCCGACCAGAAGCGGCGGATGAGCTACGCCAATAATTACTACATGATGGGGACGATCGAAGGCCGGGAGGAGTTCACGTCGCTTACCCGAATCAAACGATCGTCCGCGACGATCTTCTGGGCGGAACTAACCCAGCAGGGCAGCTTCGCGGCCTCTGATCACGTCCATCCGGAGACGTGGTTCATCAGCCCACGGACGTTTGCGGCGCGGGAGGTTGATCTCGAGCGCCATCTGAAACGGGCCAACTACGGATTCCTGGATGGGCACGCGGAGCCGCAGCGATTCGAGGACACCTATACGCTCAACGTCCAGGCGAGTCAGTTTCCGAATCTCGTTTGGACGCACAACAAGTATGACCCCGCCGTGGGATGGTAAAGGGGCATTCGATACTACTGAGATGAGGTTTACGAAAGTGTTTTGAACTCAAGCGAAACCGAAACGGAGGGTTTCTGATGCGAAGCTTCTTTTGTAGGGGAATCACGCCAATCATTCTCGCTGCTTTGTTTACTCTGCCGGCACAGGCCGGCGTCAAAGGCGGCGACGTCAACATCGGCATCGATCCGGACAGCGGCCAACTCGTGGCGCTGTGGGGCGGAGAACTTGTACAATTGCCGGAGATCAACGGCCCCCTGTTCGGGTTTGGTATCGACGAGCCCGGATTCTTTACGATTACGGATTCGGTGGTGGGCCTCGTTCCACCGGAGGCGGGCGCCAATCTGGTCCTGGATGTCATTACGTTTGATGACGCTTTGAAAGGTTGGCGACCCGGATTCGCCGGTTTCTTTGACGATCCCGGCGAGACGTGGGACATCGGTTCCGTGCCTTTCGACGATCATCCGTTCTGGCACATCGACTCCAATGACCCCGGCTTCGTTCCGCCGCCCGGTCAGACCGCGTGGAACGCCACGTTTCGAATCCTCGACACCGGCTCCACGGGTTACCTGCCCTCGGAGGCGCTGACCGTGACGTTTACGCCGGAGCCGACGAGTTTGGCGATTTTGCTGGTCATTTCCGCGTTATCGCGGCGCGTCTCGCCGCGGAAGGGACGGTGAGAAATGCGAGCCCGAAATCCCGTTTATACGACGGTTGCCGCCATCCTCGTCGCCTTGTGCCCTGCTGCCGCGCGGGCTCAGCACAGCGGCGACGTCTTCGTCGGTCGCACCGCCGCCGGGCAACTCAAGCTCGGCGGCTTCATTCCCGACCTCAACGTCATCGTCTTGCCGCCGGTCAACGAGCTTTTCAACGGTTGGAGCGATAACAACCCCGGCTTTGATCGCGTCATCACCGACGATGTGCCTAATGATCTGCTGACTTTACAATCCGGGGTACAGGTGCGAATCGAGGTCATTCAGGTCGATCCGGCCTTTCAGGCCATCAGCCCGAGCTTCGTCGTCATCGATGACCCCGGAGAACGAATTCTCCTGGGTAATAACAATCTCCACATCCATCTTACGTGGCTCATTAATTCGGATGAGCCGGACTTCGACCCGCTCAAGGTCCTGTGGCGCGCGACGTTCAAGCTGGTCGACACCGGCTCGACCGGCTACACGGCGTCGGTCCCGTTCACGTTCTACTTCGCGAACGTCGATTGCACGCGCGGCGATTGCGACGGCAGCGGGATCATCGACGGGGGCGACGTCCAGAAATTCGTCGATACCGTCCTCAACCCGGCGGGAGCCGCCGAACTGGATCGCTGCCGTGCGGATACAAACAGGGACGGTCTGGCCACGCCCGATGACGCCACGTCTTTCGTCGAATTGCTGCTCGCGCAACCGTCATAATAGTCGCATCATGACCGCGATTTGCAGGAAAGGCAGGATGGCCGCGGGGTGGCGCGGCGCCCTTTCGCTGGTCGAATTGATCATCACCATCGCGATCATCGCACTGCTGATCGCCGTTCTGCTGCCCGCCATGAGCCAGGCGCGTGAGCATGGCCGCCTGACGCTTTGTCTCTCGAACCTGCGCGGTCAGGGCATGGCGCTGCAGGCCTATACCGCGGATTACCAAGGGTCGATGCCGCCGCGCCTGGTGTGGAGTTACTTCAACTCCACGGGGCTCCTGATCAACGAAATCCTGGCGAACGACAACAACGAACCGTTTTCCCCGGCGACGGACGACACCGGCTGGCGGCATCCGGTCGGGATTTGGCGGTGTCCGGAGGTCGGCGACGACTGGGCCCGCCGGGCTCATTCGGGGTTTCTGCACTACGCGCCGAATCGATGGCTGTTCAACACCCTTACGGCCTACGATGAAGAGACCGGCTATTGGACGGCCTCGGACGCGCCGCAGGGCTGGGACGAATACGGCGGCGATGCGTGGCGAAAGCTGGAGCACATCCGCCGGGCCAGCGAGATCGTCGCCCTCGCGGACAACGTGAATTACTACCACCCACCGCACAATCAGCGCGAAGGCCGAGAGAGCATGGGCTACTCGTGGGAAATCGTCAGCGACGAGGCCGTGGACGACACGGGCACGTCGCTGCGCGCCAGCCATCGCCGGCTGGTCAAGCGGCCGTGCGTCTTCGTCGATGGACACGCGGAGCCGCTGCCCGCAAGCCGATCGTATTGGCAGGACGCGCTGCACACCTATACGCCCAAGCGGTATCCGGGCTTTTCGGTGGATCTCTACCAGCGCGAAGTGGAGCGTTTCATGTGGTTTGTCAGGCTCGAGGATAGCGGGTCGTAAATGCCTGACTCACCGGGCCTGTTTCTGTTATAATCCAATGGGTTGATCGCTGCCTTGAGCCGCATTGGGGGACGAGCGGCACGTACTATCACAAAGAACAGCGACTCGCACGCCTGTTTTAGCCAAGGGAAAAAAAGTGACCCAGAAGATAAACGTTTTACTAATCAGTGCGGTGATCTCCGGATCGCTTTTCGCCCCCGCCGTTGCCGGCCCACCGTCGCCGCGGCCCTTCGAAGACGAGATCATCTACCAGTTCATGCCCATCGCCTGGCGCGACTCCAACAACGACGCCCAGCGCTTCGGCGACTTCGACGGCATGACCGCGTCGCTCGATTATCTGGAATCGCTCGGCGTGACGATGGTGTGGATGACGCCGATCTTTCCCTCGCCCGCGTACCACGGCTACCAGCATGGTCCGGCCGACCAGCTCAACCCCTGGTTTGGCACGGAGGCGCAGTTCCTCAACTTCGTCAACCAGGCCCACGCCCGCGGGATCAAGGTCTTCATCGACAATGTTGTTTACGGCATCAGCCAGACCTCGACGTGGTATCAGAGCGCCTACAACAACCCGGCGAGCCCCTACGACGCGTGGCTGGCTTTCACCAACGCCGCCAACACGTCCTATCTGGGCAGCGTCTATACGACATGGAACGGTTCGTCCGTCGGGTTTATCCACTGGGACCACAACAACGCGAATCCCACGGCGCTCGTGACGGGCTGGGCCCAGCACTGGCTCGATCCCAACAACGACGGCGATCCCTCCGACGGCATCGACGGTTATCGTCTCGATCACGTCTGGTACGAATACGGCAGCGGCCCGAACGGCTGGGGCTACAACATCGACGATTTCTGGGTGCCCTGGAAGACGGCTTTGCAGACGGTCAACCCGAACGTTCTAACCTTCGCCGAGCAGGCCGATTGGGGCATCACCGGCTCGACGCTGATGGCCGCCTTCGACGCCACCATGACCAAGCCGTGGGAGTTCGCCGTTCGCGACGCGCTGACGAGCGAGACGACGGGCAGCTTGTATAGCCAGACCGCCGCGACGCTTTCGCAGCTTCCCGCGGGCAAGACTTTTCTCGGCATCATCGGCGATCACGACGTCGACCGGTTGACGTCCATCCTCGGCGGCAGCCTCACCAAGGCGAAGGCCGCGGCGGCGATCCTGCTGACCAGTCCCTTCCCGCCGATGATCTACTTCGGCGATGAGATCGGCATGCGCGGCACCAAGGGCAACTGGGGCACGGACGCCAACGATATCCCCATGCGCGAGCCGTTCAAGTGGAACGCGGTCGCGGGGCCGCCGATGAGTAATTATTTCGTGCTCAACGCGTCGGCGTACAACGCCCGCGTCTCGCAGAACAACGACGGCCGCTCGGTCGAGGAGCAGGACGGCGTCGCCGGTTCGCTGCTCGAGGCGTATAAGCAGCTTATCGTCCTGCGCAAAACGCACCCGGCCCTCCGCTACGGCCAGTACGTCCCCATCACCAACAGCAGCACCCGGCACTGGGGATTCCTGCGCTACGCCGAGGGCGAAGAGACGCTCTTCGTCGTCATCCGCGTGCGCACTGGCAGCGGCAGTTCGACCTTTAACCTGTCCAACACGACAATCCCCGGCGGTTCAACGACGCCGGTCGATCAGATCACCGGAGCGCCGCTCGCCCCCATCACCGATGCGAACAAGTCGGCCTACAACATCTCCATGCTCGCTTACGATTACAAGATACTCCAAGTCAACCTTGCGCCCGTCGCCCCGCCGCCCAACGAGATTGACGGCGTCGATGTGCCCGAGAGCCTCGGCGGCGTCAGCCTGCAGGCGACGCAAAACAACGCGACGGCGCTCGGTGACAACCTCTCCGAACTCAATCAGCTTTTTGTGCGACCCACGTCAACGGGCCTGCGCGTCGGGATCACCGGCAATCTCACGACCGACGGAACCGGTCTGTGCCTGTTCATCGACTGTAAGCCCGGCGGTCAGAACGTGCTCAACTTCTCCGGTTACGCGCCGCCGCCGGGCGGCCCGCACCTGCTGACCGGCACGCAACTCGACGCGGGTTTCGAGCCCGACGAGATGATTTTCACGAATACGGCGGGCGGAACGATCTACGTCGATCAATTCACGCTTTTGCCCGGTGGGATCACCAAACTTTACAAGGGCAACGGCACGCTGGGCGACGGCGACGGTCTCTTGAACGGCGGGTCCAACGCCAACGGCATGCAGGCGGCGATGAACAATTCGAATACGGGCGGCGTGACGGGCAGCAGCGTCGCGAACGCCGCAACGGCAATGCACGGGTTTGATTTCCTGATTCCCTACGCCGACATCGGCGTGGCGGGGCTGAACGGCGGGAATGTGAGGATCGCCGCGTTCATCCTTCGCACCAACGGCGACGTGACGAACCAGTGGCTGCCGGGACTGGGCGGCGGGTACGGCAACCTCGGCGTCTCGCCGGATTTATCGACGATCCCGCAAAGCCAATTCGTGTCGGTCGCGCTGACCCTCCCCGGCGACATCGACGCCGACGAGGACGTCGACCTTCTCGATGCCGAGGCGCTCGTCAACGTGCTCCTCGATCAACCCTCCGATCCCGCGCACCCGACTCGCTCAGACCTGAACCGCGACAATTCCGTCGACGCCCTCGACATTGCCGGGATGACGGAAGCGATGATGTTGAATTAAGTGCGGGCGAATGTGACGCAGGTAGACAAGGTTCTTGCCCAGCTTTATTCCCCAATAATCTTTACCAACACCCGCTTCTTCCGCCGGCCGTCGAACTCGCCGTAGAAGATCTGCTCCCACGGGCCGAAGTCCAGCTTCCCGCCGGTCACCGCCACCACAACCTCGCGGCCCATGATCGTTCGCTTCAAGTGCGCGTCGGCGTTGTCCTCGCCGGTGTCGTTGTGGCGGTACTGGCTGACGGGCTCATGCGGGGCGAGGCCCTCCAGCCAGCGCTCGAAGTCGGCGTGCAGACCGCGCTCGTCGTCGTTAATGAAGACGCTGGCCGAGATGTGCATGGCGTTGACGAGGCACAGCCCTTCGCGGATGCCGCTCTCCTTGAGGGCCGCTTCGACCTGCGGCGTGACGTTGACGTAGGCCCGACGGGTCGTGATCTCGAGCCAGAGTTCTTTGCGGAAATGTTTCATGGATATTGCGGATTGTCCGTGACTTCACATGACTCCGCAAATCCTCGGCCTCGGGATGAATCAGAACCAGGCACGCGAGTGCCTGCAAGGGGGTGCTTGAACCCAGAGCAATCACTGACTCGCGCGGCGGCGTGTGCTTACCCGGCCTTGCGGCCGGGGTGCTGATGGGCATTCGCTACAGCCCCAGCAGATCGTTCACAAAGATCGGCACATCCGCCGCGTCGGGCAGGCCGTCGGCATTGATGTCCGAGCGGCGAAGCTCGTCCAGATCCTGATTGATACCCATCAGGCTGTCCACGAAGTGCTGGACGTCGTTGCCGTCCGCCAGGCCGTCGCCGTCGATGTCGCTATGGATAAACTGAATCGCCGCGTCCACGTCGATGATCCCGTACCCTTGGACATATTCAAAATCGAAATAAAATGTGGCCAGGAATATGTCGGAAGTGTGAAACAGCGCGCGGCGGACCTTGTCGGCGGTCCAATCCGGGTGGGCCTGGAGAATCAGGGCGACGCCACCGGCGACCAAGGGCGTGGAGAGGGACGTGCCATTCACGCCGACGATGCTGGTATTGTTGGAGGACGTGACCGTCATCGTCGACACGCCGCGAGCCACGACCTCCGGCTTGACACGGCCGTCAGCGCTGGGGCCATCCGACGTGAACCATGCCGATGTGCCGGCGGAATCGACGGCGCCGCAGGTGATCACTTCATACGCGTCGGACGGCGCAATCAGGTGCGACGTGCCCTGGTCGGCATCGTGACCCTCGTTTCCCGCCGCGGTGCAGCAGACCATACCGTTGGCGGTGGCGATATTTACAGCGACCGTCGTCACGGCGGTCTGGCCATCCAGATCCGCCTGCGTATACCAGTCGATGTAGCCAAGGGAACTGGTGGCCATGTCCGCGCCGTTGAGTTCGAGCCATTCCAGCCCAGCGACGTAGTTATCCTCCTCCGCGGGGACCTCCTGGCTGATGTCTTCCGTCTTGGCCAGCAAGAACTCGGCGTCGTACGCCGCGCCGACGAGCACGTTGGGATGAAATGCGCCCAACACGCCGAGGATGTACGTGCCATGGTCAGACTGGCCTCCCGGATCGCCGCCTTCCTGCGCCGTGTTGCCGTCGCTATCAACGAAATCATACTCCGCGATGATCTGCACGGGGTGCGCGCCGCCGGTCGATTGATTGAAGGCCGTGTGCGTGCGATTGAAGCCGGTGTCGAGGATGCCGACGACGACGCCCGCGCCGGTATAGCCCGCGTCGTGCGCGCCGACGACGTTAATTTGCGCGAGCTGATTGTACGAGTTGTTGTACCACGAAGGATCGCCGCGCGGGGCGGTCTCCGACACGGGTGTCTCGGGCATCGGCCGCCGACGAGCGGCGCGGGCGACCGGTTGAATCCGCCGGACGAACGACAACCTTTCCAACTGAGCGATTTGCCCGGGCGTAGCATCGGCGCTGACACCGTTCAGCCAGCGGCTTTCGTGGCGAATCTTCGCTCCCGTCGCGCGAACCGCGTCCACGTATGAGCGGACAGGGGCAAGATCGCGCGCATCCACCAGGCCGGCGGCCGTCCGCCGCAGTTGGCGCCGGTGTTGGGTCCGCGCCGGCAGTTCGACGGCCCTCTGGGCAAGCCTCTCCTGCCGGTCGGTCTCGTTGCGGACATTCTTGTCCGTGAAGAAAACCCAGACGCGTAGCAACTCTTCCGGCCGCTCGACGAGACGGATTTGAAGCACGGGAGATACGACCGGCGCCAGCCTGGGCTGATAGTCAATCGGCCGTGGGGCCTCGGAAAAGCCAAACGATAGGGAAACGCCAAGAACGGCAAAGGTCGTCGCAATCATCGATCTAGGTTCCTCTCCCCCGCGGCCGGCTGGCCATGGCCTGCGGAAACTGGCGGGCTCTCCTAATTATACCCCGACCCCCTGCGTTGTTGGAAGCCCCTGTGACAGTTTCTAAAAAGGACGCGTCGAGGGTTGAGAGGCCGCATCCAGCTTCTTAAGAACGATGTCCAGCCGCCGCCGTGCATCCTTGTGATCCGGGCGGAGTTTCAGGGCTTCCAGATACTGGCCCGCGGCCTCGGCCGGTCGCCCGCGATTTTCCAGGAGGGTGGCGAGGTTGTAGCGGGCGTTGAAGTAGTTCGGATTCAGTCGCAGCGCGGCATTGAACTCTTTGACCGCCTCGTCGAACTGGCCGATTTGCGTCAGTGCGGCGGCGAGGTTGTTGTGCCATCCGGCCTCATTCGGCCTCAAATTCAACGCGCGGCGATAATGCTCGACGGATTCCCCGAGGCGCCCGACAGCGTTCAGCGCCAGGGCCAGGTTGTAGCGCGCCTCGGCATAATCAGAGTCGATCCGCAGCGCGGCCTGAAAATGCTCCATCGCCTCTTCATAATCGCGCCGCCCGGCGATGAGCTGGCCGAGATTGTTATGCGCCTTTGCAAAATCAGGAAACAGCAGTAGCGCTTCGCGATATTGGGCGATGGCCTCATCCGTCCGCGAGACCGCCGCCAGGGCGACACCGTAGGAGAAGTGGATCGTTGCATTGGGCCCGCCGATTTGAAGCGCAGTTTCAAAAACCGGTATTGCATCGCGAGGTTTCCCGTCGGCCACGAGTGCATTGCCCATATTGTTGTAGGCGCGGACGTTTAGCGGTCTTTGGAAAACCACGTCGGTCCACATCTTGAAAGAACTGGCGTATAGCTTGTTGCGGTGGTGTGTAACACTGGCAAGAACAATCGCGATGGCGACAAGTAGGGCGGTTGTCGCGCCCTCATATCGAAGGAACCGATGCGCCACAGCGACCATGAACAGTAGAACAATCGCAGCGAGCGGCAAATACATGCGATGTTCAAAGGCCGCGTCCTGGATGGGCACGAAGCTCGATGTCGGCGCGAGGATCAGAAAGAACGCCGCGCCAAGGAAGCCCAGCGCCGGCCGCCGAATCCACGCCCAGATTGTCGCGGCGAGGAGGAGGACGATCCCCGCAAGCGGCAGCGCGGCGTCCCCGAATTTCTTCGTAATCGGCCAAGCGTAGTCGAGGCATAGCGGGTGCGGCCAGATTGCCAGCCGCAGATAGTGCAAGATTACCCCCGCCTGGGTCAGCGCATATTCGACGGGCGTCGATCGCGTCACACCGAACCCGACGGTCACATGCGCTTCCGGCGACGTCTCAACTATGCCGCGCAGTACCCCGGTCACTGCGAGAATTGACCATGTCGCTGCCAGCGCCAGGTGCACCCCCCAGCGGCGGCGAAAGACGTCGCGCCAATTGCCGGCGAAAAACGCGCGATCGTAAAGCAACACGACGACCGGCGCGGAGACCATGACGGCCTTGCTGCACATCCCGAGCGCGCAGGCAATGACACTCAAGGCGAACCATCTCCGCCAATTCGTTTCCGCACCGCGCGCAAACCAGTAAAGCGTGAGCAGGTAAAACAGCCCCATCATGGATTCGCTGCGCTGAATGACGTAAGTGACAGCCTGCGTGTGCAGGGGATGGACCGCCCATACGAGGGCAGCGGCGAAAGCGAGGGGGAGGGCTCCGGCACTCAGCCGGTGTGCGTCAATTCGGCCCAGCGTCCGCCGCACCACGCCGAATAGCATCAGCGCCGCGAGTACGTGGATGACGAGGTTGAGCGCGTGGTAACTCCATGGCTTCACGCCGCTGATCGCGTAATTGACCGCCAGCGACAGATCGACGATCGGTCGCGGGCCGGAAAGGATTGGTCCGATCGGCCACAGTTGATGAATCCGCCGGTTCTCGACGATCGCCCGCGTGTCATCGAGGAGGAAGACGCCCCAGAAGCTATTGGCATATGCCGCCAGAACGACAACGACCAGCGCGACGATGCACGCGGAAATTCGCGGCTTGGTTTGGACGGACAATTTCTTCGTCTGGGGCATCTCGCCGCGCATTATCACGGCCCGCGGCACCGGTGGCGAACCAATATGCACATCGACGGAGGAAGGTGCCGGCTTACCGCTTTACGCCTACCCAAAGCCCGTCGCCCAGCGGCACGATCACGCTCACCAAACGGTTTTCCCGGGCCATCACCTCGTTGAACGCGCGGACCGCCGGCGCCTCGCGGTCGGTCGGATGTTCATCAAACAGTTGACCGAACGCAAAGGCGTTATCCGCCATGATGAGCCCGCCGGGGCGGACAATGCGCAGACACTCCCGCAAGTAATCGCCGTAGCTGGCCTTGTCGGCATCGAGAAACGCCGCATCCGCCGAATCGGTCGCAAAGCGCGGGAGCACCTCCATCCCCGCGCCGCGGTGAAGTTCGATGCGCTCGGCGACATCCGACCGCTTGAACCACGCATCGGCAAAGTCCGCGTGCTTTGGATCGAGTTCGATCGTCCGAACGCGGCCCTCCGTCGGAAGCGCCCTGGCCATGCTGATCGCCGAGTAACCGGCGAGCGTGCCCACTTCGAAGACCTCTCTCGCCTTGTTGAGCCGCAGCAGGATCTGCATGAACGCGGCCTGCTCCGGACAGATCGAAATCTCCGGAATCCCCGCCGCCGCGGCTTCACGCTTCAGGCTCGTAAGAAGATCATCCTCTTGAATTGTTCGCTCAGCGATGTAGCGGAAGTGGTCAGCGGTGACGAGCGTGGAGGTCGTGGACATAACACGTAGGGCGGGTTCCACCCGCCAATCACACTATGCGCTGTCCCGGTGCAGGACCGGATAATTCTCGCGCTCGCCCTTTCCGCGAAGGGGATAGTCCTTGCGGAGTGGAAACGCCTCGAACGCGTCCCAAGTGAGAATTCGGCGCAGGTCCGGATGGCCCTCGAACACGACGCCGTACATGTCGAAGACCTCGCGCTCCATCCACTCCGCCCCCGGCCAGATCGACGTGACCGTCGGGACCGCCGGCCTGGGGTCGTTCGCGAAACACTTCACCCACAGCCGATGATTGTGCGTGAGCGACAGCAGCGAATAAATCACGCCGTAGCGATCAGTCGCCTCAGGGAAGTTCAGGTAATCGACGCATGTCAGGTCGCAGAGTTGCTCAAACCGCGTCCGCGCTTCCTCGCGGAGCAGCCGCATCACCTCGATCAACCGCTCTGGCTCGACGCGTACGTACATCTGATCGCCCGGCTGATCGCCGCGCATCACCAGTGGTTGCGCCGCGTAGACCTGTCCGCCGAATTGCGAATTGAGAATCGCCGCAATTTCCTGAGGGCTCGCCATGGCTACTTCGCACCCGCCTCCACGACTTCCGGCACGCGCACCTGAATCATCGGCTCGGCGACCAGCTTGAGCCCACGGCCGCGCTCGGAGCTCGTTTTGATCCCGTCCCGTTCCACAATGCGCTGGATCGCCATGATCCCCTCGATCAGCGTCTCCGGTCGCGGCGGGCAGCCGGGCACATACACATCGACCGGCAGGAATTGGTCGATCCCCTGCACGACCGCGTACGTATCGAAAACGCCGCCGGTCGAGGCGCAGGCCCCCATCGAGATCACCCACTTCGGCTCGGTCATCTGGAGATAGATGCGTTGCAGGACGGGCATCATTTTGATCGCGACGCGACCGGCGCAGATGAGGAGGTCGCACTGGCGCGGGCTGAAGCGCATGACCTCGGCCCCGAAGCGGGCGATGTCGTAGCGGCTGGCCCCCGTGGCCATCAGCTCGATGCCGCAGCAGGCCGTGGCAAACGGCATCGGCCAGAGCGAGTTCTTGCGCGCCCAGTTGACGCCCTTTTCGCGGAAGAAGTTGACGAGGGCGTCCAAACGAGTGGTGAGGACATCCTCGCCGGTCATGGTGTGCGGATCGTATTCGTGTTTGGCCATTCTCGGTGGATTGTAGCAAATAGAACGGGCCTGGTGCTAATCGTACCGAAACACGCCCTTGCCCCACGCATATACGTATCCCACGAGCAGGATCGCGAAGAAGATGACCATTTCGTAGAAGAGGAAGGTCAGTTCGGCCGGGGCGGCGGCGGTCCTGGCTTTGGAGAAGAGTATCGCCCACGGGTACATGAAGACCAGCTCCACGTCGAAGAGCAGGAACAGCATCGCCACCATGTAAAAACGGACGTTGAATCGCCGCCGGGCGTCGCCGACGACTTCCATGCCCGATTCGTACGTTGCGTCCTTGCGCGGACCGCTCCGTTTGGCCTTCGGCAGTAATTGTGTGATGAGGATGATCGACGTGGCGATGACCATGACGAGCAGGATAAGCACGCCGATGGGACCGTAACCGGGAGCCGTCGCCAGTAGCATGAAAGTGGTCAGTGGCTAGTGGACAGTGGTCAGTGCCGGACCTACTTGCCGGCTTTCACTTCGACGAACCGCGCGACGCTGCCGAGGTCGCGGATCACGTCGCTCGTCGCCAGGATGCTGCACGCGTCGCCCGCCTTGGGCTGCACGAGCCGCGGGGCCTTCGAGCGGACCTCCCACGGCCGGCCGCCGCGGCGTCGCGGATCGACCGCGTCCGCCAGAAGCTTCTTCCTCCGCACGCGGGCGCGCTTGTTGATCGGGTCCTTGGCGAAGATCCGCGAGAGCGTCTTGGCCGCCGCCTCGTTCGAGGGGCTTTTTGTCACTTTGATGCTCACCTTGCTGCCGGGCTTGATGTCAACGGGCATGGGTAATCACTCCTGTCAACTGATTTCGAGCAGAGCAGCATACCGCCACCGCCGCCAAATGCAAGATAAGCAAGGCAATCCATCACGCCGGCTGCGGCGGCGTCAGCGGCGTGGCCGTGGGCGTTTCAGCCGGCGTGCCCGGCCCCGAAATATCCTTCTTGACGGGCGCCGCGCCTCCCTTCTTCGCCGGCGCAGCGGCGGGCTTCGGCTTGGGCTTGCCGGCGGACGGCAATTTCGTCGGCACCAGGATCATGGTCATGCGCTTGCCCAGCATCTTCGCCGGTCGCTCGACCTTGGCGATGTCCGCCAGGGCCGTGATGATCTCGTTGAAGCTCTCGTTGCCCAGGTCCTGGTGAAAGCGCTCGCGGCCGCGGAAGATCATCGTGAACTGGACGCGATCCCCGTGCGCCAGGAACTGCCGCGCGTGTTCCATCTTGATCTGTCGATCGTGCGGATCCGTCTTGGGGCGGATGCGCACTTCCTTCATCTTCTGTTCGTGGTGCTTCTGCTTGAGCTTCTTGGACTGCAGGTATTTGTGCTTCCCGTAGTCCATGATCTTGCACACGGGAGGCCGCTCGTTGGGCGAGACCTCGACCAGGTCCAACCCGACCTCGCGGGCCATCCTGAGCGCCTCGTCCGTCGGCACCACGCCGCGCTGTCCGCCGGTGTCGTCGATCAGACGGATCGGGGACAAGCGAATCTGTTCATTGCATCGTAAGTTCGTAATGGGTAATCACCTTCCTTTCGAATCAAGAATGGCGAATAGCGAATAGCGAATTCCAGAGCAACGCTGCCCCGGCTCCTTTTCGCTATTCGCCATTCGCTATTCACTATTTTCCCGATGGGCCGGGATGTTCTCCTTCAACAACTTCTCGATAAATCGCTCCAGCGGCATCGTTTCCGATGCGCCGCCGTCGCGCGGGTTCACATTGACACTGTTCGACGCGGCCTCCTGCTCGCCAACGACCGCGATGTACGGAGGCTTCATCTGCCGCGCTTTGTGCTTCTTCGGACCGATCTTTTCCGCCGAGTCATCCAGCTCCGCCCGCAGTCCCGCCGCCTTGAGCGTCTCGCAGACCTTCTTCCCAAACTCGGCGCTCTTCTCGCTGATCGTCGCCACTACCACCTGCACCGGCGCGAGCCACGTTGGAAACGCCCCCTCGAAATGCTCGATGAGGATGCCCACGAACCGCTCCATGCTCCCGAACGGCGCGCGGTGCACCATGATCGGCTGGTGCGGGCGATTGTCCCGGCCGATGTACTCCAGCCCGAAACGCTTCGGCATGTTGTAATCTGCCTGCACCGTCCCCAGTTGCCACTCCCGCCCGATGCAGTCCTGCACGATGAAGTCGATCTTCGGCCCGTAGAACGCCGCCTCGCCGACCTCCTCGGTCGCGGTCATGCCGCTGGACTTCGCCGCCGCGCGGACCGCCGCCTCGGCCTCGGCCCAGGCCTGTGGGTTCTTGATGAATTTCGGGTCCGCCGGGTCGTGCAACCCGATCCGCACGCGATAGTCCTTCAGCGTCAGCGTGTCCAGCACGTAGCGCGTCAACCTCAGGCAGCTCGACAATTCTTCCTGGAGCTGCTCCGGCGTGCAGAAGATGTGCGCATCGTCCTGCGTGAACCCGCGGACCCGCGTCATTCCCGACACCTCGCCCGACTGCTCGAAGCGATAGACCGTGCCGAACTCCGCCAGCCGCACTGGCAGGTCGCGATAGCTCCGCTGCTCGCTCGCGTAGATGCGGATGTGCATCGGGCAGTTCATCGGTTTGAGCAGGAAGCCGTCCGATTCGTGCAGCAATTCGCGAACGAGTTGCAGGTTGTCCTCCGTGTGGGCGGCATCGGGCACGAACCGCTTCGCATCGCCGCTGGCGTCGGCCCCCGTCAGGCGCTTCCACAGGGCGGCGTCGATGGTCTTCAGTTCTTCAAGTCGCCTCGCGACCGCCGCCGGGTAGGGCTGGCCCGCCGGCGCCTCGTGGACCGCAATCCAAAGCTCGTTGAGGATTCGCGCAGAGTCCGATTCGTACAAAGGCGGAAACTGGGCGTCGCGGTAATACGGAAAGTGGCCGCTCGTGCGATACAGATCGAGCCGCCCGATGTGCGGCGTAAACACGGGCTGATATCCCGCCTCGACGAGCTTGCCGCGGAGGTGCTCTTCCAGCAACAGGCGGACTGTCGCGCCCTTCGGCTTCCATAGGACCATGCCGCTGCCGACCATCGGGTCAATCGTGAACAGGTTCAGCTCGTGCCCGAGCTTGCGATGATCGCGTTTCTTCGCCTCTTCCAGCCGCGTCAGATGCGCTTGCAGGTCCTTCTTATTGTGAAACGCCGTGCCGTACACACGCTGAAGTTGCTGCTTCGAGGCATCGCCATGCAGGAACGCCCCGGACACATTGAGCACCTTGAACGCCGCGATCCGCCCCGTCCGCGGCACGTGCGTCCCCATGCACAAATCTTCCCAATACTTGCCCGGCTCCGGACCGGTCACGTAGAAGCTCAGCTTGTCGCCCTTGGCTCGCTCGGCGTTCTCCACCTTGTACGGGTTGCCCTCGCGGCGGACCTTGGCCAGCCCCTCGTCGCGGCTCATCTCGTACCGCGTGAACGGCCGATCCTCCTGCACGATCTTGGCCATCTCCGCCTCGATCGCCGGGAAGTCTTCCGGCGTCAGGCGCTTGTCCAGGTCGATGTCGTAGTAATACCCGTCCTCGACCGGCGGGCCGTACACCAGCTTCGTCTGGGGAAAGAGCTTGCAGATCGCCTCCGCCATCACGTGCGCCGTGCTATGGCGCAGGATCGTAAGCGACGCCTCATCCTTGTCCGTCAATATGGACAGCCGGCAGTCGCCGGAAAGCGGCATCGCCAGATCGAGCGTAACCGCGCCAGCGCCGAAATCGGCCTTAGCCCCCAGCGCCGCCTTGGCCAGCCCCGGCCCGATCGCCGCGGCGACATCCGCCGCCGTGGAGCCCGGCGACATCTCGCGAACCGACCCATCTGGTAGAGTTACGCGAATCATTTGTAGCGGCCCCCGCCCCTGTGACTGATGAACGGCGTCCGCGACGAACCGTCGCGGCCGGCGCCCGTGCCGGCCGAGGAATACCCGGTGCGTCGGGCGCTCAATCCGTTATGCGTCCGGCACGGGGGCCGGACGCTACGCGGCGCGGAATCTCCGCGGCTGCCGGGCACCCGGTCATGCCAAGCTGGGGCCATCACGATGGTAGAGTTATGAACAAGAAGGCTCGTCTCGCAGGGGGCTCAGGCAAACGTCTATGAGACCCCCTTTACTCCCGAAATCATACCTTAGCCGGCCGCAATGGGTCAAGTCAGGGTAATTAACGACTCCGCCAGCCTGACTGCTGGGATACCCGTAATGCCGCCTCTGAGAATCGGCGTTACGACCCGATCCGAAACGTATCGGTGATGTTCCAATGGGCACGCACGTCTGGAAATAGCGCTGCGGGGCCGAGCATCGTCCCTTGTGGCAGCCACAAGTGCGGATTGGCCGCCTGCAAGTCGCCCAGCGTCTCCGCGTGACCATCGTGGAAGACAAAGTTCCCTTTGTAGGCGTCGGCCTTGGCCCCCACCGCGACACTCGCAGAGGTTGAATGACGAAAGCCGAAGGATCGGCCATCGATTTTGCCGGGGTAACCGTTCATGGGAGCCCGTGCCCGGTCCCACGATCGTGTGAAAGTGCTATAGGGGCCCACGTCGGAGAAGGCCCCACCCCAACTCGCGTTCGGGCTCAGGTCGTAGTCCGGCAGCGTTATCCCTTCCGAGGAGTTTGCAGTCGAATAGCGCGAACCGTCTCCGCAGAAGATCTTGTTGGCCGGAACGCCGATCCGACTCACGACTGGCTTCCAGTCGCTCGGCAATCTTTCCTCGTGTGTGTTGTTGTACCAGGATGTGCCCGGCGCTTGATCACCGGGAAAGCCTGCCTCCGCTCCGTCGCCGGCTCTTATGAACAGCTGATATCTCGCCGTATTATAACTAACCATGCGATTCGTCCCCGCGTTGGGGCCGGAGAAATGATTTGAAAGGAAGTTGTTGGACCGACAAAGAAATGCCGGGTTTGTGCGGATGTCGTTGAATCGCTGCGCCATCGCGAGTGACGACCCATCCGATTCGGCCAGCGAAATCCCCAGCATCGAGGCCATCGGTCCCATGAAATCCCAACGCTGGACCGCCGGCCCCCCCCCTGTTGTCGCTAATTGGGCACCCGAGCCGCCCGGCGCACCAATGATCCAGTCTTCATTGTCCACCCCGTACGCCGCGCTTGCCTGGGCCAGCGGCTTCGTCGCCGCGAGGCACGCCACGCGCTGACCGCTCCGCCGCGCGCCCGACAGCGCGGGCAGCAACAGCGAGATGAGCAGGGAGATAATGGAGATGACGACGAGCAGTTCGATCAGCGTGAACGCCGCCCGCCCGCCAGTCCTACGATTTCGAATTCGTCGCGCGTGCATAGGGGTCATCCTCACTTGCCCGCCTCGTTTCTCGCCGCCTCCATCAACTCTTCCGGGGGCGGCGGGTTATGGCCGACCACTTCGCGGCCGCAGTCCGGACAAAACGTCTTCTCGTCCGACTCCGGATCCACCCGCTTCTTGAGCAAGACGAACGTCGGCTCCAGCTTGGCTTTCCATTCGTCGTTGGGTCCCTTCGTCCAATAGCACGTCTCCGCCGGGTACGCCGCCTTCTTCCCGCACTTGTCGCACTCCAGCGGCGTGTACTCGCCGATCTGGAGCGTGTGCTCGAAGACCGCACCGCACTCCCCACAGATGAACGCCCGATCGGCGGCGATGTCCTCCACCGTCTCGCCGCCCATCGTGATCCACGCGACCGCACCGGCCGCGATAAACACCACCACCGCCACGATCAGCTTGATCTGCTGGCGCCGAACATCGGGATCACTCGATAGCACGCACTCGCTCCGACGGGTCCCGTGGGGCGCCCGGTTGACGATCAAGGACGGACCGACCACTGTCGGCCTCACGCTGCCCCGCCATTGCGCCTGTATCCATCAACCAATAGTTTCCCCCAGCGAGCCGCCCCGTTCAAGTCCAAAGTACGGTTAATTCTAGGCTAAGACCCGGCCAGGCAGCGTACCCCCCCAGGGACATGGCCGGAGGTCGTGCCATCGGAGACGATTTTGACGATTGGGGCGGCAGACCCGGGGCCTATTCCGCCAGCTCCATCTCCTCCTGGGCCTCGGCGGCATCGGCCGAACGGATCGACATCTGCCGAAGGACCGGGCCAAGGGAGAAGTTGCGGCCGGGGCAGGCGGTTTTGTGAGTTATGCCGCCGTGGGTGAGGATTTTCGACTGTGGAATCCCGCATTGCTGGGTGAGGAATGAGGCGAGCCGGGCCAACGCGGCGACCTGTTTGCGGCTGGGGCCGTGGGCATCGAGGTCCCCGATCAGGCATATTCCGATTCCGTGTTCGTTGTAATGATTGCCCGGCGTCTTGCAGTGCGCCCCATGCATCTGGCGGACCCAGCGATTTCCGACAAAGACCTGACCGTCCGGGTAGCCCCCGCCGTTTCCGATCACGAAATGGTAGCCCAGCTCATCCCAGCCCCGCCCGCGCATGTGCCACTCGCGCATCCCTTGCGGCGTTGACCGGTCGCTGCCTGAGTGGTGGACGACGACGCAATCCCAGCGATTGGTGATCCCGCCGCGCGGCATCCACGCGGCGTCGCCGGTGGACGCGGCCTGGCGCTTTGCCACCGGGCGCGGCGGGGGAGGCTGCAAGGGTCGTAGCGGATCAGGCCGCCCGCCGACATAGGGCTCAAAGTCGGCGACGCGGACCTCTTTCTGAGGCGCACAACCCACTGACAAGAATACGAGCGTCAGGCTGCCGGCGACGATACCCCGCGCACCCCGGCAGTGCGCGGCGCCCACCGAGCGGCCATGGTCAAACCGATTGATCGTGCGGGACCGGCGATTCACGTTCTTGCCTACTCCATTAAGCAGGGTCGGGGGACCGCGCGGCGGTCCGCTGCGAGTTCGCGCACCTCAACAGCATAATATCGGAACGGTCCGGCGGCCATGTGAGTTCAAAGTTGAATCGCCCCTGCCCCGTCGGATGGAGAGAAGGGCCCCAGGTATATGGTTCTTGGACCGTAAGACACCGGGAGTCGCGATCAGTGAAGGGCTTCGGCGACGGAGGGGACGATGGTAAAGACGCCGTCAAGGCGGGCGAGGCGGAAGACGTCGGCGATGGTGGGCTGAGGGGCGGCAATGCGCAGGGGGCATTTCTGGGCGCGGAGCTTGACGTCAAGCTTAAGCAGGGCGCCGATGCCGGCGCTGGACATCATGGAGACGTCGCTCATATCGAGAACCAGGACCGAGGGCTTGGCGGAGGCGGCCTTGAACGCCTGCTCTTCGAACTCGCCGACTTCGGCGTAGGTGATGTGACCGGAAACTTTGAGGATTGCAGCGGGGCCTTCTTTCACGATCTGGCAGGTGAAGTCGTTCACGCTTCGAATCTCCTTATGCGCGGGCAACGTCGACGTGGACGTCGAGCGATTGATTGGCGATGCCCTTGAAGACACCCCGATTGGGGGGCACGTCCTTGTAGTCGCGGCCGATGGCGACGCGGATATGGCGTTCGCCTACCGCGCAGTTGTTCGAAGGATCGAAGCCCATCCAGCCGACGCCGGGAATGAAGGCCTCGGCCCAGGCGTGGGTAGCCGCGCCGGCGGCGGGCTCAGCATCGCCTTCGCGATGGAAAAGGTAGCCACTGACATAGCGGGCGGGGATGCCCAGTCCGCGGGCCAATGCGATGAAGACGTGGGCAAAGTCCTGACAGACGCCGCTCTTTTTTTCCAGACATTCGTCAATGGGTGAATCGACGCGGGTCGCGCCGCGGTCGTAGCGGATGGCGGCGTGGAGGGCTTCTCGCGTCTTGTTAAGCACGGTGAGCGGGTCGGATTCACGGCGGAGGCCGGCGCGTTCGGCGAAGGCGCTGAGCGGGTCAGACGGTTTGGCGAAGTAGCTGGGGTGCAGCCAGTCCCAATGCTCGGCGCTGCCGGCGAGGGCGTCGAGTTGGTTCCATGCGCTCGCCTCCCCGGCCGGAGGGGATGCGCCGTTGGCGTACGTCTCCACCAGGGCGACGGCCGTGACTTCGAGATGGTCATGGACCGAGGGGATGTCGAAGTGCTGGACGACGTTGCCGAGATAGTCGGTGTAGGAATGGGTGCGGGCGGCGGGCGACGTCTTCAAGTTGAATTCGTGACAGCGCTGGGAGGCCTCCGAGCGCGGCTTCATCCGCACTTCCATCACGCTCTCGCGGATGGGCTGGTCGTAACGGAAGGCGGTGGTGTGGTGGATTTTGTAAAGCATAGTGATGTTCAGGCTTCTACGAGTTCTCCCTGCAAGACCGAGTCAACGGTATAGCTGATGTACTGGTTGTAGACGGCGTCGTGGACGGAGGCGCCGGTTTTTACAACCGTGTTCAAATACGTTCCGAGGTCGCCCGCCAAAACTTCATCGATAGTGCCGTAGGCAAGGTCGGCGTTCAGGCGGCCGGCGAGACGGCAGGCAGGGGCAATATGCGCCGTGCCCGTCCAACCGGCGATGCCGGTAATGGCCTTGTCAATCTGGCGGGCGCAAAAGCGGACCGCGTGGGGAAACTCGACGTTGAGCAGGAGGAAGTCGAGGATGCGCCGCGGCTGCAATTCGACGGTGTGCACGCGGCAGTAGGCTTCGTAAGCCGAACACATGCGGAGGAGGCCAGCCCAGGCGACGAAATCGGAGGGCGTGGCCTCGCGATCGTCACCAGCGCCGCGCATGCCGAAATGTGAGTCGAGCAGCCAGGCGAGCACGATGGCGCGCTCCAGGTAGCGGCCGAGGCGGATGAACTGCCAGCCTTCGCCATGGTTGAGCGCCGAATCCGAGAGACCGGCGACGAGCTGCGCGCCGCGTTGCACGCCGCGGAAGAAGGCGTGGGGACCGGCGGCCCAGAGGCGATCGGTGTTCATGTCGCGCATCGACAGGTATAGGTTGTTCAGCTCTTCCCACATCTCGGTGGGAATCTGTTCGCGGATCTGGCGGGCGTTCTCGCGGGCCTGCGAAATGCAGGAGACGATGGAGCAGGGGCTGTTAGGGTCGAAGGCGAGGGCGTTGGTGACGGCGCGGGCGTCGGCGCTGATCTCGGCGGGCATTTCGAAGCGGAGGCTGTTGAGCAGGCAGATCCAGCCGAGCGAGGCGGTGTGCGGGGCGACGTCGAGGGCGATGTGAAGCTGCACGTCGAGGACGCGGGCCATGTGCTCGGCGCGCTCGAGGTAGCGGGACATCCAGTAGAGCGAATCAGCTACGCGCGAAAGCATCATCAGCAATGGCTCCGCTTAATTGAAAAAGGCGGGCAGGGACGCCCGCCCCACTTATTGTTGTTAATCATGGAGCACCCACGTGTCTTTGCTTCCCCCGCCTTGGGAGGAGTTTACGACGAGCGATCCTTTGCGGAGCGCGACTCTGGTGAGACCGCCGGGAATGATGCGCGCCCGCTCGCCGAAGAGGATGTAGATGCGCAGGTCTATATGCCGCGGCTCGATATTGCCCTCGAGGAAGCAGGGCGCGACCGAGAGCGAGAGCGTTGGCTGGGCGATGTAGTTGCGCGGATTGGCCATAATCTTTTCGCGGAACTCTTCCTGCTGGGCCTTGGTCGAGTGCGGGCCGATCAACATTCCGTAGCCGCCGGACTCGCCGACAGCCTTGACCACGAGCTTGTCCAGATTCTTCAGCGTGTGGTCGCGCTCGGCGGGGCGCGTCATCAAATACGTCTCGACGTTGTCTACGATGGGGTCCTGTTTCAGGTAATAGCGAATGATCTCCGGGACGTAGGCGTACATGGCCTTGTCGTCGGCGACGCCGGTGCCGGGGGCGTTGGCCAACGTGATGTTGCCGGCGCGATAGGCGTTCATCAGACCTGGCACGCCGAGCATGGAGTCTTCGCGAAAGGCGATGGGGTCGATGAAGTCGTCGTCAATGCGGCGATAGATGACATGCACGCGGCGGAGACCGGCGGTGGTGCGCTCGTAAACGACATTGTCGTGGACGACGAGATCCTGGCCTTGCACGAGGGGGATGCCCATCTGCCGGGCGAGGAAGGCGTGCTCGAAGTAGGCGGAGTTGTAGATGCCCGGCGTCAGCAGGACGATCCGAGCGCCGGCCTGCGAGACGGGGGCGACTTCGCGGAGGCAGGCGAGCAACTCCTGGCCGTAATGATCGATGGGGCGGACGTCGTAGTCGCGGAAAATGTTGGGGAAGACGCGCTTCATCACCTGGCGGTTGGAGAGCATGTAAGACACGCCGCTGGGCACGCGGAGGTTGTCTTCCAACACGGCGAAACGACCGTCGGGCGTCCGAACAAGGTCGGTGCCGACGACGGTCAGGTACGCTCTGCGTGGCGGGTCGATGCCGCGCATCTCGCGGCGGTAGTGCTTGCAGCTATAGACGAGTTCGGCGGGGATGATGCCGTCGGCGACGATCTTCGCGTCGTGGTAGAGGTCGTGAAGGAAGAGATTCAGCGCCGTAATCCGCTGGGCCATGCCGCGCTCAAGAACATCCCACTCGGCGGCGGTCACGATCCGCGGCAGGACGTCGTAGGGGAAGATGCGCTCGGTGCCGCTGGTTTCGCCGTAAACGGTGAAGGTGATGCCCTGCTGGAGGAAGGAGAGGTCGGCGGCCTGCTGGCGGCGCTGGATTTCCTCGGCGCCGAGTTCTGTTAAGCGGTCCTGAAGGATGCGGTAGTGCGACCGCGCGGTCGTGCCGGATTCATACGCCTCGTTATAGGGAGCGGCGAGGGAATGCGCAGTTGCAGTGTTTTCGACAGCCTGTGGCGTCATGGCGAGGCTCGAACCTAGGTTGCTTCTTTCAGCTTGGACTGGCGGAATCAGTATAAGGGAAAGCGCCAAATCCCCAAACCAGAAACGGCGGGCTGAGCCCGCCCTACGAGACGGGAAGGGTCAGGGTGAAGGTCGCGCCCTGGCCGGGCCGGGAGGCGACGCTAATGGTGCCGCCGAGGTCAGTCATGAGCTGCTTGCAGACGAAGAGGCCGAGTCCGACGCCGCCGCGGTCGAGTTCGGCCTCGTGGCGCTTGGTGGAGAAGAAGGGCTCGAAGATTTTGTCGAGATCGGCGGGCTTGATGCCTGGGCCGGTGTCGGCAACGGTGAGTTCAACGGTGTCGCCGGCGCGTTGTGCGGAGATCGAAAGGCGACCGGGGCGGCCGAGCATGGCCTGGCGGGCGTTGAGGAGGAGGTTGAAGAGGACCTGGCGGAGCGTCGGCGCGTGGAAGCAGGCTTGCGTTTCGGGCGGAACATTGACGGTCAGGGTGATGTCGTCCTTGGCGAGGTCGCGGGCGAGGCAGGAAACGGCGTCGTTGATGACGGGGATTAAGGGGTTATACGGGGAAGGGATTAAGGGATTAAGGGATTGAGGGATCAAGGGAGACGAGGCGGCGTCGGTCGCCATGCTGAGGATCTTGGGGCAGAGTTCGGCGAGGCGCTGCGCGGCGGCCAATGTTTTTTCGAGGGCCGTGCGCGCGAGTTGCGGGTCGTCGCGCTGGAGTGCGTATTGAGAGTAGCTGACGACTGGGGCGAGCATATTGTTGAACTCGTGCGCGAGGATGGCCGAGAGCGTGCCGAGAGACGCGAGGCGCTGGAGCTGCGTCACTTGTTCGCGAAGGTCGGCGAACTGGCGCTCCAGGCCGGCGAGTTGTTGCTGGACGTCGAGGTCGGCGTTGACAATTTCAGCGGGTGGAACTGCACGATCGTCTTGAGTCATGGCTTCGTCGGAGATATCGGCAGAAACGTTGAATGGGCGAAACGAAGAGGCGAATCCGCAGATGGCGCAGAATGCGCAGACGTGGAGAAGAAAGGCGCAAACGCACGGCGGCACGAAGGATTGAAGGATTGCTGGTAGTGGTGTGTGGCTGAGTAGGATCGGCAGAAGATGCGCGGAGGCCTTCAGATACTCTATAGAAGCTCCAAAGGGCGGTCAAAAGCGTTGATTTTGCGGGCGGAAATAGTGTAGGATGGTGGAGTTGAGGGGAGCGGCGTTCGCCGCATCCCTGGGCGGTCCTTTCGCATTGTGAGGAGCGAGAAATGAAGCGTTTCCCAATGGCGGCCGTTTGTGTTTTGACCATCGCGACGGGGTTGTGGATTGCCCATGCAGGCGATCTCAATCCGCCCGTTGGGCCGGTCGCGCCGACGATGAAGACGTTGGCGGAAGTCGAGCCGCGGATCGCGATCAATGCGACCAACACGCCCGGCGATGCCGACAGCCTCTTCAATATTTCCCAGCGCGGCTCGTATTACCTCACCGGCAACATCACCGGCGTCGCCGGCAAGCACGGCATCGAGATCGCCGCCGGCGGCGTCACTCTCGACCTCAACGGCTTTGACCTCGTGGGCGTCGCCGGGATGGGGCCCTTCGACGGAGTGAGCGTTACCGTGGTCGGCCTGACAAACGTCGCGGTGGTCAACGGCTCAGTTCGCAATTGGGGTCATACTGGCATCGATATCTTTCTGGCGAGCAACTCCCGCGTGGCCGACGTGCTCGCCAGCGGCAACGCCGGCAATGGCATCAGCGCCGGCAGCGTCTGCACGGTCACCAACTGCTCGGCGTACCTCAACACCGGCCATGGCTTTATCACCGGTAACGGCTGCACGGTTTCGAACTGCTCGGCATACACCAACACCGGCAACGGCATCAGCACCAACGGCGGCTGTACGGTGTCGAACTGCTCGGTGTTCCTCAATACCGCCAGCGGCATTACCACCTCCTCCGGCTGCACGGTCGCCGACTGTATCGCCCGGGCAAATACTCTCGACGGCATCGTGTGCGGATCCGCTTGCGTGATCCGCGGCAACACCTGCTCATCCAACGGCAGTGGCGGCGACGGCGCGGGCATCCACGCCTTCGGCACCGACGGCGACAACCGCATCGAAGGCAACAACTGCACCGATGCCGACCGCGGTATCGACGTGGACTTCGCCGGCAACCTCATCATCAAGAACACCTGTTCGGGGAACACAACGAATTGGGACGTCGCCATCGGGAACGCCGTCGCGCCCATTGTGGCGGCCACGACCAACGGGGCCGCCATTGGCGGCAACACTTACGCAGGCAGTCTTGGGTCGACCGACCCTAACGCGAATTTTACGTATTGAGGACAGCAGATCAGTGGGAGGAAGGAAGTATCCATGCAGCGAAAGTCAGGGATGTTCAAGCTGGTTCTACTCATCGGACTCGCCGCAGGGGGCGTTATTGCCGTCGCTGGCAACCTCAACCCGCCGGCCGGGCTGGTCGCGCCGACGCATAAGACGCTGACGGACGTCGAACCGCGGGTCGCGATCAATGCGACGAATACTCCGGGCGATGCCGACAGCGTGTTCAGGATCACGCAGGCCGGCTCGTACTACCTGACGGGGAATATTGCTGGCGTGGCGGCGAAGTCGTGCATTGAAGTGGAAGTCGTCGCGCCCGGTGCGGTCTCGATCGACTTGGCAGGGTTTCAGATCATTGGAACCGGCGCGTCGCTGCCCGGGGTATTCGTCGCGGAAGGCGGCGGAAACGTCACGCCAATCACGATTCGCAACGGCCGCATCCACGGCGGCAATTACGCCATCCGCGCCCTGGCCGCGACATCGAGCGTCGTCGAGAACGTACATGTGACCGGCAGCACGATCGGCATCCTGTGCGGCGCGAACGCGCTGGTGCGGGGGTGCACGGTGCGGGGCGTCGGCTCCACCGCGGGCATCATGGTCGGGGGCAATTCCATCGTGGAGCACTGCATCTCTGAAAGCAACAGCGGTGATGGCATTCGCACCGACCGCTCGTGCATCGTGCGCGACTGCGTCTCCAACAACAACACGGGCAACGGGATTACGCCGTTTTTCGCCGATCGGCTCACGGTCGAGCGGTGCGTATGCACGGGCAACGGGGGCAACGGCGTCCAGGTGGATGACTACGGCGCGGTGCGGCAATGCACCGCCGCCGGCAACACCCTCGACGGCATCGAGGCGCAGGACGGCGGCACTATTACCGATTGCAGCGCAACTCAAAACGGACAGGATGGCATCGAGGTTTCGGACCGTTGCCACGTCGTGGGCAACACCTGCGACGGCAATGGCGCGAGCAGCGTCGCCGCGGGCATTCAGGCCACCGGCTCGGACAGCCGGATCGAAGGGAACTTCTGCAGCAACGCGGACAAGGGCATCGACGTGGATGGCGCCGGCAACATCATCGTGCGGAATACCTGCACGGGAAACACGACGAACAATTGGGAGTTTGTCGCCAACAACGTCTTCGGTCCGATCGTCGATCGGACGGCGCCGGCCAGCCCGGCGGTGGCGGGGAATACCGCGGTGGACAGCACGGCGACCACCCATCCGAACGCGAACTTTACGTATTGAAGCATGCATCAACAGGAAAGGGAGAGGGGAAGTATTTATGGAGCGGAAAACACAAATCTTGGCTGCACTCATTGTGGCGGCTATCAGCGGCGGCGCCCTCGCGGGCGACCTGAACCCGCCGGCCGGCGCGGTCGCGCCGACGCACAAAACGTTGACGGAGGTCGAGCCGCGGATTGCCGTCAATGCGACAAACACGCCGGCCGACACCAACAGCATCTACCGGATCACGCAACCGGGGTCGTATTACCTGACCGGTAACATCACCGGGGTGAGTGCGAAGAACGGCATAAAGTTCGCGGCAAGCGGCGTGACGCTGGACCTCATGGGTTTTGAGATCGTGGGAGTGGCCGGTTCGTTGGATGGTATTCTGGTTTCCGGCAATCGGACCAACATCTCGGTGGCCAATGGCACCGTCAGAGGTTGGGGCGGAGACGGGATCGACGCCGCGACGGCGACGGTCGCCGGGCTGGAGCGCTTGAAGTCGTATCAAAACGGGGGTATCGGAATTAAACTCGGCGGGAACGGGATGATTGTGGAATGCACCGGTCACCTGAATACCGGCGCGGGAATCTCCACAACCGCGGGAACGCTGCTGGATCGGTGCGTGGCAACGTCCAATACCGGTTCAGGAATCATCGCCTCGGAGGGGAGCGTGGTGGCGAAGTGCGTGGCGCGAGGGAATTCTGCGCATGGGATCGACGTCACCAATCACACGCTGGTGGAGGGGTGCATCGTCACGCTAAACGGGACCGGTGGGACCAACGCGGGCATCCATGTGAACGGCAGCGGCAATCGCATCGACGGGAATCATGTGTCGAACAGCGACAGCCGAGGAATTCGCGTGGCCGCGGCGGGCAATGTGATCGTGCGCAACAGCGTGAGAAGCAGCACGGTGCAGGCGTATGACATTGCGGCAGGCAACGATTATGCACAGATCCTGACCTTACCGGGAGCCGGATTCACGAGCAGCGTGGCGTGGGCGAATTTTTCCGATCAAGCGCCGACTTGCGTGGATGGGATTCAAAATGGCAGCGAGACGGGCGTGGATTGCGGAGGCGGAACGTGTCCGCCGTGCGGGGCGGGCCAGGGATGTCTGGCCGGCAGCGATTGCGTGAGCGGAATATGTTCCGGCGGGATTTGCCAACCCTAGCCAACGGCACCACGAGGGTCGGGTTCGAATGAATTGTTTGAGACGGGAAGATGCAGAATTACGCGTATTCTCTTAAGGGAGGGTCCGATCATGAATCGCACAGTACAATTGAGCGTGGCGGTCCTCGGCTTGGCCGGCGGGCTGGCGCTCGCGCAGTCAAACATCGACAACTCTGTCCCCGATAAGTACGGCTGGGGCGAGAACATCGGCTGGACGAACTGGCGCGACGCAAATGGATCGCTCCAGGGCGTCAACGTTGGCGGCCTCATCCTCTCCGGCTTCACCTGGGGCGAGAACATTGGCTGGATCAACGTCGGCGACGGGACGCCGACCACGCCGCCTTTCTATGCCAATGTCGACGGGACCGACTTCGGCGTGAACATTGATCCGGACGGCGACCTGCACGGGTACGCGTGGGGCGAGAACGTCGGGTGGATCAATTTCGACGGCGGCGCGCTGGCGACGCCGGCACAACCGGCGCGGATCATCTGCGCCAGCCCGCCGGGGATGCCGCTGGCGAGGCTGACCGGGTACGTGTGGGGCGAGAACGTCGGATGGCTCAACCTCGATGTCGTCGACGCGGGCAAGTTCGTGGCGGTCGAACTGACATCTACGCCGCTGGCGTGCGATCTGAACCACGACGGCCTTCCCAACGGCGGCGACGTGCAGGCCTTTACCAGTCTGGTGCTATTGGGCGGCGCGGATTGGACGGATGTCTGCTCGGGCGACCAGGAGATCGTGCCGGATGGAATGCTCGATTTCGATGACGTTGATCCGTTTGTAACCTGCCTGCTGACGCAGCCGTAGGGCCGGCGGGACACTTCCCAATCCGCGGGACCGTTGCCCATTAACTGCTCCGTCGCCAATTCGGATGCACGTTCTGCGGGCCTTCCTGGAGCACGATGGGCGCGATGTGATCGCGGACGAAGCGCGGCTGTGTGGTGTCGGTGTGACCGCCCCAATCGCCTTCCGCTTCAAAGGAGGCTCGCCAAGCGATATTGGTGATCTTTGAGTAAAGGCGGCGCGTCGACTGCGAGGCGCCCGGCGGGACGACGAAGCCGTGCAGACCGGCCGAGGGAATTTCACCGGCTTCGCGGTCGGCGGTCCCGGCCATGGGGACGGCGAAGTTCAGGACGGCATCGTTGTCCGAGGTGAAGACGTACAGTCGGCCGGACACATGCTGCAGTGCATTGGTCAGGTCATAGTCGTCACCGATGGATGCCCCCAGAAGTACGACGTTGTCCACGCGGCAGTCGGCGGGGAGGGCCTCCAACGTATAGACGGCGACGGCGGTCCCGGCGGAAAGACCCATGAGCGTAATCGGAGCGTCGGGATAGGATCGGCGGGCTTCGCGGATCATGACGGCGACTTCACCGGCCTTTTGCCGCTTGTATTCGTTGCTGGCGACCTGATCGGCGAAGACGCCCATGCCGGTCTCCCATTTCGGCTCGACAAACTGGCCGTCGAACTTTGCCATCTCCAGGCCGGCCTTCACGCCGCGACCCCAGTTGCTGATGACGCCGCCGCCGCCGGCGCCGTCGAGGTAGTAGACGTCGCCGTGAGTGGATGCCACCGTTTGTGACGGGGACATCTCGCTGCAGCCGGCCCCCGATATCGCAGTGAGGAGCAACGCCGAGAGATTGAGAATACATCGATTTTTGATGCTGTACATCGGTCGACCTTTCATATTCCTGATCACTTGCTATTGAAGCGGAATCACGTGGGGGAAAAAGTCTTACTGCTCCGCCTTGCCGCCGACCTCGGCGAACTTGACCTTGTCGCAAAGGCCACCGGTGTCGTAGTGGACGACGCAGTAGTGGGGGCTCGGAAGCTCCTTGATCAGCCGGGCGTCGTAGAGCTGAACGAGCTGTCCCGTCGATTGGCTGCGCAGTCCCATGAGGGGATCGCCCATCTTGAGGTCGGCTTCACATTCGGCGGCAGATTTTCCTTTGAGTTTTTCGTGATAGATCAGGGCCAAGGCGATATCGACCTTGCCGGAGTCCATCTTGACTTTTTCGATGAGGACGATGCGGTCGTCGGCGACTTCGACAACATAACGCTGGCTATTCAGGACATCCATGGGGACGGGATAAGCGCGCCACTGTCGGGAGCTGTTCACATCCGCGAAGACGTCAATCGGCTGGCCGAGGACCTCGTCGGCCTTTGCCGCGTTCCTGCCCAGGAGTTGTTCGCCGAGCTTGTCGGCTTCTGCGTCGTCGACCACCTTACCGACTACGTGGATGCCGATTTTGACGGCGGAAGTGACCGGGTTGCAGCCCGAGGCAAGCATCGCTGCCAGCAGCAGAGGTGTGGATGCAAAGTACTTTAACATCATAAGACCCTCACATTGAAAAAGGACCAATCACGCGCCCGGTTTGGGACCCGGCTTTTCGGTAGTGTACAGTCCAACCAAGCGTGCGATCAACAAAGTAACATACAACATTCCCGTAGTCGATTCGATCATGACCAGCCACTGGGCCACCCTGGACCCCGGGACGATATCGCCGCATCCGCCGGTGAGCGTCGCAAAACTGAAGTAGACTGCTTCGAAGTGCGCCATCACGCGGTTGGAACCGTTTCCGGCGGTGAACACGAAGGAGCCGGGCACCCATCGAGCGACCAGGGAGTACGCCGACGACCAGACAAGGGCGATGAGCAGGAAAGTGGCGATGCCTGCGCAGAGCACTTGAGAATCGACCCTGGGGGCGCGGAGGATATAGCGCAGTAGTTGAAAGCAAACGAATGCAAGGCAGACCAATCCGGAAATAAGCGTGAATCCATGGGGTTGCGGCTCCGGATCGAAATGGTCGTACCACCGAGCCAACAAGGCCGGAAGAACAAGGGCGGACGCGAGAATAAGCGTTCGTCGTCGGCCTCCGATCGCCGCCACGGCGGACAGCAAGACCAGGGTGATCAACGCCGTTTCGATGAGTTGGCCGTACGGCAGCGAATCAATAAATAGGTACGAAATGATAAGCACCGACAGCGCCACTAGGAAGTGGGAGACTGAGTAGCGGCGCAGTCCTTCCTGGACGAGCTTGGTTGCGTGCGATGGACGAAGCGAGGACTCACGCATCAATGAGCACGACTCCCTCCAAGAAGCGATTTCGCGTTTGCCGCTGGTTCGACCTGAACTCCCTATTTGCATTTGGCGCAAACGCGAGGGAAGAGCGCCTACCTGCGGAAACCGTGGAACCCGCCGCCACCGCCGCGAAATCCGCCGAATCCGCCTCTGTTAAATCCACCGCCTCCAAAGCCTCCGCCGCCAAATCCGCCTCCGCCATGAAACCCGCTAAAACGACTTGAGAGGCTGTCGCCATAATTGCGCGATGACCAGTCGTTGTGCATCTGCTGCTGATAGCCGTGATTCTGCCAGCCTTGGGACCGTTCGGCGTTTTGCCAGCCGCCGCCCCCGCCCCCGCCGTAGTGCTGCCAGTCGCCCGTACCCTCACGCTTGTACACATTTCCGTCCTTACCCGCATAGACGTTGTTCTGCGGCCCTTTCACGACGGCGCCGCCCTGGTTGCCCTGGACGCCCCACATCGACTTGCCGCCCGAAGTCTCGGCCCAGCCGGCGCGACCGGCTTCTCCGGAGACGTGGCCGCCCGCGGCCCATTGATCCCCCTTGGTCGCGACGCTGTGGCCCCACGACTGGTAGCCGTTGGTCGCGCTGGCGTGGGCGCGCGAGACGCCAGTGTAGGGGTTGTAGGCCTGGTGGACCTCGCCCGCGCCGTACGGTCCGTAGTGGTAAGCGCCGCGGGAGAAGGCGCCGGTGACGGAGTTGTAACCCGCGTAGTGCGCGGCGCCGCCGTAGGGACCGTAGTAGCCGCAACTGCGATAGTAGCCGCCGTAGCCGTAGTGATACGCGGCGGCGCATCCGTAGGAATAGTACGCGGGCGTACACGCGTAGTATGAGTTGCTTGAGCCGGCCAAGAGCGCGCCGGTCAACATGCCCGCGCCGAACATCAGCGTCCCCGTGGCCGCGACGTACTCTCCCGAATAGCCGCTGGTGTAGCCGACTTGCACCGTGTCCGGCGTCGAGTCGTATACCTTGACGTAGGTGACGTTGTAAACCGGACTCGAAGACGGAATGGTGTAGATCTGCGGCGGCACGGACGCGCAGACGGTCCATGGACCGGTCGCCGACGGCGCCATAAACCAGACGCCCTGACTGCAGCAATAGTATTTTTGATCAAGGCCTATGACTTCGTACGGCGAATTGACGGCATAGGACATCGACGTGCCGTCAATGGGTTTGAACTTGGGCGGGCCGTCGTATTCGACCTTCACCTTCGCTTCGCTGCGCTTGATCGTGGCCAAGTGTGGGACGGAGGCCAGTAGCGTCGCGTCGCGGGCTTGAGAGGTGCCGGGAACGTTTGCGAGGACATCCGCAACGGGGCTGTCTAGCGGGATTTTTGCGAAATCCGGCGGCAGGCTGGTCGTGGCGGCCGACCACGGGCCCATCAGGGAGTCGGCGCTGAACCAGCGCCCCGCGACCATGAAGTAGGTCTTGTCGCTGTTGGTTTCGAGAAACAGCGGCATGGTCGGGTTGCTCACGTACATCAGAGCAGTGCCGGCGATGGGCGTGTAGGCCGGCTCGCCCTGGGTCACGATGAGTTCCGCGGGTTCGATACTGGCGAATACGCGCGGGGATGGCGATTGCTTGCCGGGGATGTTCTTGCGGACGCTGTCCCATACGGGATCGGTGGGCAGGTTATTGAATTCCGAGGGCAGGCCCTGCGCGGCGGCCCAGGGACCCTTGGCGGCATCAGGGGCGGTCAGCCACGAATCACTGTTCTGGAGGTAGTATTGGGAGTCCTTTTCGTTAAGGAACACCGGCCAATTGGTATTCACGGCGGCCATGAGCCGCGTACCCTTGATAGGGCGGAACTGGGGCGCCCCCATGAAGATCACGAGTATGGCGGGCTGATCGCTGTAGAGAATCTTGGGCGGATCGAGGTTGACGTTGACGGCGGGCGGTTTGTTTGGCGCGTCGTGCAAGCAGGCAAGGACGCGGTCCAGCGACACTTCGAGGTAGTCTTTTTTCGGCAGCACCTCATGGGCGATCTTCTTGAGGGATTCGGTCTGTGAGGCGGAGGCCGGCGGAAAGCGGACATTGGTTTGCAGATTCGTGATCATGACGACGTTGCGGTCGTGATCGACGAAGGTGTCGCCCTTGACTTCCAGAACTCCGTAGACAGGCTCCTTTTTGTGATGCTCAACCGCCATGGCCATGCGGAAGCAGATCTTCGCGTAGTTGTCCCATTGGTCGATCTGGGGCTGATAGAGAATGACCTTGTCGCGGTGCTTTTCGAAGACGCGCGGCCAAGTCGGCTCGGAGCGGTCCGGGGCGTCCGCCGCCGGCGCGCCGGTGTCACCGGTCTGAGCCGAGGCGGTCGAGACGGCGACGAGCATTATCGTGTTGAGTGAGAAGAAAACGAGAAACGTCAATCGGGGTGTGGTACACATCGCACTCACTCCTTTCATTTTGATGCGGCAATTCAACAGCAACGCGATGAGGAGGCCGGGGCCTCACGGGACAGGGGAGGGCGAGTGCTCCTTTACCAGTAAAGTAATGTAACCGATCGCCAGGCGCCCGTCACTCTGCCAGGGGTCGCCTTCGCCATTTCGACCCTCTTTTTGCCTTTGAAACGATTCGATCCAACTCACGGTAGTAAGGACGCCCGCCCTCCGGAGGTCGTCCATCAAAAGGTCTCGATCGGCATCGACGTTGGGCGAAATGTGGTGGGTAATCTGCCCGGTCAGATGGCTGAACCCGACGTGGGTATCAAAAGTGGCGGCCCCCCACCACAGCGGCCGCCCCTGGTCGTCGAGTTTGTCAGACCGCCAGAACCGCACGTGGTGCCGCTCGCGCGGGTTGTCGCCGACAGGCTTTTCGAAGGCGAGGTCCTGCTTTCGGCCGAAGAGAAACAGCGGGCTGACCGGGGCCTCGTCGAAGGGCCGTTTGAAAACCACGCCTACGGCGATGCGCAGTGAACTTTCGATAGTGATGGGATCGGCGGGATACCAGCCGGCCGCGAGCATTCCCCGATGCAGTTGTTCGTCCGATCCAACGAGGGCGACGTTCAACGGATCGCCGGGGAGGCCGCTTTTGGTATGGGTCACGGTCGCGGCGTCGGCCAGCGCGGGATGGCGCTCTTCGTGGCGGCGCCAGACGAGGGGCAGAATCAGGAAGGCGACGGCGACATAGATGATCACGAGACCGACGAGCAGACGGATCGCCCGATGAAGCCCGACGCGGCGTCTGAGGGGGGCAGAGATATCGGCTTGCAGCACGGTCTCAACATTTCTGTCACGGCTTCCCATTCGAACCATACCTGGCGGAGGTTAGAACTGCGCAATCCGCTCAAGACACCAGAAGGCGCCCAGCGCGCCAATGCAAGTTGCAGTTAGTGAAGTCATGCGTTGGGTCACTACGGAGGGGAATTCGAATCTGCTGGCGACAGCGATTAGGGCTACCGTCGCCGCGATGAACGCAATTTGCCCTAATTCCACACCAATGTTGAAGCACAGCAGGGCGAGGGGGATCGCATTTTCCGGCAGACCGGCCTCGCTGAGCGCGCCGGCGAAGCCGAACCCGTGCAGCAGCCCAAACGCGAACGCAATCACCCATGGCCGGCGCGCCGTCAATCCCGGTTTGCCCTGCCTTCCGTGTACGATTTCCGCCGCCACAAACACGATGCTCAGCGCGATGACGGCCTCCACAGGCTTCTGTGGCACGTCGACGAATCCGAGCGTGGCCGCCGCGAGCGTGAGGCTGTGGGCCACGGTGAACGCGGTCACCGTCGCCACGACGCGCCGCCAGCCCCGCACCAGCAAGAGCAACGCCAGCACGAACAACAGGTGATCAATGCCGCCCCAGATGTGTTCGATTCCCAGCCACAAATAGGTTCCCGCCACGCTCCATCGGGTTGGCGTCGCGGCCATCTCCATCCACGGCTGTGAGGGGCGCACGAGGGCCGCCCCTTTGGTGCCGTCCAGCATCTCGAAGCGCACCAGCACGTCGGTGATCGTCAGTTGAAGTCCCGGAAACTCAATGCGCTTGCCGGCGAGGCCCCGCGGTCCGGCCTCAATCCAGCGCCGTTCGAGCCGCGAATCGGTCAACTCCTGCACGACGGGATCTCTCAGACTCCGGACGTCGTCGGGTAGCTTCAAGACGACGGGCAGGCGCATGCCGGCCAAGACCGGAGTGCGCCAGAGCACGCTGAACCGGCTGGGCGCGGTTTCCTTGAGTTCGAGATATGCGGGACGAGTTTCGTGCGCCTGAGCCGATGAGAACGCGCACAGCACTGCCAGCACAATGCCGGTTATGGTCTGCCGAGCGCGTTGCTGACGCATCATTGTGCGCCCCCGCTCAAGGGGCCAGAGGCGGCAGCGGTAGCGTCCGCGGACGGCGCCGCAGCCGTACTTGCGCTCTCCGGCGGCTCGGGCACCAGCACGGTGTATTTGGCCCGGAGCTCCTGATACGCCTTCTGCCAGGCCAGCGCCTTCTGCTCACCGAGCCATGCCGTCTTCACGTCCGGCTCCACTTCCTCGAAGTCTGGCACGCGACCGGGAATCGCGGTGTCCACGAACACCAAATGCCAACCGAAGCCGGACTCGATCGGCCCCTGCCACGAACCGATCGGGAGATTCGCAACCGCCTGGGCGAACTGCGGCCCGAATTCCTTGCCAAGATAATCCGGCGCGCGGTCGCGGTAATACTCCTGGGACATGAACGAGTCGGCGAATGAGTCGGGGAGCTGCACATCCTCCGACTGGCCGCCGAGCTGCGCCATCGCCTTGGCCGCGTCGTCACGAGCGCGTTCCCCGCGACGGTCGGGGGAGAAGTAGAGATGCCGAAAGCTGATGCGCCTGGGCATGGCAAACTTGTCGGAGTACTTCGCGTACCATGTTCTGAGCTCGGCGTTGGTCGGCTCGCGCGCTGCGGCGGTGTCCTCGGCCAGGAATTGCATCTTTTGCGCCATGCGTCGCTTTACGATGGTGTCTTCTCTGTCGAGGCCCATTTCCAGCCCTTCACGATACAGAACTTCTTCCTGCACCTTGTTTTCAACCAGACGCGCGAATTCCTCGGCTGTCGGCTGGCGTTTCCATTGCGCCTGGAAGACCAGCACGAGCTGGCCGAGGTCGTCGAGGGACAGTCGAATCTCCTTGGACGACGGCGCCGGTTCGCGCGCCGGTTGTACATAGCGGAACACGGCAAACAGTGCCGCTCCGATCAGGGTAAAGTGCAACAGTGGTTCATGTAACAGGCGTTTCATGAGATGCATAACTTGCAGCGCGACCCGAGACTACTGCGTCGGGGCCTGCGCTTTCGAGTCTGTTAAGCGCGCAAACATTGCATTCGTTGCTACTACGGCCTAGCTCGACTTATTCCTGCGTACCGGGGTGCGGGTCAATATCGGTGTGCAGGAAGGCGTCCTGACTTCGCTTGTCGTACTCGCCCTTGTTTAGCTTCACGAGGTTGGACGGACCTTTGGCAAGGATCTCGTAGTTGGCATAGCCGAATTCGTTGTTGCGCGCCGCAAAATACTGGTCGGCGAGCTTGTACACCGCCAGCGCGAATGGCGTACCGCCAACATTGATCACGAGCTTGCCGTTATTAATTGAATACGGCGTGGGCAAGGTCTGGTAATCGTCCCTTGGCAGATTTCCAGTCCCGCTGGGCAACGTCGCACGCCCGCCGATGTGCAGCGTGAGGGCGTTCCCTTCGGTATCGAAACGAACTTTGAACGGTTCGCCCGTTACGTTGTTGCGCAGCCAGATGGATTTGCCGACGAGAAGGGCCTTCAACTGCTCGTCGTCGAGCGCCGTCGCTTTTTTGGCTTTAAGTTCGGAAACGGTCAGGCCAGGTTTGGCTTCCTTGCGCGCTTCGGCGCTGGGCGTGTACCAGATGGGTGAGCTCCAGGCGCGTTCCTGAACGGTGGCCGGCACGACATCGGGCGGCGCGATTCCAACTTCACGCGCTTGGATGGTTGTCCAGCGCGGCGTGGGAATCTCCAAAACGCGTGCGTAGTAGAAGGCGTGCAGACTTGGGTCAAAGTTTGGATCGGTCCACACCGCATTGAGTTGCACTGCGCCAACCGTGTTTTCGTATGTGGCATTCTTGATGTCCACCGTGCTTTGAATTGGCGGCACTGAATCCGTCGTGGGGTCCATTTTGCGGTCGCCGGCCCAGACTACGTCGTAGATGTTCTCGAAACTCTGGCCGCTCTTCGTCCAGCCCTTGATGATTTGAACGCGATCCAGGTTGCCCGAGGTCGGGTCCTTCACCCCCCAGACGATGAAGGTCGGGGCCTTCGCCTTGAGGGGCGGCAGGTCGCCACCCATGGGTACGCCACCGGCATAGGCTGGTTTGACCCAATCGTTCTGCTTCAACATGGCCGCGTCGTAATCCCAACCGCCGAAGAAGCGAATCTTGATGCGCGGGCCGCTCGTGCCAAAAGTCTCCTTGCGGTACATCGCGTCCCAGATCGAAGCGCGGGTGTTTTCTTCGGCCCACACACCGGACAGGCCGGCGGGACTTTCGAGGCGCACGTCCAACCCGGTGAAGATGTGACCGGCCATGCGGGTTTCAATGGCGCCGTCATTGATGCCATGGCCGCCATAGAAGTTGTTTTGGCGATATGGACTTCCGGAATTGTGCGAATCGGATCCGCATACGAAGCCGAATTTGTAAGGGTTGTAGCCGTTCGCGTCCTGTAGCGCCAGGCCGTCCTTCAACGCCTGCCGCGCGTAGCTGCCGACAATCTTTGGGATCCGGCCGGACTCTTCAGGAAGACCGATCAGAAAACTCGTAATCTCGTAATTGGCGAATTCATCGTTCGGGGAAAGCAAGGGGTGGGTCTCGGATTGCCCTTTGATCTGCTTGATCTCGATCAAGCGCTCGTTGCGCATGCGTGCGTCCGCCCAGGCGGCGTCGATGGGCCGGCCAAGACTGTCAACGTCGGTCGGATACATCCAGCCGTCGCTCAAATTGGCGTTGTGAGAGATGGCCAGCAGCTCGTTGCCGGCCTTGCGCTGCGCGTCCATCCACCTCCACAAGTCCTCCGGATGCCAGGAGTCCAGCATGCTGAACGGCATGTCGCAGACATGGGCGGAATCGCGGAAGTAAATGTTGCGATGCAGATTGCGATTATTGTACTGCGAGGTGTACTCGTAGGAGCAGAACGCAGTGAACTTGCCCGGATGGTTATTCTCGTCGGCGAGTTTGCAGTTCTCTTTCCAGATCGTGCCGGCCACCTCCGGACTCATGAACGCTTTGATGGGCGGTTTGCTGACGAGCGAGACGAGATAAGTGAATACCTTGAGAACTTCCTGGGGATTGTCCGGATCCTTGAGGATCAGTCCCTGGGCCTCCGGCATCTTGCTGACAGCCGAGCCTGGGGTATTGGCTTGCTTGGTGACCCCAACGTACTCGGAGTGGTCGGTCACACCCATCCAGTCCAGCGGCGTGTCAATCCTGATGTCATAGCCCTGCGGATGCTTGAGCGTCTGGCCTTGCGCATACTTGTAGGCTTCGTTCGGCCCCGTGAGGTGATTGCCGAACAACCAGGCGTCTACCGACCAACTGGTGTGGATGTGTTGTTCGCCGAAATAGGCGTCGCGTTCCGGATTCGGTGCGGCGATTGACGGCGCCACCGCGGCCAAGCTCAGGGTTATAGCGGTAATCAGTTTTTTCATCTTGACCTCACATTCCTGCGTGAATCTGGTGGTCGCGCGGCAACGCCGGATGACGCGGGCACCGCGCGGCTCCCAACCGGTAGAGCGCCGACCCTTACTCGCGGCCGGCGGCGGCTTGCTTCATGCCCTCTTCGAGCTTTTTGATTTCCTCGGGGCTCAGTTTCGGTCGGTCAACCTTGATCGTGAGTTTGTTGAGCTTCCCGGTAAAGGTGAACGGAGGGCGGTAGTCCGCATCGTTCACGCCGGTCAGCGTGTCGGAGCCGACGTCGAAGGCCTCGTCCCACTGCAGAATCATGGGCAGCGTATGCGGCATGGATTCAGTGGCCACGGTTTTTCCATCCACTTTGAGTGTTCCGGTGCCGGGGCGGCCAAGACCGCTCATGTTGTTGAAGGCGAGCGTCCCGACGCCGAGACCGTCATACTTGAAGTCGAATTCGACAATGTGCCGGCCGGGCGAAAGCGCTTCCGGTCCTTCCCACTTGATGCGCTTCAGATCAATGAGGTTCCACAGGAACACCGGCCTGCCCTTGAGCAGGTAAAACCCATAGCCGGCGAAGCGACCGCCGGAGGTGAGGATCATGCCCTCCGCGCCACCTTGCGGCACTTCAATGTCCGCGGTGATCGTATAGGAGCTGTTGAGAATGGCGGGAGAGTCGCCCTGCGGCAGGCCGGTCATGGGTCGCGTATAGACGAACTCGGTGCGACCGGCGGTGATGTTCGGGCGCGGGGCCACGATGCGGGCGGCCACGGAGGCGTCCATCGGGAAGACCTGATATTTCTTCGCCTCCGCGATGAACATCTCCTTCAGTTGCTTCACTTTTTCCGGATGCTGGTCCGCGAGGTTCCGGGACTGGCTGAAGTCCTTGCTCAGGTCGTAGAGTTCGAGCACCTGGTTGTTGAGCGGGTCGGGATTGGCGGGGCCGAAGGCCTCCCACGGCGCGCGGTTGACCTTGGTGGCAAGGAGCCAGCCATCGTGATACAGGGCCCACTGGCCGAACATCTCGAAATACTGGGTTTTGTGTCGTGAGGGTTCTTTGGCATTCTTCTCGTCGAAGGTATAGACCAGGCTCGTGCCTTCGATCGGCGCCTGTCGGATGCCGTCCGCATATTCGGGAGCGGTGATCCCGCAGGCCTCGAGAATGGTGGGCACGATGTCAATGATGTGGCAGAACTGTTCGCGCAGGCCGCCCTGATCCTTGATCCGCGCCGGCCAGGAAATGGCCATGCATTGACGGATACCGCCGAGTCTGGAAGCGTTCTGTTTGAACCAGGTGAAAGGCGTATCGAAGGCCCACGACCAGCCTGCCGACATGTGGTTGTAGGTCTCTTCCGTGCCCCAGACGTCGTACCACTTCATTTGTTCCTCGACCGGCATCTGGTTGATGCCGTTGAAGAACGCGACTTCGTTGGGCGTGCCCAGCGGGCCGCCCTCGGCGCTGGTGCCGTTGTCTCCGTTGATGTAGATGATGAGCGTGTTGTCGAGCTTGCCCATGTCCTCGACGGCCTGGATGACCCGGCCGATTTCGTGGTCGTTGTACGCTTCATAGGCCGCGAAGATTTCCACCTGCTTGATATAGAGCTTTTTCTCTTCGGGCGTACAGTCGTCCCAGTTCTTGATGACCTGCGTGGGCCAGGGCTCAAGCTGGGTGTCCTTGGGGATCACGCCGAGGCGCTTCTGGTTCTCGAAGATTCGCTCGCGCACCTTGTTCCAACCGTCGTCGAACAAGTGCAAGGCACTGATCTTCTCCACCCACTCCCGGGTCGGATGATGCGGCGCGTGCGTCGCGCCAGGGGCATACTTGACGAAGAAAGGCTTGCCCGGATCAATCTGATGGATGCGATTCAAGTAATCAATAGCGTCGTCGGCCATTCCGGTGACCAGGTTCCAGCCCGGCTTGCCCTCAAAGGGATAGATTTGCGTTGTGTTGCGGAAAAGGTTCGGCTGCCATTGATTGGCGTCGCCGCCGACGAAGCCGAAGAAGTAGTCGAAGCCCTGCCCGATGGGCCAATTCTCAAAAGGCCCGACCTGGCTCGCCGCGAAGGCGGGGACGTTGTGGTCTTTGCCGAACCAGGAGGTGGCGTAGCCGTTCTCCTTGAGGATGCGACCGATGGTGGCCTTGTCCTTCGCAATGATGCTGTTGTAGCCGGGGAAGCCGGTGGATTGCTCGGAGATCACGCCGAAGCCGGCCGAGTGATGATTGCGCCCGGTGATGAGCGCTGCGCGGGTCGGCGAGCAGAGCGCGGTGGAATGAATGTTGTTGTAGCGCAGGCCGTTCTTCGCGATGCGGTCCATGGTCGGTGTCGGGATAACGCCGCCGAACGTGCTGGGGACGCCGAAACCCGAGTCGTCGGTAATGATGAGCAGCACGTTGGGCGCTCCCTTGGGAGGCACAACGCGCGGCGCCCACCAGGCCTTGGAGCGCAGTGCATCATCCTTAATCACTCCATCGAACTTCGGATCAGGTGGCGGGAGTTGTTTTCCATCGATGGTGGTCGTCGCGCCGGGCGAACCGACTGTTCCCGTCGTCTCTTGCGAGTTCGCTCGGTTCGCGACGATGAATACCGCCAACGCCACAGCGCAGGCAACGCGCAAATTGGCACGCATCATGTTGATCTCCCTTTATTGGCTGTTAATGACTGACGCGGATTCAACCTGCTGCCGCGCGCCCGCCTGAGTTCCCGCTCCGGCGAGGTCGGTCAGTGTACGAGGGTAGCCCAAAAAACGCCATAGCGAGTCATGATGGCAACCGGTTCCCCCTGAAAGAGGGCCTACGCGCCAAGTTGAACGCTGGCCAGACCGCTGGGCACGTCATCGCAGAAGTCGAAGATCTTGTCGAGACCGGTCACGAGGAAGACGCCCCAGGCGCTGGTGCTGATACCGCAGAGACGGAGCTTTCCGCCACCGGTCGCGTGCATCAGCTTCCTGAGCTTGAGGAGCTTGGCGATGTTGGAGGAGTTGAGGAAGTTAACGGAGGAGAAATCGAGAACGGCGTGGGCGCCGTGGCGGCGCTCAAGGGTTTCGTGCAGCGCGTTCAGGTCGTCGGAAAACAGCGGGTCGTCCTGAAGCTCGGCCAGCACGATGTTGTCGGACCAGTCTTTGAGAGACATCGAGGCCAACTTATCGGCTGGAAGTGACAGTGTCAAATTGGGCGGAACGCGTCGGGAAGCGGAGGAAAGGGCGGAGCCGGGCCAGCGTTCGCGGGCCGATGCCCGGTATGGGTGAGAGGCTACCGGCAGATTGAAAAAAGGGACGTTCGGAATTGGGGTCGGCGGCGCGCTGCGAATCCCGATAGGCGACAATTTTTCGGGCCAGCGATTCACCAATACCGGGGAGTTGCGCCAACTCAAACCACTGGGCGGTATTCGGATCAACCCCCATGTTAAGCGCCATGCTGTCAATGCTGGGCCGTCCGAGATTTGCACCGGCAGGGCGGAGGATTCCGCCAAATGCAAGGGTGGACAGAAGCAGCGCGCCGACCAAAGCCAGGGCGGGCAGTGCGGACGGTAATCGGGCGTCCTTAAGGGGCATGGACGCCGCAGGGTGATTTCCGAAGGCCACTTGCACAGGTCGCATGTTATACCCGAAGTAGGTAGTGCGGCCCGGTCGAGGATCGCTTACGAAGCTGTTATGCCGCAGCGCGGGCCGGAACGGGGGGTAAAAGGTGGTGGGTGGGATAGAAGGCACGGGCCGGCCCTGTCAGACGGGGGCTGCCAGGCCATGCAGATACTACGCAACCCCGCATGCACCCTGGAGTTGGATTCGCCTCCCAACGTGGCGGATTCGGCGTACGGAACGGTCGGTTCGAGCCGGCTTTGAGGTTATCCGGACGCTTCTAACCAATGGGGGAATCAGGGGTCTAAACAGAGCAACCTGCCATCGCCGTGCTTCCCAATGCCTGAAGCCGACCGGCGGGAGATATGGTCCCGGTGGGAGATTGTGCGCCGGGGAGACCACGCGTATAGTGCGCGGTTCGATCAAACCTCCAGGATAAAGCTCCACGGAATAACCATTATGCCAGCCACAGAGTGTTTGGACCGGATGGGAGTCCGGTCTGACGAACGATTTGTCACCACGGAGGACGAAACACTGTCGAACGCGAATGTGCTCAGCGCGATCCAGCTTGGGCCCATCGATGACCGGACGCCGTCCCAGCGACGGGCCGAGAAGCTATTCCAGTATTTTGTCATCGTCGCAGGACTCATCGGACTGACTGTCGCTTTCGCCAGTGGACGGGTCTTTGAGCGGTTCTCCCTGTGGCAGACGGCATGGGGCAGCTCGTTCTGGATCATGTCGCTGGCGTACGGTGGGTTGATGTACGCCGTATTGGTGTGGCGCGTGATCCTCTGGCGGCGGTATCGGCCGATGGAAGCCGTGCCGGACGAACAACTGCCGTTTGTGTCCGTCATTATCCCGGCGTTCAACGAAGGAGCCCTGGTCAAGCAGTCCATCCTCTCGGTCGCGGCGTCGAATTATCCGACGGACCGGCTAGAAATCATCGCGATCGACGACGGCAGCGCGGATGACACGTGGCTGCACATCCTGACGGCGGCGCGGCAGGGAGAAAAGCGCGTAAAGATCCATACGCTGAGGCAGCCCACCAATAAAGGCAAGCGCGAGGCGCTGGTGCTCGGTTTTGACAAAGGGCGGGGCGACGTCTTCGTGACGATCGACTCGGACAGCATGATCCACGCGGACGCGCTGCGCAACGGCGTGACGCCGCTGGTGCGCGATCCGCGGATCGGATGCGTGGCGGGCTGCGTTGAGGTGATGAACCCCCGGCAGAGCATCTTCACGCGCTTCCTGAAATGTACCTTCAGCCTGTCGTTCAAGTTCGTGCGGGCGTATCAGAGCGAGTTTCGCGGTGTGTTCTGCACGCCGGGGGCGCTGTCGATCTACCGGGCGGATTTCGTGCGCAAGGTCGCGGACGAGTGGGCAAGCCAGCAGTTCCTGGGGCAGAGGTGCACGACCGGCGAAGATCGGGCGATGACGAACCTGTTCCTGCGCGAGGGGTGGCTGACCGCCTACCAGGGCAACGCGGTCGTGTGGAGTAAGATGCCGCACACGTACATGGGCTTGGTCATGATGCTGCTGCGCTGGGCGCGGAGCAACATCCGCGAGACGATCGTGCTGTTCCGGTTCATGTTTACGCGGTTCCGCGGGGCGTATTTGAACACATTCCGATTCAACATGATCGTGACGGCCCTGACGCTGTTCATGCCCGTGCTGCTGATCGGAAACAGCATTGTGCTGTTGGCGACAGCGGAGGGTTATGCCCTGCACCAACTCGGAATGGTCATGACGTACGCCATGATCATGTCGGTTATTTACTACAAGAGCGAGCGCGACCTGGATTGGGTGTGGCTCTTCCTGTACGAGTTCTTCTGGGTGGCGTGCCTGTCGTGGGTCATGCCGTACGCGGCGCTGACGCTTCGGAATACGGGCTGGCTGACACGCGGCGTCTCAAGAGCCTCATCGCCTCCCCAATTGCCGGAACCCAGTTCGCAGCCCGTGCCGGCGCTCGCGGTCGCGGGTTAGGAACGAGTACTCAGTAACAAGAAGTAGCCCCGGGGGAATTCCCGGGGCTTTTTTTTGCGCGCCCAGGTGAGCGATTCGCTTCGGGACATCTACTTCAGTTCTGTGATTCGTTGGGCGAGGGATTGGGCCGTCGCTTCGTCGGCGGCCTCGGCGATGACGCGGGCGATGGGTTCAGTGTTCGAAGGGCGGATATGGACCCAGCCCTCGGGCCAGTCGATGCGGAGACCGTCGGCGTCGTTGATGCGACCGCCCTCGGCGGAGAGTCGGACGCGCTGCAGCCATTCGTTCATCCGGGGGCGGTCGATGTCGAACTTTTGCTTGACCATCACGTAACGGGGCAATTCGTCGACGATGTTGTTGAACGGCCGCCAGTCCTCAGCGAGTAAGCTGAGGACCAGTCCCATGGCGCCGAGGCTGTCGCGAACGGGGACGACGCGAGGGTCGATGACGCCGCCATTGCCCTCGCCGCCGATGACGCAATTATTTTCGAGGACGGCGCGGGCGACGTTGGCCTCGCCAACGGAGGTGCGATAGACGATACATTTGTCGCCGGCGCGGGCAGCGAGATCGTCGATCATCCGCGAGGTCGAAAGATTGGCGGCGGCGGGACCGGGCGTCTTGCTGAAAACGTATTTGGCGGAGAGGGCGAGCGTGCATTCCTCGCCGATGTAGCGGCCCTTGTTGTCGATGATGGCGAGGCGGTCGGCGTCGGGGTCCTGGGCGAAGCCGATGTCGGCGCCGGCGCGAAGAACGGTATCGCAAAGGTCGGCGAGGTTTTCGGCAGTGGGTTCGGGCGTGTGAGCGAAGCGGCCGGTCGGTTCGCCGTTCACGTGGATCACCTTGCACCCGAGCCGTTCGAGAAGCATCTTGCCGGACGCGCCGCCGGCGCCGTTGACGCTGTCGAGGACGACGTTGAGTTGCCGGCGACGGATGGCGGCGACGTCGAGGTTGCGCACGACGCGGGCGACATGGCGATCGTTGGTGGACAGATCGCGCTGGCAACGACCGACGTCCTGGACCTCGACGTAGTCAAATCGCCGCTCGCGGTAGCGCTCGAAGATCTTCTCGGCAATTTCGGGCGGCGGCGCGAAGCCCTCGGCCGTAAGGAACTTGATGCCGTTCCAGCGGATGGGGTTGTGGCTGGCGGTGACGATGATGCCGCCGCGGGCGGACCGCTCCAGGACGGTCAGGGCGGTGCCGGGGGTGGTGACGATGCCGAGTTCGGTGACGCTACAGCCGACGGCGAGAAGGCCGCTCTTGATCGCGGATTCGAGGAGCTCGCCGCTGGGCCGGGAATCGCGGCCGAGGATGACGTGACCGCCGCCCAGGTGCGAGCCGAACGCGGCGCCGAGCTGGACGGCCAGTTCAGGGGTCATCGTCTCTCCGACGATGCCGCGGACGCCGGAGACAGACATCATAAGGGTCATAGTGGGTTCTCAGTCCCGTCCATCATTGTATATAGCATGAATGGCGAATGGCGAATAGCAAAGGGCGAAAGATGCGCGCGTACCGACCCTCACCCCGACCCTCTCCCTAGGAGGGAGAGGGTGATTGGCGGAGGCGGTCGAGATCTTCGCGAACATCGGGGCGGATATACCGGGCATCGAGGTCGGACAGCGGAGCGAGGGCCGCAAGGGTGCGCTCGTATCGCGTTTCGAGATCGGCGGAGGTGTCGAGAAAAAGGACGCGCTGACCCTTGAGGACGCAGAGACCCCCGCCATTGCCGCCGAGGGATTCGCGGCGGATGGCGAGGCCGATCTGTTCGGCGAGAGCGAGAAGTTCGTCAAGTCTGGATTGGAGGTCCATAAGAAGCATAGATTAAGGCATTTTGAGAAAAGCCCATACTGGTGCTGTGCCGTATGCTCGCAGTTGGGCGGACGCTGCTATCAGAACTCCGGCCGCGAGGCCGGGCCGGGGAGCGCTGTTAAGCGAGACAACGGCTGATCCTAATGCAGGGTCCACTGGCACGCACTGGCGTGCGTGGTTCTGATCGGCCGGTACGATGGGCGATCGTGAGTGAGACGATTAGCCAAATCCCGCAAGAAGCCGAACGATGCAAGGCGCGCGGGTCGCGATGGGCGGCGTTGCTGCTTGTGCTGGCCGTGGCGGCGGCGTATGCAAACAGCTTCGACGGCGTCATGCTGCTGGACGATCGATATATCGAAAAGACGCCGGCGTTGGGGGAGCCGGGATTGTGGACGGAGATTCGGCGATCCTCGCGGCCGCTGGTTGATCTCTCGTTTGCGATCAATAAGGCCATCGGTGGGTTGGAGCCGTTTGGGTATCACGTATTCAATTTGCTCGTGCATTTGGCGGCGACGCTGGCGTTGTTTGGGGTCGTGCGGCGGAGTTTGGTCGCGCCGGAGGTTTCGGGCGAAGGGATTCCCGCGGAGGGTGGGTGCGAGAGAGGATTCTCGCACCAGCAAACAGCCATCGCGTTTGCGATCGCTGTACTGTGGGCGATGCATCCGCTACAAACTCAAAGCGTGACGTATATCAGCCAGCGGGCTGAATCGATGATGGGGCTTTTTTATTTGCTCACCCTGTATGGCGTTGCGCGAGCCGCGGGAGGACAGGCGGCGCACGCATGGTCGATCGCGGCGGTCGTGGCGTGCGCGATGGGAATGCTATCCAAGCCGGTCATGGTAACGGCACCGGTCATGGCGGTTCTCTACGACCGGGCATTTTGGGCGGAGTCGTGGAGACAGGTTTTTCGCCGGCGATGGCGGCTCCACGTGGGACTTGCGGCGACGTGGATGGTACTCGTCCTGACAGGAGTCGTGCGCGGTTTGGCGAGCACGAATGGTGGAGAGGTGGGGTTCGGCGTGGCGACGGCGACGCCGCTGCAGTACCTGTTCACGCAGTTCGAGGTGATCCGTCACTACCTGCGATTGGCGATGTGGCCCAGCGGGCTTTGTCTCGATCATCAGTGGCCGGTAGCGCAAACGTTCGCGGAAGTCGCCGGGGCGTCGATGTTTGTAATGGCGCTGGTGGTGTTGACCGTCATTGCCTGTATTCGGCGACCGGCGGATGGGTTCGTGGGGGTGCTTTTCTTCGGCGTGTTATTGCCGACGTCGAGTTTCGTGCCGATCAAGGATGTGATCTTCGAGCATCGGATGTACTTGTCGCTGGCCTCGGTGGCGGCCGTGGCGGTGCTGGGTGGCGGGTGGCTCGTGCGCAGGATAGTCGGCGATGCGGCGCGATCGCGGCAAATTGGTGCGGCGATCGTCATCGTGGTCGCGCTGGCGTTGGGTGTTCGGACGCACTTGCGCAACCGGGATTATGCGAGCGCTGGGCGAATGTGGGCGGGGATAGTGGCGCGTTATCCGCAATCGGCGCGAGCGCTCAATAATCTCGGCGCGGCCTATTTGGATGACGGGAAATTGGAAGAGGCGGAAAGGCATTATCGTCGGGCGGTGGCGGCGGCACCGACGATGTATGAGGCGCGATACAATTTGGGGCATGTGCTCATGCTGTTGGGGCGGGGCGATGAGGCGATCGAGCATTTGTCCATCGCGGCGACCAACGCGGAAGTGTATCCCAATGCAATGCTCGATCTGGGGACGATTTTCGCAAGCAAAGGCCGGCTGGATTCAGCAATATCGTGTTTCCACGAAGCAATCCGGGCGCAGCCGGAGAATGCAGATGCGCATTTCAACATGGGTCTGGCGCTGAAAGCGCGGGGAGATCTGGCGGCAGCGCGGCGCGAATTTGAGGCAGTGCTGCGGATACGGCCGGGGGATGAGGAGGCAAGAAGGCAAATAGCGAATTCAGAATAGCGAATAGCGAAATTAAGGGCAACGCAGCCCCTATTTCGCTATTCGCTATTCGCCATTCGTCATTCCTACCACGGATTGGTCACGTGGCAGGCGCGGCCAGTCTTTTCGACATAGTCCTGGTGGTAGTCCTCGGCGGCGTAAAAGGTCTTGGCCGGTTCGAGCTGGGTGACGATCTTGCGGCCTTTGAACCGGTCGGATTCCTGCAACTCCTTGATGAACGCCTCGGCCTCGCGGCGCTGCTCGTCGTTGACGTACCAGATACCGGATCGGTATTGCGCGCCGTAGTCCGGGCCCTGCCGATTCATTTGCGTCGGGTCGTGCATCTTGAAGAAGGCCTCCAGCAGGCGGCGGAACGTGATGCGTGACGGATCGTACACAACCTTGACAGTCTCGGCGTGACCGGTCGTGTCGGTGCAGACCTGCTTGTAGTCCGGGTTGTCTACGCGGCCCTGCATGTAGCCGCTGGCGGCGTCGAGGACGCCGGGGCCTTTCTGGAAGTAGTGTTCGAGCCCCCAGAAGCAGCCGCCGGCGAAGTAGGCGGTCTCGGTCTTCGCGGTCATTTTATCTCCCGTGGATGAGGTGCGCTGAGCCGGCCTGCTCTCGGGCGGCAGCTCCGCGCCCTTCTTGTAGAACTTGAGCGAGGCGGAGTTGAGGCAATGACGCTCCCCCGTCGGCGGCGGACCATCCTCGAAAACGTGCCCGAGGTGCGCGGTGCAGCGGGCGCAGTTGATCTCGGTGCGGCTCATGCCGTGGCTGCGATCGGTCTTGCGGGCGACATGATCCTTGTCGAACTCCTTATAGAAACTGGGCCAGCCCGTGCCGGATTTGAACTTGTGGTCGCTGGCGAAGAGCGGAAGTCCGCAGACGACGCAGACGTACATGCCGTCCTCTTTGTTGTCGAGCAGCGTCCCGCAGAAGGGTCGCTCCGTGTCGGCGGATTGGGTAATGCGGAAGGCCTCGGGGTCAAGCTTCTTGGCGAGTGCGGCGACTTTGTCGCGCGGCAGCGGCGTGACGTCGTAACCGGAGGCGGAGGTTTTCGCGTTCATGGATGTTCTCATCTCCCCTGATTGTTTGCCCGCAGACGGAGTACTGTCCGCATCGACCGACGCGGGATCGCAGCCGACGATGAGGCCACAAATTGTTAATACGAGCGCGGCAGAACTCCCGGCGGCGCGGATTCTCATGGCATGGGCTCCTGGAATAAGGCACTGCTCGCCGGAAGCCATGAGCGATCATAGCCAAGTCCGGGGCCGCCGAAAACCCGGGGTTCCCCCCGGGCGTCGGGCGGCTTCACGCAGCGTGTGCCTGACAACGCCTTAGATCGTACCAGACGCGGGGAGGTTACATCGTGAAACTCGTCAACACACCGAAAGGCTGAGTTTTTATCATCGGCGGCGGAAGTATCTCATGGCGACCAACCCGCAAAAGGCGCCGAGGATGGCCATCGGGCAGCCGAGGCCGCAGAGGGACGACAGGAAAAACGACAGAATAGGGACGGAACAGAGATCAGAGGGCTGCGTTCCGCCGGCGGGGCCAAGGGCCGGAGCGCCAGGGTCCTGGATTGAACCATTGGCCGTCAGATCAGCATCGCCGCGCTGACCGTCGACGAAGTGCAGGGTGATCGTATGGCCGTTGATCTCCGCGCCGGTGGTGCCGTCGAAGAGGAACTCGTACCAGTGAGGCGCGGGCTGACCGGGCTCGGGGCCGAACTTCCAGTATGTGTTAATTTGTGCCTCGGGTGGGAGGTCGACGATGACCTGCACCTGCGCGGCGGCACCGGCGGAGAATCCGTTAATCACATAGCTTAGGAAACCGGCGGGGAACTCGACGCCGGCGGGGGTGTCGTCGGGCGAGGGGTTTGACCCCGCGGAGACGGAGGCCAATTGCGACCCGGCGGGGGCGACGATGGTGACGTAATTGCCGTCCGCATTGGGAAGGGACGTGACATTTTCCTGTTGACTGTCGGGCACGCCGTCGTTGTTCCCATCACCGTTGTTGGGCGCGCCGTTTTCCATCTCCTCACTAACGCCGTCCTGATCGGTCGTCGGCGGCTCGGGTGAGCCACAGCCCGCCGTGCCGGGAGCGGTCTTGTTAGGGTCGTCCGGGCAACCGTCGGAGCTGTTGGGCGTCCCGTCGCCGTCTCGATCGGCGTCGACGCAATCGGCCGTGTCGTCGTTATCGAGATCAGGGAAGCCTTCGTCCGCGCCGCCGGCGCAGTTGTTGTCCAGGCCGTCACAAACTTCCGCGACGCCGGGATGAATGGCCGGGTTGGAATCGTCGCAATCGGTATTGACAGAGGCCTCCCCGACGTCCGTACAGTCGAGGTCGCCGGAATTCACCGTCGTGGTCGCGCCGAAGCCATCATCGTCCCCATCATTGAAACATGTTTCGCCGCCGCTGCAATCCTGGTCAATCTCGTCTCCGGCGATCTCCGCCGCGCCGGGATGTACGCTCGCCGCGGAGTCGTCGCAGTCATCGTCGTTGGCCGACTCGCCGGCATCCAGGCAATCGTCGTCCGCCGACACGACCGTCCCGGCCGAGCCAAACGTATCGCCGTCGCCGTCCACGAAGCACGAGATCGAATCGGAGCCGTTGCAGTCCTGATCGATCCCGTCGCCGACGATCTCCGTCGCGCCGGGGTGGATGGTGTCGTCGCCATCGTCGCAATCGTCGTCATTGGCCGACTCGCCCGTGTCAGTGCAATCGTTGTCTACCGAGGCCACGGTCGTCACACTACCGAATCCGTCCGTATCGCTGTCACCAAAGCACGTCTCGCCGCCACTGCAGTCCTGGTCGACGCCGTCACCCACTGTCTCCACAGCGCCGGGGTGGATTGTGGGCTCGGCGTCGTTGCAGTCCGCGTTGTTCGCTACATGGTTGGCAGGGGCCGCGCAGGCGTTCACCGCCGAGGCGGCTGCATCGCCGAAGGTGTCCCCGTCGATGTCGGGATAAAAGGCCGTCGTCACTCCGTCATCGATCTGGGTGTCGCAATCGTCGTCGATCTCGTTGCAGGTTTCGGCCGCACCGGGGTAAATATTGGGGTTGGCGTCATTGCAATCGTCATCATTGTCCGACTCGCCCGCGTCGGTGCAGTCACCATCCGCCGATACGATGGTCGTTGTCGAACCGAACGTATCGCCGTCCCCATCCATGAAGCAGGACTGCGTGTCCACGCCGTTGCAGTCCTGATCGATTCCGTCGCCGACAATCTCCGTCGCGCCGGGGTGAATCGTGTCGTCGCCGTCGTTGCAATCGTCGCTGGTGGAGGACTCACCGACATCCGCGCAATCATCGTCCGCCGAGGCGGCCGTCGTCGGAGTGCCGAAGCCGTCGCCGTCGCCGTCCACATAACATATTTCGGCGCCGGAGCAATCATCGTCGACGTCATTGCCGACGATCTCCATGGCCCCGGGATAGACCGAAGCGGCGGCATCGTTGCAGTCGGTGTCCACGGAGGACTCGCCGGCATCCGCGCAGTCGAGATCGGCGGAATTGACGGTCGAGGTCGTGCCGAAGCCGTCGCCGTCGGCATCGTGGTAGCACCGATCACCGCCGCTGCAGTCCTGGTCGATCCCGTCGTCGATGATTTCCGTTGCACCGGGGTGGATCGCAATGTCTGCGTCGTTGCAATCGGTGTTCACGGAGGACTCGTCGGCATCCGCGCAATCGAGGTCGCCGGAATTGACGGTTGATGTCGTGCCAAATCCGTCGCCGTCGGTGTCGTTGAAACACTGTTCGGCGCCGTTGCAATCCTGGTCGATCCCGTCGCCGACGACTTCCGTTGCGCCGGGGTAGACCGCGGCGGCGGCATCGTTGCAATCGGTGTTCACGGAGGACTCGCTGGCATCCGCGCAGTCGAGGTCGGCGGAATTGACGGTCGATGTCGTGCCGAAGCCGTCGCCGTCGCCGTCGTTGTAGCACCGGTCGCCGCCGCTGCAGTCCTGGTCGATTCCGTCGCCCACAATTTCCGTCGCGCCGGGGTAGATATTCGGGTCATTGTCATTGCAGTCCGCAGGCGGCGATATGCCGTCCATATCGTCGTCGGGCGGGGCAAGTTCGTAGGCGCCCATGTCGTCGACGGGGCCCTGCGGGCGGGCGACGCCGCGCTGGTCGGTCGCGGGGGCAAACGATGCGCTGGCCGACTCCAACGCGGGGCTGGTCGCGCCCAGGGCATGCGTCGCGGTCGTCCCGGGGGCGTTGACCATCAGCGGCCCGAGAAGAGGGTTGACGTTGTTCTTGTCGGTCGGTTGGGTGAAGGTGGTTCCCGACGTGTCGCTGATGAGATTGAAGCCGCCGGAAGTCGGCGGGCGGGCGAAGTCGGCGTCCAGGGGATTGTTGAAGATGTTTCGGACCGTGCTGTTGGCGATGATGGTGTTGCGGACGGTGACGATGGGATCGCCGATGAAGTCGTTCTGTCCGATGTAGCCATAGCGATTGGAGGCGATGGTGACGTTGGTCAGGGTGCCGCCCGTCGCACCGCCGCCATAGTCGATGCCGCCGGTGAAGCCGCCTCCCGTGCCGTTACCGCTGAGGGTGCTGTTCGTGATGTTGCACGTGCCGGCGTTGACATCGACTCCGGTACCGGTGTGTCCGCTGACGGCGCTGCCGGTGATTGTGGCCGTGCGATAGTTCGTTCCGTCGGCCCCGTGAGTGATGCCGCTGCCGGTGTTGCCGGAGATAGTGGAGTTGGTGATGTTAAGGGTGCACTGGCTATAGAGGCCCGCGCCGGAACCGGACGTACTTCCGGAGAGGACGACGTTATTCAAGTTGAGGGTGAGAAAGCGCGAACTGGCTTCGATGCCGCCACCGCGATTCGACGCGCCAAAAGTAGAGGTGTTTCCGCCCGTGATCGTGACGTTGTTGATCGTTACGGTGGCGTCGGGAATGAGAATATCGACGGGCATGTGAAACACGCGGTGACCCAGACCCGCGGCGGAGATCGTCGTGGTGGAAGCGCCCGCGCCGTTGATGGTGAGTCCGCCGGTGGCGATATCCAAGTCTCCGATCGTCGCGTCAGTATCGCTCGTGCCGGAGGCGATGGTCAGCGCGTAGGCGCCGGATGGAAGGGTAATGATGTCCGCCCCGGCGGCGGCGTTGGCAGCGAGGATCGCCTCGCGGAGGGAACAATCGCCCATGTCGCACGTCCCTGGCACGGGGTCGTCGGTCCGGGTCACGTCGAAAGTCGCCGCGAAGGACCGCGCGGTCGCGACGGCGCTGAGAACGGCCACTAGGGGGAATGTGATTTTGGTTGGTCGGAAGGAAGCTCGATATCGCATGGCAATTCTCCCAAAGGTCCGCGACCGCGCGCTGCGCGGACTTCGATGGGGTGTACCCCTGGACAGGTGGGTTCTCACACTGAAAATGACACCGATTCAACGGATTTGGAGCGGTCGGCGCGAGGATCGGCCCGCATGGTGTGAGAACGCGCCTTCGGATGGGTATCCGAGGAGGAAATGAGCCCCGGCACGCCCGATGGGTCAAAAATGAACAGACCGGCACAGATTGGTAAGATGGACGTCGCGGGAGGACGGCGCGCGCGTGGACACGACCCATCCCAGTCTGTTGCTGCGTTTGAAAGATCATCGGGACGCGGCGGCGTGGCAGGTGTTCGACGACATCTACCGGCCGATGATGGAGCGGTTCGCGCTGGTCCGCGGGCTCGCCCCTGCGGATGCCGAGGATGTCGTCCAGCAGTGCATGGCGGCGCTCGCGGATCACATTCGATCGTTTGAATACGACCCCGCGAAGGGCCGCTTCAAGTCCTGGTTGCGGACGATGGTGAACAACAAGGTGCGCAACTTCGTGCGCGACCGGAGGGAAGTGGCGGGCGACAGCGGCCCGTTTCGGGACTTGGCTTCGCCGGAAGCGTCGGCGGAGGAAGTATTCGAAAAGCTGTGGAAGCAGGAGCACCTGTGGCATTGCCTGCGACGGATCGAGGCGCAAGTGGACGCGACGACCTTCACCGCCTTTCGGCTTTTTGTGCTGGAACAGCGGCCGGTCGAGGAGGTCAGCGCGGCATCGGGCCTGTCGGCGAACAACGTGTACACGATCAAGTGGCGACTGACGCAGAAAGTCGCGGAAATGATGGCCGAGTTGGTGGGCGACGACGGGTGAGTCAATGGCGGGCTGTCTGAACGAGACGGACCTGCTGCACTTTCACGCGCAGCAGCTGGAGAAGGCCGAGCGGGTCCGAATAGAGGAGCATCTCTCGTCGTGCGCGGCGTGCGCGGAGCGCGACGCGGCGATGGTGCGTCGGCACGAAAGCTGGCTGCAACAGCTTCGGGAAGCTGGTCCGCCGCTTCGAAGGACCGCGGAGGGGACGATTCCGCGGGCGATCGCACCGGGGGCGATCTCGGGATACGAGATCGTCGAAGAGATCAGCCGCGGGGGACAGGGGATTGTCTATCGCGCGATTCAGAAGTCCACCAAGCGCGAGGTCGCGTTGAAGGTCTTGCGCGAGGGTCCGTTCGCATCGCGGGAGGCGCGGAGGCGGTTTGAGCGGGAGGTGGAGCTGGTCGCGGGATTGCGGCACCCCAACATCGTGGCGGTCTTCGACTCGGGCGTGACAGCGGACGGCCGGCATTACTGCGTGATGGACTATGTGCGTGGCGCGCGGCTGGACCGGTATGTGCGGGAGGGCGGATTGGCATTGGACGATGTGTTCCGGTTGTTTGCCACCGTCTGCGATGCGGTGAATTTTGCCCATCAGCGCGGGGTGATCCATCGCGATTTGAAGCCGTCGAACATCCTCGTCGAAGTGGGCGGAGAGCCGAAAGTACTGGATTTCGGCCTGGCCAAGCAGACCGGCACAATCGATGACAAACTGGTGACGGAGACGCAGATGGTCGCGGGGACACTGCCCTATCTATCGCCGGAGCAGGCGCGGGGGCGCGTCGACGAGGTGGATATTCGCAGCGACGTGTATGCGCTGGGCGTGGTGTTGTACGAGTTGATCACGGGGCGGTTGCCGTATCGAGTCGAGGGGGATGTTCCGACGGCGCTCCGCACCATCGCGGAGACGCCGCCTTCGCCGCCGAGCACGATCAGCGACCGGGGCGATTCGATTTCGATCGGCCACATCGACGACGAGGTCGGGACGATACTGCTCAAGGCGCTCTCCAAGGAGCGCGAACGTCGCTATCAGAGCGCGGGGGACCTGGCGCGTGATCTTCGACATTACCTGGCGGGCGAACCGATCGAGGCCAAGCGGGACAGCCATTGGTACGTCCTGAAGAAGTCATTGCGGCGACATCGCGCGGCGGTCGCGGTCAGCGTGGCATTCGCCCTGCTCGTCATTTCGGCGACGATCAGCCTGGCGATCCTGTACGGCCGTCAATCGGGCCTGCTGGCGCAAGTGCAACAACAGAAGGGGCTGGCCGAGGACGCCGAGCACCGGGCCCGCCAGCGCTTTGAGGACCTGCGCGGCCTGGCCGGCACCGTCATCACAGAGTTGGACGATCGCGTGCGTTACCTGTCGGGATCGACGCCGGCGCGAGAGTTGCTCGTCAAGACAGGTCTGGAGTATCTGAACCGCCTGGCGTCGACGACGGCGGAGGACGATTGGCAAACGCGGGCGGAAATGGGGACGGCGTTTTTCAAGTTGGGAGATGTGCAGGGCGATCCCGACGTCCCCAACCTCGGCGATCCGGAAGGCGCGTTGGAGAGCTATCGACGCGGGTTGGCGCATGTGGAGGCCGCGGCGCGGGGATTGCCGAACGATGCCGCGCGGCACCGGGCGCTGGCGACGGCGTACAACCGGATCGGGCGGCTGCTGAGCGCCATGGGCCGCGAAGGAGAAGCGCGGGAGCATTACGATCGGGCGCAGGCGGTACTCGAACGACTGATTGCGACCCGCCCGGACGATGTCGATCTTCAGCGCGATCTGACATTCAACGTTCAACAGATAGCGTATCAACATCGGGTCGCGGGGCGGCTGGCCGAGGCCCTGGAGATTTACCGGAGGGTCCTCGCCCTGTTGGAGCAGGATGCGACGGATCCGCCGGAGTTGCACGGGGTGTCGGCGACTCGGGACCAGATCGGGCGCATCCTGAGCGAACAGGGGAAGCTGGGCGAGGCCTTTGAGGAGCATCGGCGGTGCGCGGATTTGTTGGAGCGGGCCGTCGCGCTGGCCCCCAACGCGGCGCCGTATCAGCGGGATTTGGCGGTGGCATACGATCGGATGGGACTCATCGAGCAACAACGGGGGCACGCACCCGCCGCGCTGGAACACTTGAAGAGATCACTGGAGATCAGTCGGCGCCTCGGCGAGACCGATGTGGCCGATCACAAGGCGCTGGCCAACGTGGCCGCGGCGCATTGTCGGATTGGGGAGATTGAACTGGCCGCCGGCGATCACCCGGCGGCGCGGCGAAGCTTCGATCATTATTACGAGGCGGCTAAAAAACTGGTGGCGATGACTGGCAACAGCGCCGCGGCAGAGCGCGATTTGGCAGTATCGCATTACAAGCTGGCGGAATGGCACACCGCCGAAGGCAAGAGAGCGGAAGCCACGTCCGCCGATCGGCTCGCGAGTTGGCGCGAAGCGCGGAAACAACTGGAGGCGTGTGAAGCCGTATTCAGACAGCTAAGCGAGCGCGGCAGGCTGGCGGCGGCGGATGCGAAGGTGCTTGACGAATTGGCGGCGGAGATCGCGGAGTGTGACGGAAAGACCGCGACGTTGGAGGCGGCGGACCGGAAATAAGCGCCGAGCCTTTGTTGGTTTCGCATCGTCTATTCGCCGGGGCCACGCTTGGCCAGGTCGGCCAGTACCGCGAGGAGATAGCGGTACATCCGCTCGACGCTGGCGACTTCAACCCGTTCCCCGGGGCTGTGCGCCCCCTGGATGTTGGGACCGAAGGAGACCATGTCCATGCTGCCGACGCGCTCGCCGATGATGCCGCATTCGAGACCGGCGTGGATGGAGGCGATGCGCGGCGCTTTCTGGAACACGCGCTCGTAAGCGGCGCGGCAAACGGCGAGCGTGGGCGACTGGAGATTGGGGGCCCAGCCGGGATACTCGTTGGCCCGCTCGGCCTGCGCGCCGGCGAGGCGCGCGATGGCGGCGATCTTCGAGAGGACCGTGCACATATCCGTGTTGCTGGAACTGCGCGTCAGGCAGCCAACTTCGACGCGGAGAGTTCCTTCGGCGGAGGTGCTCTTGATCGTCGTCGTGCCGTTGGAAGTCTGAACCAGGCCGGGGATTTCGGGAACGACGGCGAGGACGCCGTGCGGCAAGGCCGCGAGCGCCGTCAGGACGCGCCGCGTGTCGTCGACGGATGCGACGGCAGGGGCCGCCACTGACTGGACGGTGATCTTGCAACCGGCTTCGCCCAGGGCCACGGCGTGGGCCTGCATCGACTTGGCGGAATTGGTCAATTTTTCGGACAATCCGCGTGGGCCTGTGACGGTCGCCGCGGCTTCGCGGGGGATCGCGTTGCGCTTGCTGCCGCCGGAAATCGTGGCGAGTTGGATTTGCGGTTCGTCGATCGCCTGCAGCGTTTGCCAGAGGACCGCGATGGCGCTGACGCGATTAAGGTGAATGTCGCAGCCCGAGTGTCCGCCGGTCAAGCCGGTGATGACAAGTTGGCATGACTCGGCGCCAGGCGGAGGCGCGGCCATCGGAAGGGACCAGATGAGCGTCGTGTCGGTCCCTCCGGCGCAGCCGATGTAAATCGCGTCATCCTCCTCGGAGTCGAGATTGAGCATGCGGCGGCCCTTGAAGAAGTCGGGGGCGATGGCCTTCGCGCCGGACATGCCGTCTTCTTCGTCAATGGTGCAGAGGATTTCGAGCGGTCCGTGGACGGCAGCAGGCTCGGTCGCCGCAGCCAAAGCGAGGGAGACGCCAATGCCGTTGTCGGCGCCCAGGGTGGTCCCGTCGGCGCGGATAATCTGCTTGCCGTCGGCGCTCTTGTCCAACAGCAGACGGATGGGATCGGAGTCGAAATTGTGGGTCGTGCCCGAGTCCTTTTCGCAGACCATATCGAGATGGCCCTGCAGCACAATGGCGGGGGCGCTTTCACAGCCCTTCGTGGCAGGGACTTCGATGACAAGATTGCCGATGGAATCCTCGCGAACCTTGAATCTGTGCGACTCGGCAAGTTGTTTCACGTGAGCCCGGATTTTCTGCTCGCGCTTGGACGGTCGGGGCACCGCCGCGATTCCGGCAAAAAATCGCCAGACGGACTGCGGAGCGAGCGATTCAATTGCAGAACGATCAGCGTCGGTATTCATGGCTACCTCTCTTTCCTGATCCGCGCAGTTTACAACTGATCGGCCCCTGGGAACCAGTCCGGTATAATCCCAACGAAACTACGGCTATTTAAGGTGCCATTATCGCAGCGACCACCGAGCTTGAACGCGTCGTCATCTACCACGAGGCCACGAAGCATCATCCGCAGCGTTACGCGCGGAGCTTGGGCTATCTGGATTGGGCGACGCAGCCGAACCCCTTTCGACGATATGACGGTGCGCCGCTGACGCCGCTGCTCATCGGTCCGCGCCATCAGGAACCGGCGTATGACTCGCTGTTTACGACCGACGGCATCGCCCCTCAGCCGGTCACGCGGCGGACGCTGTCGGCGTTCTTCGAGTGCTCGCTGGCGTTGTCAGCGTGGAAGGCGTACGGCGAATCGACGTGGGCGCTGCGCTGCAATCCCTCCAGTGGCAATCTGCATCCGACGGAGGGTTATCTGCTTTGTGGCGGCGTAGAGGGTATCGGCGAGCAGCCGGCGGCTTACCACTATGCGGCGAAGGAGCACGCGCTGGAACGGCGGCATGTCATCGACGCGGCGGCGTGGGCCGATCTCGTGGCCGCACTGGGCAGCGAAGTCTTTTTTGTGGGGCTCAGCTCCATCCTCTGGCGGGAGGCGTGGAAATACGGCGAGCGGGCCTTCCGGTATTGCCAGCAGGATACCGGTCATGCACTGGCTTGTTTGCGATTCGCGGCGGCGATGCTCGGTTGGCGGATGACATTGCTTGAAGACCTCGGAGACGACGAGGTTGCCCGTTTGCTGGGGCTTGATCGCGTGGGGGACTTTTCCGGCGCGGAGCGGGAGGAACCGGAGCTTTTCGCCCTCGTGTCGGCCAAGCCGGACGCAAATCCTCGCGGCGTTCTTACGCTCGATCCCGACATTATCGCACGGGTTGCCGCGGGTCCGTGGGAAGGCCGGGCCAATCGCCTCAGCTCCGATCACGTCCCGTGGGAAATCATTGATATGGTGACCGACGCGACAAGAAAACCGCGCACGCCCATCAACGGAGAGGTCATTCATCCGGGCCGCCTCCCGGCAGCCGCTCAGAGCGCGGGGACGGTACCCCTCGCGCGCGAGGTCATCCTCAAACGCCGCAGCGCCACGGATTTTGACGGTCAAACGTCGATTCCCCGCGACGTCTTCTACTCCATGCTCGCGCGCGTAATGCCGACGGACGCGGCGCCGTTCGACGCGATCTCGTGGCCGCCCGCGATTCACCTGCTGATGTTTGTGCATCTCGTCGAAGGTTTGTCGCCGGGCCTCTACGCCCTAGTCCGCGATCCGGCGAAGGTGGACTCGCTTCGCGCCGCAACGAATCCCGATTTCGCGTGGACACTGGCGAGCGACGCGGCGCCGGGTCTGCCGCTCTACCCGCTCAGGGTGGCTGATTGCCGCCGGGGGGCGGCGCAGCTCAGCCTGGGACAGGCGATCGCCGGGGACGGTGCCTTTTCGTTCGGGATGGTCGCGGAGTTCGAGCCGTCGCTGCGGCGCTACGGGCCGTGGTTCTACCGGCGGCTGTTCTGGGAGGCGGGCATGATCGGGCAAACGCTGTACCTCGAGGCCGAGGCCGCGGCAATGCGCCTGGGCAACACGATGCGGGCGACCGGCATCGGCGCGTACTTCGACGATCCCGTCCACGAGGTCTTCGGCCTGTCGGGCCGGGAGTTTCAGAGTATGTATCACTTCACGATGGGCGGAGCGGTGGATGACCCGCGCCTGACCACCCGTCCGCCGTACGGCGAAGCGGTCGCGCAGCGCGTATGACGCGGATTCTGTTCTCTTCGCCCTGAAGTGTCAGAGAATTGGGCAGACGGACAAGAGTTTTACGTTCACCTTGCGTCGGCTCATGCGCGGGCTCGCGCGAGCGATATCAGATCATTTTCTCTGCGGGAGAAAGTCCTGTCCGTGGCCGCCTCGTTACTGGTTTAAAATCTCATCCACGATGCATTGGATGTCTAGCCCATCCATGAGGCAGTCGTTGTTGCAGTCCCTCAACGGTCTTCCATTGGTACAAACGGGCAGGCCAGGCGTGTTGTTAGGGCAGGTGTCGCATGTGTCTCCCAAACTGTCCCCATCCGCATCTTCTTGGCCGGAGTTGGACGTGTTCGGGCAGTTGTCACAGGCATCGCCCACGCCGTCGGCGTCCGTATCAGCCTGGTCGGCATTGGCGACGGTCGGGCAGTTATCACAAGCATCGCCCAAGCCGTCGCTGTCCGCGTTGGCTTGATCGACGTTCGCTACGTTCGGGCAGTTGTCCGTCCCGTTGAGGATGCCGTCGGCATCGCTGTCGCAACCCAAGTTGACGACATAGGCCGAACCAGCCTCAGGTCCGGCCGCGTGGTCGTCCCCGCGCGCCCCGATCAGCGCCGTGTCTCCCGAGATCGCGACGGAGTAGCCGAACTCGTCAACCGATGCGGCGTCGGAGGCGGTTAATTTGACAGTTTCCGGCATGTTGGTCCAGCCACCGCTGGGCTTGACGAAGGCGTACGCCGAGCCAGCGCTGGTTCCACCCGCGTGATTATCATGGTACGCCCCGACAAGCGCCGTTTCGCCAGAGATCGCGACTGAGTAGCCGAAGAAGTCATACGCCGCCGCGTCGGACGCGGTCAGCTTGGCCTGTTCGGTCAACACGCCGCCGGAACGAACAAAGACGTAGGCCGATCCGGCGGCGGTCCCGCCAGTGTTTTTGCCGTACGCCCCGACCAGCGCCATGTCTCCCGAGATCGCGACTGAGTAGCCGAAGTAGTCATTAGGCGCCGCATCGGAGGCGGTCAACTTGGGCTGCTGGGTCCACACGCCGCCGGAGCGGACAAAGGCGTACACCGAGCCGATGACCGTGCCCGCGTTAAAGGCGCCGCGCGCCCCTACGAGCGCCATATCGCCCGAGACCGCGACTGAGATGCCAAAGTTTTCAGTCGCTGCCGCATCCGATGCGGTCAGTTTGGCCTGCTGGGTCCACACTCCGCCGGATCGGATGAAGACATATACTGAGCCGGCTTCAGTCCCGCCCGTGTGAGTGTCGTAGAGCGCCCCGACTACTGCAGTGTCGCCCGACACCGCAACCGAGTGGCCGAACTCGTCAAACGCCGCCGAGTCGGAGGCGGTAAGCTTGGCCTGCTCAGTCCATACGCCGCCGGAGCGGACGAAGACGTAAGCCGAGCCGGAGTAGTTCCCTGAATCGTCGTCGCCGATCGCCCCGACCAGCGCCGTGTCAGCCGAGACCGCGACCGACCAGCCGAACCCGTCACTCGCCGCTGCGTCGGAGGCGATGAATTTGTCCTGCTGGGTCCAGACGCCGCCGGTGCGGACGAAGACGTAGGCCGAACCGGCGTATTCGCCGCCCGCGTGGGAGTCGGAGGGCGCTCCGACCACCGCTGTGTCTCCCGAGGCAGCGACCGACGAACCGAATCCGTCATTCGCCGCTGCGTCGGAGGCGATCAGCTTGGTCAACTCCTGCGGGCTGCACTGCCCCATCGCAGTGGGCGCCGACGTCAACGCTATTAGTCCGCACACCGCTGCCAAACCGCTGCGCAACCCCGAGCGATCCAATCGAGTTTTAAACAGATTCATCATTCGCCCTACAGTAGCAGTTAATCGAAAAGTCCCCTTTGACCTTGGACTACTCCGCCGTCGGGCTGTGACCAGTCATTGTACCACGATTCCCCTGTGTGAGGGCCAATATTCAGGCATTATTTCGATCGCCGAGGTCCTGGAGGATGTACTACGCCATCAACGATGAGCGATTCGCGGTGTGGCGTCTCTCTTCGCCGCAGATTTGTCGGCGCAAGCGGGCTTTCATAGACTTAACGCCATGGTCCGCGTTGAATCTTGACGTTGGCCAGCGTCACTCAAGTCGACGCACGCCGCGCGCATCCGCGCCCGGAACCCGCCACAATCTGAGGGTTCTTCATGAACAGCAATTTGACGAGTCTTGAGGAGTTAGTTGCATGCGCGCGGAAACATCCACCGGAATTCTGGCTGTTCCGGGGCCATAAGACGACCAAATATTTACCCACGCCGAAAGCGCATCGCCCCGACACGTTTCCGAACGCTGGCAATAAGCCAGGGTGCGGGGACGAAGCGTGGATTTGTCAGGCGTTTCGAGACAAGGCCCATAGCGTATACGCCCGGTGCCCCGCGGACGATCACTACTTTGAATGGTTGGCGCTGATGCGGCACCACCTCGCCCCGACGCGGCTCCTGGACTGGAGCAGAAATATCTTGGTCGCGGCGTACTTTGCTGTCGAACCGGATCGCGAAAATCCAAAGGACCGCAAATCCGATAGACAGATTTGGGCTTTGAATGCAACTGCGCTCACGGATTTCGCCCGCGATGAACATGTAAGCGCTGCGAAAACAACAAAGTCGCCACTCTTTTGCGGCTGCTTGGCCCATCAAAAGAACACTGACGGCAATCAAGCCAAAAGGTGGAGTGTCGGGAGAGCAGCCGAGACTCTCGCGAAACAAGCCGTCATCGACGAGCGGGCTTGGCCAGATCATCAATGTACGGCCGAGCATTGCTGCAGATTCCCACTCGCCATTGCGCCGCCAAGAACTTTCCCGCGCATGGTCAGTCAGGCTTCCTGGTTTACCGTTCACCCCAAGCCATCGAAAGTATCGCTCTCGCTTGAGCAGATCAATAAGGAGCACAAGGATCGCTCGGGGAAACCGCTTTGGGAGCACTTCGTGATACCTGCGACCGCAAAAGATCAAATTCTTGACGACTTGGCCGCCGTCGGCGTTTCGCGCGCAACGCTCTATCCCGACTTGGACGGCCTTGCCCAGAGTCTTCTTCCGGATTACGGTCGGTTATGCAGCCAACTTGTTCGAAAGTAACGCTCGCAGCCCCAGACTCGGAGCATAGTCTGAGTTCGAAATTGGGTTAAGCCAGCGCGTCAAAGGCGAGCCCGACGGTGCACTGCGACCGGAACGAACGAACAGAAGCGATACGCATTGCGGTAGCCCTTGGACCGCCTGAAATCAGCGGCGGCTTCGCCGATTAACCTAACGCCGTTCTTCCATGCCAGACCGGCAGGTCGTGAAGCTTGGACACGATAAGTTCGTAGGTCGTCTCCGGATCATCGTTGAAGTCCAGCAGGGCGGTCATGGCCAGCATCTCGTTGGTCGCCTCGGTCGAAAGATGCCGCAGCCCGGTCGTGCGTTGTTTCCCGGAGAGGTGCTTATTCAAAGGGCCGAAGAGCTTGTTGGCCCGTTTCCAGCCGAACAGGTGACACAGCCCGCCCACGAGGTCCCACGCGACGGCGGTTTCATCGTCGAAATGAACGGTCTCGCCGCGCTCGTCCTGCGCGTCGGCGGCGCTGCACCAGCGGCGCTCGTGGTCAAAGAGCGCGATGAGTTTGTCCTTTTCTGCTTGCATCATAGACGTTCATTCCTCGTTTCAGGCTCAACCCGACCAACTGGCAAGGCGACCGGCCACTCTTCCGGAGGCGTGGATTTCGATCATCGAAGTGGGATCAGGCGACCGGAGAGGGCCCGCTACTATCGATGGCGAACCGGTGGATTATATCATCGCAGAACCGGCGCGGGGCGGAAAAATGGTTTTGGGCCCCATTCGTGCAAAAGGGGACGATGCGCGAACGCGAACGAGCACCGAGTGCCCCGTACAATGCGCCCATGGCGCTTTTGGTACGAAATCTCGCTCTCTCTCTGGACGAAGCCGAGGAGGAGCTACGGTTTCGGGCGGCGAAGCGGCTGCGCGTCCCGCCGGGGGACATCCAGGAGTGGCGAGTCGTGCGGCGGGCATTGGACGCCCGGTTCAAGGATCGCATCGCCTATGTCTACAATGTAGAGCTGTCGCTCGCCGGCGGCGCGAAGGAAGAGCGACGCGTGCTGGGCCGCCTCCATCGGGCCGATGTCGCTGAAGTACCGCGCGCGCCTCTGACGGCGCTCGAGAATGGAAACGAGCCGCTCGAACATCGGCCGATCGTCGTCGGATTCGGGCCGGCGGGGATGTTCGCGGCCCTGTGGCTGGCGCGGCATGGGCTGCGGCCGCTGGTGCTGGAGCGCGGTCAAGGGGTCAAGGTCCGCCATCGCGACATCCTGCACCGGTTCTATCGGCAACACGAATTCGATCCGGAAAGCAACCTGCTGTATGGCGAGGGCGGGGCCGGAGCGTACAGCGACGGGAAGCTGTACACGCGCGTGAATGACCCGCGGATGCGCGACATCCTGCAGGTCTTCGTCGATCACGGCGGCAAACCCGACATCCTGATTGACAGCCGGCCGCACCTGGGGAGCGATTGGATCCCGACACTGTGCCGGCGGATTCGAAAGACGATCGAGTCGCTGGGGGGCGAGGTCCGCTTTGGCGCGCGAGTTGACGAGATTCGCATCGACGATCGGCGAGTCAGCGCGATCCGTGTCGGGACGGAAACGCTGCCCCTCGGGCCGCTCCTCATGGGGATCGGACACTCTGCGCATGACACGGTTCGCGCGCTGATCGCTGCCGGCGTCACGATCGTGGCCAAGCCGTTTCAGATTGGTGTCCGCGTCGAACACCCGCAAGCGCTCGTCGATGGTTGGCAATACGGCCCGGCATGCGGGCATCGGCGGCTCCCACCGGCGGAGTATCACCTCGTAGCCAAGGGCGCGGCGGCCGGCTTGGGCGACGTCTACAGTTTTTGCATGTGCCCCGGCGGGATGATCCTGCCGACCAACGAATCGGCCGGGCTGATTGCCACCAACGGCGCGTCGAACGTCAGTCGATCCGGTCGCTTCGCCAACAGCGGACTGGTATTGACAGTTCCTCTCGACGAAATCGACAACGACCCGCTCGTCGGGCTCGATTTCATTCAGCGCTGGGAGCGCGCGGCATTCGATCTGACCGGCGGGACGTACGCGGTTCCGGCGCAGCGGGCGACGGATTTTCTGGCAGACCGGCCGTCGGATGGACGCTTAGAAACGAGTTACCCGCTCGGCGGGCGGTGGGCAAACATCCGCGACATTCTTCCCGCGTTGGCCACACCGGCGATTCAGCGCGCGCTGGCGGATTTGGATGCGCGCCTCAAGGGATTTGGAGGGGCCGAGGCCGTGGTAACGGGACCGGAGACGCGGGCATCCGCGCCGATTCGCATTCTGCGCGACGCCGAGACGCGCGAGTCGGTCTCCACGAGCGGGCTGTTCCCGATCGGCGAGGGTGCGGGCTACGCGGGCGGGATCATGTCGGCCGCCGCGGATGGAATCGCCACGGCGGAGGTGCTCATTCGGCGGTACGCCCCGATGCGTTGATATTGAGCCCCTCACGCCGCCTTCTTCTTCTGAGAAGCAATCTCCGCCCGCAGCGCCGCAAACATGAACCGCAGCGTGTGGTCGATCGTCGTCATGATCTCGTCGCGATCGAGGCCCGCGAGGTTCATCGGCGGGCCAAACTGGATCCAGATCGGTCGGCGGCGGAGGAACCGGCGGTGAATGGGCCACGCGTCAAAGGCGCCGACGATGACGGCCGGGACGACTACCGCATTGGCGCGCTCGACGATCAGGGCGACGCCGCGCTGGAGCGGGGCGATCTCGCCGTCCTGGGTACGAGCGCCTTCGGGATAGATGTTCATCAAGTGGCCCTCCTGCAAACGCTGAATGGTCTCTTTGACGGCGCGGACATCGCCCTGGCCCTGCCGCACCGGAAACGCGTTGAGGACCGAGCGCAGAAACCAAGCGTTAAAGCGGTTCCTGAACAACTCGGACTTGGCGATGTAGTTCAGCGGCCGCTTCAGGTGCAGCGGCAGGAGAATGGGGTCCAGCAGACTCTGGTGATTGGACACGATGAGCACGCCGCCTTGAGCGGGGATGTGCTCGTGCCCGTACACTTTCAGATTGAAGAGCAGCTTGGCCAGCGGCCGCACAGTCGTCTGCAAGAGTTTCCAGAAGAACGAGCGCCGGGTCTTCATCCGGCCCGCCCAGGGGAGTCGCCGCTCCCTTCCATTCGCGTGGCGACGAATGCGCGATCCTGGTCAGCGATTCTGGGAACGGATATCAACCGGCGGAATAAAAATGACGGGATCGCTTCCCGTTCTGCGCGGGAAGCGAGCGCCAGCGCCGCGGCATTGAAGTCGCAGACCAGCGCGTGAAACATGACCGCCACTATTTCGGCAGGAACGTGCAGGCGCACCGCATTTTCCGCCGCCAGTTGGCCGTAAGCGATCGTCGCCAAACAGTGCCCCAACGCCAGGGTCAGCGGCCTGTCGGCGCGGGCGGTTCGATCCATCTCGCGTTTGCGGACGAAGAGTTGGAACGCCTTCGCCGCTTGAACGAACATCCGGACATTCGCGATCGACATCAGCGGACGGTAGGCTTCGAGGAAACAGGGAAACCCGATCTCGTTCACGGCGCTCGTTCGCGCCTCCATCAGAAACGCGTTTTCTCCCGCAGGAATCTCGCCGGCAACCAGTGACTTCGGCTCGGCGAGGGAGGGGTCCGCTTCGGCAAAATAGCGCGGAATAAAGTGGGTGGTCAGGCCGAGATTGATGTGGGTGCTGCCTTCCAGGCCGGGAATGAGCTGCACGTCGCGCAGGGCCATCTCGAAATAGGTGTCCGACTCGAAGCCCTTGGCGCCGATGCACTCGGAGAGCAGCGCCATCACTTTCACGCCCTCTGTGCTGAGCTTGGCCTTCTGCACGGCGGCAAACAGGAGATAGCGCCGGTCGGCCGCACTGGCGGCGTGGACGTAATCCAGCGCCCGGTAGGCGTAGAGCTTCATCGCCGTCAGACGGGCATACGCCTGCACCATCGTCGCGCGGAGGTGCGGCATGTCGATAGCCGGCTGGCCATAGAGCACGCGAGCGCGCAAATGGGCGGCGGCCTCTTCGAAAGCACGCTCGCAGATTCCTATCGAGCCAAATCCAAGAAAGAACTTGCCCAGCGCCACGGTCCCGAAGATCGCGTCCCAGGCCTGCCGGCCTTCGGCGATCACGTCCGTTGAGGGCAACTCATGGTCCTTCACCTCGAATTCGCCGACGTGCGCCGCCCGCACCCCGAATGTACGGATCTTGCGCACGCTGCGATATCCCTTTGCCTTATTGGGACGCAGCGCGATCAAAACAAAAGGTGCCCGCCGGGCATGCGCGGCGCTGCGCGGATTTACCTTTTTCGCCAGGATCGCGATGAGCGCTGCGGCATTGGAATTTCCGATGTAGTACTTCGCGCCATTCGCCTTGAAGCGATCAGGGCCGGCTTCGGTGACCGTAAACTCGTTGCCGAGCAGGTCCGATCCATGACCTCGCTCGGAGACGCCGAACGCCAGGAGCCCCCCCGCTTCCAGCGCGGCGACGGACTCGCGCTTCAAGGCCATGTTGTCCCCCATCAGAATCGCACAGAGTCCAAGGAAGGAAACCTGGAGGCTATAACCGTGGGCGGGGCTGAAATAAGCAAAGACCTCAAGAAATCGCGTATAACGGAGCAGGTCAAACTCCGATGCCATCCGCGAAAACTCCCGCGGCGCGAGCAGGCGGGCGTAAAGCTGATGAGCCGACTGGTAGGCAAGCCAGTCCTCATACCACTGCTCGCGCTGATCCTCCTCTTTGAGCGCCGGCAGACCCTTGCGCTCGAAAAACTCGGCGAGCTTTTGAGCCAGTGGTTCGCGAAGATAGACCTCTGAACCGGCCGACGGCCGCGGCCCGGAGAAGACCTGCGGGTAGATCGCCTCCTGAACGGGCGCAGGGGCGTGGCCGTCATTCCTGTCGACGCCGGGCACGGTCGATCGCTCCTCTGGCGCATCCTCCGCGCGCATCTTTGTTGGATTCGGTTCGTTCAAGATGCCGAAAAGGCGGAAAGGGGTTGGCTGCCCGCATTCTCTCGAATCTACGAGCCGGCGCCTCTTGTATTATAGCCGATCGAGTCGATGACACATGAAACGCGAGCCAAATTCGCGGCGCTTGCGTTTTCAGAAACGAACCCTATGATCTCCCTGGCTCATGCGGGGTAGGGATTCAAGTCGTCGGACAACTGATTAAGGGGCTGCCCGCCGCGGGGCGGAAAGCCGGTTAACGAGTAAGCCGACATGGCTGAATGCCCCCGGGCGTTCGGCCAGTCGGCTTTTTTTGAGGCACACGAGTGGACATTACGGTACAGTCAGCCATCGAAACCCAACCAACGGCGGAGCCGGCGAGCGCGAACGCCGCCTCGGCTCCTCTGAAATTCAATAATCCTGATGATTTTCGGCGGGCGCTTCGCCAGCGGGTGGACGAGTACTTTGCCGACACCGGCCGCAGGCCGCGCGACTGCCCGCAGATGTACGCCAAGACCGCCATCATTTTGTGCGGTTGCGGCGCCTTGTACGCCCTTCTCGTATTCGTCGCGGTCAGTTGGTGGGTCACGATTCCGTTGGCGGTCGCGCTGGGACTGGCGCTGGCGGTGGCCGCCTTCAATATTCAGCACGACGGCGGGCACGGCGCCTACTCCGAACACCAATGGATCAACAAGCTGGCTTCCCTGACGCTGGATCTGCTGGGCGGCAGCTCCTACATGTGGGCCCGAAAGCACAACACGATTCATCACAGCTACACGAACGTCACCGGTCACGACGACGACATCAACCTCGGCGTGCTCGGCCGGCTTTCGCCGCATCAGAAGCACTTGAGCTTTCACCGACTGCAGCACTTTTACATGTGGTTCCTGTACGGGTTCCTGCCCGTCAAGTGGCACGTCTATGATGACTTCCAGAATCTGGTCGTGGGGCGGATCGCCGGGCATCGATTTCCGCGTCCCCGGGGTTGGGATTTGGTAGTCCTTTTCGGCGGCAAGGCGCTGTTCTTCTCGCTGGCGCTCGGCCTCCCTATGTTTTTCCATCCGTGGTGGGGCGTGCTGGCGCTCTACGGGATTGCATCGTTTGTTCAAGGCGTCGCACTGAGTGTCGTATTTCAAATGGCGCACTGCGTCGAGGAGGCGGCCTTTCCTCAGCCGCGCCCGGGCACCAGCCGGATCGAGTCCAGTTGGGCCGAGCACCAGATTGAGACGACCGTGGATTTTGCTCCCCGTAATCGATTGCTGGCGTGGCTCGTCGGCGGGCTGAACTTTCAGGTTGAGCACCACCTCTTCCCGCAGATATGCCACATCCATTATCCGGCACTGGCCAAACTCGTGGAGGAAACCTGCCACGAGTTCGGACTCAGATACAAAGCCTCCAAAACATTTCTGGCGGGCATCGCTTCCCATTATCGCTGGCTGCGGCGGATGGGAATGGCGAACGCCGCTTAACTTCCGCGGCGGTCGATGCGTCCACTCGACGCCGCTCAGAGTTGCTTCGCACAATTGCGATAAAGATGATGCGCCGACTCTCAATGTCGACATTCGAGATAAACTCCCAAGTCCGGCCAAATTCCTGATCGATAAAACGAGTTGAGTACTGCGAATCTCGGCGCGCGGAGCACCGGAATTTTCTGTTGGTACTTGTTCTACGTCCGGTACGAAGATATGCTTAGTCGACGTCGTCGGTTTATCCCACCCGTTTTTCACGCCGAAAGAACGACCGAGATTCGATTCTTGTTACGCAGATAGCGGAGCGTTTGAAACCACTGAATTCGGGCCGCGCTCGGGGAGTTCTTGCCCCGCGGAGGTCGTCCAATGGCTTGGAGCACAATCAAACGGCAAGCGAGGTCCTGGCCAACCTGGCTGCGTGCGACCCGTTCATTCCTGATCTGCGGGTTAATTCTTCTTGTCGGCACGTCGCGCGCGACGGCGCAACCGATGCACGGCGCGCGGTTCGAGATGGAATCGCTGGAGGACGGCGCCAGGGTCGCCATCGTCGGCGACCGCACTGCTAATGAAGTCGAGCCGGCGGCGGAGACGTTTGTTCCGGGCCGCGTGATTCTCAAGTTCAAGCCGGGCGCCTCGGATGCCGGCAAGCAGCGCGCCGTGGGCCGCGCAGTAGGCGCGCGCGCCGCGGCGGAAATCCCGCAACTTGGCGTGACCATACTGGAATTACCAGCGACGGCCAGCGAAACGGCGCAGATGCACGCCCTTCGCCTGGAGCCGGAGGTCGAATTCGCGGAATTGGACCGGGTTTATCCGCCGGCCGATCTCCTCCCGAACGACTACTGGTATTTCGGGCAATGGCATCTTCCCAAGATCGCCGCGCCGATCGCCTGGGGCGCGACGACGGGCAACAGCGGCGTGATTATCGCGATCTGTGATACGGGCATTGACTCCACGCATCCCGATCTGGCCTCGAAGCTCGTTCCCGGATGGAACGTCTACAGCAACGACGCGGACCTGACCGATCAAACGGGCCACGGCACGTCGGTGGCGGGGGCGGCGGCGGCGGCGAGCAACAACAACGTGGGCGTCGCTTCGCCGGCCTGGGGATGTCCGATCATGCCGATCCGAGTATCGAACAGCACGGGCATGGCGACGAGTACGATGATCGCGACCGGGATTCTCTGGGCCGCCGACCATGGGGCGAAGGTCGTCAACGTCAGCTTCTACGGCGTGAACGGCGACGCAACGGTGACGAGCGCGGCGCAGTACCTGCAAGGCAGGGGCGGCGTGATGACGGCGGCGGCGGGCAATGACGGCCTGTTCTACTCTGCGGCGGACAATCCCTACATTCTGGCGGTCGGGGCGACGGGATCGGACGATGTCCTGGCATCCTTTTCCAGCCGGGGCAACTACATCGACCTGACCGCGCCGGGCGCGGGGATCTACACGACGGCGCGCGGCGGGGGCTATGGATCGGCGACGGGGACCTCGTTTTCCGCGCCGATCGCGGCGGGCGTAGCGGCGCTGGTCATGTCGGTGCGGCCGGAGCTCAGCCCGGACCAGGTGCAGGCCGTGCTCAAGCAGTCGGCCAACGACCTCGGCACGACGGGATGGGATTCGAGCTACGGCTGGGGCCGCGTGAACGCGGCGCAGGCGGTGGCGCTGGCGGCGATTTACGGCGGTGATACAACGCTGCCGACCGTGAGCTTCAGCACGCCGGCGTCCGGCGCCGGCGTTTCGGGCACAATCACGGTGCAGGTCAGCGCCGCGGATAACGTGGGAGTTGCCTCGGTCAAGCTCTTCATCGACGGCACGTACTTCGCAACGGCGAGCGCGCCCTACGCGATCTCGTGGAACACCGCGCTGTTTCCCAACGGCGCGCACACCCTTCTGGCGACGGCGACGGACGCGGCGGGGAACATGGCGGTCGCGCAAAGAAGCGTGACGGTCAACAACACCGTGACGGACACGGTCGCGCCGACCGTCGCGATTACGTCGCCGACGGATCAATGGATCATCCAGCGCAGCCAAAGAAACCTGCAAGTCTACGTCAGCGCGAGCGACAACGTGAGCGTCACCCGCGTGGAGCTGTACGTGGACGGGGTTCTCAAATCGACCTCGACGGTGGCGCCGTTTACGACGGCGTGGAACACCCGAAGCATGCCGTCCGGCGCGCATTTCGTGCAATGCCGCGCGTACGACGCGGCGGGGAATGTTGGGCTGTCGGCGCCGATTACGGTTTACAACTAAGTGCCATAGGCACGAAGGCACCCAGGGCAGAAGGCTCAGGACGCGACGGGCGATTCAGTGGCCCCCCTCTCCGGTCGACACGGAAAAAAGCGGTAATAAACGGAATCCGAAGATGCCGCCGATCGGCGGAGATTTTTTTTGGCGCAAACGACCGCAAATGAGCGCAATTGAAGACTTGAGGCCTGAGGCTTGAGGCTTGAGGAAGGAGCGTTGCACGTCTCGAAAAAAAAACGACGTGGTTGAATTGGGCTGATAAAGTTGAATATTCGTTGCATGGGCGCGGAGACTCCGATCTTACGAGCCTCTAGCCATAAGCCAGAAGCCGTAAGCTGACGGAAGCGGAGACTCCTCCGCCTCTCTTGGTTCTCTGCCCCTCATCCTTGCTCAGCGCTCCCTCAAAAATTGAGCAGTTGAGCAGGTGAATAAGGTGAGCAGGTGAGTTTGGGGATTGAGGGCGGGTTTTGCTCTTCGACACCGACTAAAGGGGCGGCAGAGTTAGTAGATCGCGAGATTCGCGGCCGTTGTGGGGTGCGTGGTTTTCCGCAATCGTAGCGGAAAAATCCGCGGTTGACGGCGTATCATGGAGGGGGAGACTTGATTTCAAGGCCCGAAAAAATCTTTATAAGCGCTGTGTATTGGCACGGAGGTTGCAACAGGACCTTCGAAGCCATGCGCTGGAGGCCGCATGATGAAGTTCAAAGACCTTGATATGTTGATTCCAGGGCTCCTGAGCCTTGCCGTCTGCGGCACTGCATCGGCGACGCTTATTGTCGATCATCCGCCTCTTAATTCGGGCGGGCCGGCGGCGGATACGGAGTTTATCAACTCGTCTAACGATCCAAGCTGGCAGCAGTTGGCGGACGATTTTCAGGTTACGCAAGACGCCGTGATCCGGCGGATTTCGTGGTGGGGATTCTACGGTTCAAGTTCCCTTGAAGAGGTAGAACCGCCACCCGTGACGGAAACCATGCGAGCGCGAATCTACGGGGCGCGTGCAAGCGACGGCCTGCCGGACGATGCGAATATACTTTTTGAAGAAAGCTTCCTCAGCCCATCACGCGAGGCTACGGGGCGCATTGTCTTTGTCGGTCCGGGACCGCCGGAGTTCAAGTTCGAAGTTGATTTGACATCGCCGTTCGCGCTTGAGGCCGGCACTCCGTATTGGTTGGAGATCGTGCAGGTGGGGGATATTAACAGCTTGTTTCGATGGGAATATGGACCCACTGAGAGAACGGGACACGCTTTTCGGCACAACTTGATCGTGGATTGGACGCATACGTTTAGTGCCGACGCCGATCTTGCATTTCAACTTTCGACAATTCCAGAACCAATCTCATTGTTGATTTGGGCTATCGGGATCGTTACTTGGGGGAGAAGGAAACGATGAAAAATGCTCTCGCGGAATACCTCGCACTCAGCGGAGACCCTTTTCTTCGTCATCATCATCTCGCTCCTCACCGCGTTTACGCGCTCTGTTTTTGGGCAAACTTGTCCTAGCTCCCCAACATTGTTTGACAACGACGTTCTTGAAGGGCCGTTGACCGGCACCAGCGAGAAAGGCTTGAGTCCTTCGATCGCTGTTGACGATCAATCGCGCTTTCTGGCGGCGTGGGAGACGCCAACCACGGCCATGCCGCCAACCTCCGATTACAACGAGATTATTGTCCTCGGATTCTCGTTCGCGTCCGGATTTAGTTGCCAACGTGGGCCGCAACCCGTTTCCGACTATGTCTCGACGGGCCACAATTTTCATAACCTGCCCTCCGTGGCCATGAGTTCGGATGCGCGGGTCCGCGTCGGATGGACGGGAGGCCGCTGGACCTCCACGATCACCGACCCCACGGTCCTCCTTGCGGATTTCGGTTACGACGACAATCCAGCCACTTGGCCGATGGTCTTGCCGCCGGCTCCGCCCGGACGTGGCGATTTTCAGGCCTCGGTTGGACTGAGCGACGCAACGACAGACGCGGACGTCGTTGGTTGGTCAAACAGGCAGGCTTTGGACGGCCTCTTTTATGATGCGGGAAGCGAAACTGAGATTCGATCTTGTTCAACTTATTGCTCAGCTCGAACCCAACAATGGCAACCATGCGTTGCCATGCGGGATGACGGGCATTTTGTGATTTGTTGGGCCGATGCAGAGGAAGATGAAAATGAGCCACCTTTCAATATTCTCTTGCAACTCTATGATGCCGGAGGCAATTCGATCGGCGGCGAGGTTCTTGTGAATGATCCATCAATTGAGCAATTTCTGTCTCAACAGCGCTCGCCCGCCGTCGCCTTCGATTCCGACGGTCGGATAGTGGTAGCGTGGGCTGGTACAGAGATTTTGGGCTGTTCCAGCCAGTTCAAGGTCTACGCGCGTCGATTCGAGTGGGATGGCACGGATCCCGATGCCGCGCCAGCGGCTGTGGGCCCCGAGTTCATCGTCAACAGCAGCACCAGTTCGCCGCCCGCCGGTGGAACCGTCACCCGGCCGGCCGTGGCGATAACGAATGCGACAGGCGCTTTGGCAGGCCGGTATATCGTCGCCTGGAATGTCGGCGCCAACGGCTCAAACGTCCACGAGGTCCACGCCCAGTACTTCGAGGCCGACGGCCGACCGTTGGGTGGGGAGTTCGTAGTCAACCAGGAGCCGGGCTACGGCGGCGACAACGTGTCGCGCAGGCTGTCCAATTCGGCCCAAAAAACGGTTGCATACGCACCGGCCGGGGATGTGGTGATCGTCTGGACAAGGCTGCAAAGCGGAAACAACACGGTTCACTTTACGCGGTTGCCGGACGATTACGCCGAGTATCAAGATTCCTTGCTTACGTGCCTGAAGGGGGACGTGAACCGCGACGGTCTGGTGAACGGCTTGGACATCCAGGACTTTATCGACCTGCTGCTTGGCGGTCCACTGTGTCTAAGCATCGTCGATATCTGCCCGGCGGACATGAACAGCGATTTGGCCGTCGACATAACAGGAGATTTAGACCTGTTTATCTTCGCACTATTGGGAGGGACTCCTCAAGCGCCACCCCCGGTCATTGAGGATTGCAACAGCAACCAGGTCCCGGATGACCAGGACATTGCCAGCCAGAGCAGCAACGACGTGAACACGAACGGCGTGCCGGACGAGTGCGAGTGGGACTGCAACAGCAACGGCGTGCCGGATGACTGGGACATCGCCCAGGCGACCAGTGCCGATTGCAATACCAACGGCTTCCCGGACGAGTGCGAGGCGGACTGCAACACCAACGGCGTGCCGGATGACTGCGACGTGGACCCGACCGACCCGGACGGGGATGAGTTCGTGAGCGCGGATTGCAACAGTAACGCCTATCCCGACGAGTGCGACCTGGCGCTGCCGCCGGGGTTCGGGAGCCTGGACTGCAATACGAACGGGATACCGGACGAATGCGACTTGGCCGCGTGCGAGGGCGATCCGGCGTGCGACGATTGCAACGCGAACGGCATACCGGATAGCTGCGACATCGCGGCTGAGATCAGCGAGGACATCAATACGAACGGCATCCCTGACGAGTGCGAGGGCGAGGGGATGATGGGCGGTGAGACGATGATGTCCGGCGAGGGCGGCGAGTTCGACGAAGAGGCCGCCTGGGAGGCGTTCTACGACTGGGCCGCGACGCAGTGTTGGGGACCGACCTGTGAGACGAGCGGCGCGGAGCAGTTCGGTGCGCTGGCGGCGAAGCTGCAAGAACTGGGATTGCCTATCTCCGGGCGAGTCATTGAGCCGTAGGAGAGACTTGGGGTCTCGAAGACTCATCCTGCCATATGTCGGCGGGTGGAACCCGCCCTACGGCGGCTCGGCGGGAGCCTCGCCCTCCCGGCGAACTTCTCGCCCTCCCGAAAAAGCGAAGGCCCGCCCCACCGTGTCAGTGGAGCGGGCCCCTTTTCAAGCGCTGCTATCGTGTCAACCGTTCGTTACGGACACGACACGACCGTGACGGACCTCGTGCACGTCACCACGGCCGGTTCGGAGGTGGCCGTACCGTCGCAGGTGAAGTTCAACGTGCCCGTGGCGGTCACGCTCAGGACGAACGAGCCCGCGGCGCCGGCGTCGACGCAGACGGGGTTACCGTTCGCGGTCGTCGTGCCATCGCAGAAGGTCCCGTTTCCGGAGATGGACCACGCAAAGGTCCCGGCGAACGTCGCCTGACCGGAGGAATCGACGTGCGCGGAGAACACCAGGTCGGTGCTGTTGGCGCACGGGGCCATCGTGCCCTTGAGCTTCAGCACTGCCACTGGGGCGCAGCACACGCTCTCGAAGCCATTGCCGTCGGTGACGGTCGCCGTATAGACGCCCGGCACGCTGACGGTGATGCAATCGTCATCAGAGGTGAACCCGTTGGGCCCGGTCCACGAAATGGTGACCGGCGGGAGGGTACCCGTGGCGGGTTCGACGCAGAGCGTCGCAGTCTCGCCCTCGCAGATGAGTCCGCCACCGGTGATCACGCAGCCACCGGGCGGGCAGGGAATGGCGGCCGAGCATTCCGTCTCGCAGCCGCTGTCATCGGTGATCGTGACCGTGAGCATCGGCGGTTCGACGGGGCTGCACGCGCCATCGGTGCGGTGATAGTTGACGGTGAACCCGGGGCCGTTACCGCCGTTGTTCACGACGCAACTGTCGACCACCCAGCCGGCGACGTCGATGCTGGCGGAGCAGCTAAACGGCGCGTCCCCGCCGGAAATGGTGCCGGTGAAGACACCGCCTTCGGTCGGCTCTGCAATGACGCAGGTGAGATTGGACGTGACGTTAACGTCCAGCTCGTCCGTGCACTCGCAGCCGTCGGCGCTGGTGACGGTCACTTCGAGGTGGACCGTTCCGCTGGCCCCGGCCGAGAAGGTGAGGGACGCGGTACCCTGGCCGGCGGTGATCGTTCCACCGCTGATGGTCCAGACGATGGTCGCACCCGCGCCGGGGTTCGCTATGCTCGCGGTATTCCCGGTGGAGTTCGGACACACGTCGGCCGCGGTGATCTCGCAGACGGGCACTTCGCCGATCGTCAGGTCGAGCGAGCCGGAGCACTCGCAGCCGGCGGCATTCGTGACGGTCACATCGAGGGCGACGATTCCGCTGGCCCCGGCGGTGAAGGTGATGGACGCGGTGCCTTGACCCGCGGTGATCGTGCCGCCGCTGATCGTCCAGACGATCGTCGCGCCGGCTCCGGGGTTCGCTATGCTGGCAGTGTTACCCGTGGAGTTCGGGCACACATCGTCCGCGGTGATCGTGCAGTTCGGAGCGGCCAGGATTGTCAGATCTAGCGAATCCGTGCACTCGCAGCCGCTGGCAGAGGTCACCGAAACATCCAGGTTGACGACGCCACTGGCTCCCGCGCTGAAGGTGATCGACGATGTTCCCTGACCGGAGGTGAGGGTGCCGCCGCCGCTAACGGACCAGACAATGGTCGCCCCGGCCCCGGGATTGGCGATGCTGGCCGTGTTGCCGGTGGAATTGGGACATGGCGCCTCTGCCGTGATGTCGCAGACCGGTCCCGGCAGGATCGGCACGGTTTCCTTGCAAAGCCTCGTGCAGCCATTCACTGTGACGCTGGCGATGAACTGGACCTGTGCGCCGGCGCCGGCCGTGAACGTAATAGAGGAGGTGCCTTGCCCGGCCGTGATGGTGCCGCCGACGACTTGCCAGACAATGACGGCGCCGGGTCCGGGATCCGGGATGCTGGCCGTGCCGGTGGAATTGGGACACGGCGCCTCAGCCGTGATCTCGCAGACGGGTCCCGGCTGGAGCGTTACGGATTCCTTGCAAAGACTCTTGGTGCAGCCGTTCACTGCGACGCTGACGATAAACTTGACCTCCGTGCCGGCGCCGGCCGTGAACGTAATGGAGGAGGTGCCTTGGCCGCCCGTGATGGTGCCGCCTTCGATTTGCCAGATAATGACGGCGCCGGGCCCGGGATCCGGGATGCTGGCGCTACCGGTAGAATTCTGGCAAGCCTGTGATATGGTGATTTCGCACGGCGGAGACAATCCGACTTGAAGTTCCAGCTCCGCTTCGCAATGGCCGACTTCAATCGCGTCAGGGGCATCGTCGCCCACCACCGTGAGGAGAACGGTTCCAACAGCGTCAGCAGTAAAAGTGATGCACCGCGTGCCCTGTCCGGCGGTGATGGTTCCATTGGTGATGGTCCACACGTATTCCGCGGGCCCAGTGTCCGGGACGCACGCCGTGTTGCCGGTCGATCCTGCACACGGATTGAGCGGAATCGCGGTAATGGTGCAGTCCACTATTGCGCTGTCATCTCCTCCCCCAGGCCCTTGCGGGGTCGGCAGGTTGGAGCCGTCGGTGCTGGGATTCGGGTTCGGGTTCGGAATGCCACCGTTACTGTTGTCGATGGGTCCGGTGTTACAGGAATAGGCGCCGCAGGCCAGCCCGATGGCGGTCAGCAGCGCGAGCAACTTGACTGGTGTTGACGTTATGGTCCTTGGCATAAGTGCGTTCTCCAGGCGCGCGGATCGGGCGACGGCGCGATTCCGCGCTTTCTTGCAGTAGCGAACTTTCGTGTTTTCACGGCACGGGGGACATCCCCGGCCCGTCCTCTTCCCCCGCGAACTGTACCTGCGAAAGCCGAAGGATTCGCGGCCAGGCCGCCGTCCTTCGAACTCCCCCAAAGTTTCCTTCCATTCGCGTGTCAGGCCCTGAATCATCGCCGCGCGGGAATGCCCGGTGGGGCTTCGGGCGCGGCGGTGGTTCAGATCGCAGCGGTCTTACATGGGCTACCCTCCTTTCTCCTTAGCCATTTTGCAATATGAGTAAGCGGTACGAGTTACCGCGCCGAAGAACCCCAACGTGAACTGACATTCCTGGCGCGAAAGGAGCCATCCGCATTTTTGGAGATGACAGAATGGAAATTCGCGCCAACCATACAGCTAACGATACAAGTCCGGCTGAGTGAGTATCAATCGGGAGTGCATCCCATGCGGTCGCGAATGAGTGCGTAGGGCGGGATTAGCGCGGGGGTTGGGGCGATGGCGTAATCGGATAGGGTTTAGGTGCCGGGGGGTTGGCCTGGGAAATCATATTGAATCAGGGGGCAACAGAATAGTGGATATTGGGCGACGGCCTGCGGTGGAAGTAACACCCCTTACGGCTGAGGCATCCAAGGGCGGGGCGCCGTTGGCCTGATGCTGGTACCGATTCAGCCGGTATCATGGGATGAGGAGTCCGCGATGAAATCGGTGGCTCTGAAAAGTAATCCGTTTTCATTATCAGGGTCGCCGTCCGCCAGCGGTCATCGTCTGTCGCTGCGGTTGGCGGGTCCCGTGCTCGAAAGGGCGCTGGGGCTGCGGGGCCTCGGCGCGATCTACGATAGCGCCCGCGACGCCGGGGGGCCGGCGGAGTTTTGCGAGGCGTCATTACGTTATTTGAACGTGAAATGGGAAGCGGCCGAGGAGCAGATCGCGAGAATTCCACGGAGCGGACCGCTGGTCGTCGTGGCGAATCATCCGTTTGGAGCGCTCGAAGGAGTCATCATTGCCGCGCTGCTGTTACGTATCCGGCCAGATGTGAAGCTGCTGGCGAATCACTTACTCGACCGGATTCCGGAGCTGCGGCCTGTCCTGGTTTCCGTTGATCCATTTGGTGGAGAGGAAGCCGCCGGTCGGAACCGCATTCCCTTGCGAAGTGCCATCGATTGGGTGCGCGGCGGCGGGGCATTGGCGGTGTTTCCAGCAGGCGAGGTCGCGCACCTTACCCTCCGGGACCGTCATGTTGCCGAGCCGAGGTGGAGCGCGACGGTGGGGAAGATTATCCGCCGAACTTCGGCAAATGTCGTGCCTGTGTTCTTTGAGGGCCGCAACAGCGCGAAGTTTCAGGCGCTGGGATTGCTTCACCCCCGGGTTCGCACGGCGCTCCTGCCGCGGGAATTATTGAACAAGCGAGATCGTAGTATTCGCGTTGCGATTGGCCGTCCGATCCCTGTAGAACGATTGCGGAGATTCGAACGACCGTCGGAGATCGTAGAGTACCTGCGCCTGCGCACGTTAATGCTGGCCGATCCGTGCGTTTCGCGTGCCGCCGGCGCCGCCGAGTTTCAGAATGAGGGGGCCGCGACCATCGCGCCAGCGCAAGACATCAACAGCCTGCATGATGAGATTGCCCGCATTCCACAGGGGCAGCAGTTAGCGGAATTGGGGCCGATGGTCGTTTTTTGCTGTCCGGCCGATTCCATCCCGCGCGTCGTCAAAGAGATCGGCCGCCAAAGGGAGGAGACATTTCGGCGAGTCGGCGAGGGAACGGGTCGCGGCGAGGATCTCGACCAATTCGACGAACACTATTTACATCTGTTTGCATGGGATCGCGAGGCTCGCCGGCTCGTCGGGGCGTATCGACTGGGGTTGTCGGACAAAATCGTTTCTCAGCAAGGCATCGACGGGATTTACACGCACACGCTGTTCAAGTTCAACCGATCGTTGCTTGACCAATTAGGGCCGGCGATCGAATTGGGCCGGTCGTTCGTAGTCGCCGAATATCAACGCAGTTTCGCGCCGCTTCTTCTGCTGTGGAAAGGCATCGGCCGGTTCCTGGTCACGCACCCGCAGTATCGCATTCTATTTGGGGCGGTCAGCATCAGCGACGAATACGAATCGACGACGAAGCGGATTCTCATGTCATTCCTGCGGGCGAACTGTTTCGACGAGGCGCTTTCGGCAGGAATCAAGCCGCGGAATCCGCCTCGATTCGCGCGATTGCGTCGCGACGAGGAAAGACTGCTCAGTGCAACGATTCACGGCATCGACGAGGTGGACGAGCTTGTTCAGGAAATCGAGGCGGACGGACGCGGCGTCCCGATCCTGCTGCGGCAATACCTCAAACTGAACGCCAAGCTGCTGGGATTCAACGTCGATCCGGTCTTCGGGAACGTGCTCGACGGGCTGTTCTACGTCGACCTGACAACAGTTGAGCGCTCGCTTCTGGACCGTTACCTGGGGCGGGAAGCGGCCACGGCGTATCTCGCCTACCATCGCGTGTAATCAGATACCCGTCTTAACGACGTGCCGTTTTTATGGATTAATCTGACAGTGTGTCGATACGGCGATTTCGATAATACGCACGGGCGTGGCCCGCGAGTCGGCGCGTTGAGGTCGTCGTGTGACCGAGGCGGCGATTGGCCGCGCCGATCTTGAAGAGCAGCGACCACTGCCTGCAAAGGACGCGATACGCCGTCGTCAAGCGCCATGACGGATCATAGATATTCGTCGATTCGGAGCTGGCGCCGTTCAGCTCGACGATCGTGAACCCGCGACCGGCCTTGAAGGCCTCGACATCGGTAAAGCGGATATCGAAGCGGCCGAAGTGAAAGCCGTCGAAGTGCCGGGCGATTTGGTCGATTCGTTGCTCCAGCTCCGGCGTGATGAGGGGGGCACCGTCGAGAAACATCGTGCCCTGGCAATGGTTGCCGGCGACGACCAGTCGGTGGCATTGACCTGGGGCCAAGACCGCCTCGGCCTGACCGTTGAGTCGGGCGAGAAACGTATCGGCCTGCATGCGATAGCGGGGATGATTCCAGATCAGTTCCTCAACGGTCGAATGTCCGTCGCCTACAACGACGGGAAAGTGTTTGTCGGTGATGGAAAAGATGCGGCCGCGGGCCTCGCCGGGGAGGCGATAATAGAAGACGCCCGCCTCGTACGGACCCGGGTGATAGACCTGGACGAGAATAGGATCGTGCGCCTCGCGCAGGTAGCAAACCGCCTGGTCGCGAGTGTGTATCAGCTTCACGCCGGCGCCGCGTTCGCCGACGTCTGGCTTGAAGATCAACGGGTAAGACCACGTCGACCCGAGTACGAGTTCGTCAAACTGAGCCAGTCGCGCTTCAGGCGTCGGCGCGTCGAGGCGTTCGGTCGGCGTGACCCATTCATCGGGCAACTTTCGCAGGATGTCGAACTTGGATTCGCCGACGAAGCCGCCGTGGGGTATACCCGGATTGGCGGCGGTCAGCGTTCCAAATCCACGATGCCGAATTGAGAGATAAGCGATCCAGGGGATGACAGGGATATAAAAAAGCCAAGGGGGCCAGAACTCCCAACGCCAAAGTCGCTGAATCCGGGCCTTGAGGCGCGCTCGCCCCACCGCGCTGCCGGAAAACTCGAGCAGTTTCACGATCAGAAAGAGCAGAAGGACTGCCGCTGCGACAGCGACCCACCCACCGCCGAGGACCGTTTCTAAACCTCTCAAGACCGGCTCACTCGCCAGGGCGGCCGTGCCGACAATCAGCGGCGTCCACAGCGCGGCGGCCAGCGCAGCATAGAAGAGGAACCGCCACGACCTGCGCCCGACGACGCCGGCGGCGACGTAGGTGGGCAGGCGAGTGCCCGGCAAGAAACGCGAGGTCAACACGAGCCATCCCACGCGGGTGTCGAACCAGTCGCCGAGGGTTTGGATGCGATGACGGGGAAGCCTCCGTTTGATGGGACCCCATTCAAGGACCGTCGCGCCGAACGACCGGCCCAAGAGCCAGAGGCCCATGTCGCCGACCAGGATGCCGAGGAAGCAGCCGCACACGCCTATTACCGCGTCCAATTCGTGACGACGGATGAGCAAACCGACGGCGATGCAGGTCAGGTCCTCCGAGACGAACGTGCCAAAGATGATGGCCAGGAAGGACATTCACACCCTTTGCGTTCGGGCCAGCGAAGTGCAACGGGAAGTCCGGCTCTCGCTTGGCGGCACGGGCTGATACGCCATCGCCACATCGTTCTGACCGACCTCGACGATCGTGGTGCTTACGGTGCGGGCTTCGGCGCGTGACATGCAAACGCTTATGTGCGGTCGGTCGGGCCATTGATGGCGGTGAAATCGATCTTGTGCACTGGAGAGCGCGCCAGCTTCGGAAAAAAACTCGTCGAACAACGCACGGCGCGGCGGATTAACCACTTCATCCCCCAGGCCGGACGTCGTATAGAACAGCGGGCAACCATCCCACGACGAGTCCACTCGGCGGAAGTCCCGACCGTCGCTGGTCAGCTCGACGAGGTTTTTGCCGTCGACGGCAATGACCAGGAACGGTGGAAACGATTGGGGATTGAGCTTTTCAATCACTGCGGCGGCTTCGCGCGCGTCGCCGCGCGTCATCATCATTGGCACGATCGTACCCCGACTGCGAAACGCGCTCTTGTCGCGCGCCGCTTTCTCGGCCGCAGGGCGTTGATAGGTATTCAGGAGCGTGGCGATGAGCCCGGCCTCGTTGACGGCAATCCACGTGCCGTCAGACACGGGATCGATCGGCATGATCGCCTTGAAATCGCCGCATTGCCGACTCTCCGGTGGTCGAGCTTCCGGTCGATTCCTCGATTCGTCGCGATTGCAGGCCAGCCGAAGCCCCCGACTTGAAATAGCCGACGCGCCGGCCAACCCGCCCGAAACCTCAGCATCATCCAACGCGATCAGGCTGACTGTACACATGGGGTCCGATCGAGATAGGCCAGGGTCGACGGAGCGAAGCCGAACCTCGGATCGACGCACGCGCCGAGCGCCTGGGCCGCGACCGCCATCATGGCCTGGTGGTGCGTCGTGTGATTGAGGACGAAGACGAGTTCGCGGCTCCAACTGGAATGGGCCCGCACCGTCTCGCCATCCGGCGTCAACATCGAACGGACACTCAGGTATCGCTCCTTGACCGGCACGGATCGTTCGAAGACGCCCCGAAGCTCGGCCAGCCGCTCTCGGGCGGCGGACGGGGATCGTTCGATTTCCGTGCCGCGCTGCCGTGCATCGTAGTCCACAAATCCGTCGGCGAGGCCCCGGACCAGGGCCGCCACGTGATCGAGGGAGTGGCGAACGTGGCTGCCGACGCTCGCCATGTCGTTGGCCGGCTTGGCCGCATACTGCATATCGGGCAGGTCGCTGATAAAGTCGTCCAACGCGTCCAGCGATTCGATGACGGCGCGAATGGCCTGGAAGATCGAAGGATCGCTTTGCCGGCTGTCCTCCGCGAGCAGTGAATCCGGTGCGAAGTTCATTGAACCACCTGCCTCCCTGCGGTCATGGAGCGGGCCCCGCGGAATCGGACCAGCCAGCGATTCCACTCCCGTCTCCGCAACAAGAGGATACCCGCCGAAGACGCAAATACCACCAGGGCCAGACCAAACAGCAGACCGCCGTCGCCTTGGACGACGATGCCGAGCTGGGTAAGGTGGCTGACGATCGCTCCGGAAATGACGCCCAAGGCGACAAGGCTGCCGCAGATCACGGTCCGGGGAACCAATAGAAGGATGCCGGCGACCAACTCGGCGAGGCCGGAGCCGATCCGGCCCCACGGTTCCATGCCGAGCTTTGTAAAGATGTACACGGATTCCTCTGCGGCGGTAAACTTGAAGAACAGTGTTTGGAAAAGTATCACCGCGACAACGAACTGAAGGACCCAACTTACAATGACGGCCGGGCGGCTGGAAGTCGCCACCACCACCGACGGAATGGTCTCAGGAGTCTTCATGGCTTATTACTCATTTCTAAGATCGTGGGGGGCCATTTTGGCCCACGCGGCATCCGCTTTCGAGCGCAGATTCGCTTCGTCTTTGTTCCATTCCTTAAGGGCGTTGCCCAGCCACCCCTTGTAGAACAGGTAAAGACGGCCGTCGGTGATTTTGAAATTCTGCGGGTCGATTTCGACCTTGTCACCTTCCGCCATCGCCGTCGCGCACCAGCCGCCATAGGCAGGGATATAGCGTTCGGGGTCAGCGGCGAATTTCCGTCGGTTTATTGCGGTGGCGAATTGATAGATAACACCCCGGTACTCACTGGTGAGTGAGGATTGACTGGGACTCGGCGTGGGGGCGTCGTGATAAGAGACGGGGTCATAGCCGGCGATGGCCAAGCGCTGATCCCTTAAGTTGTATTCACCTTTTTCGGGATGCGCCTGGAGCTTTCGAACCGTCTCGCGAAATGCACTGAAGGACAAACGGTCCACGTTGCTCTTGCCCACGTGGCGGAACACTTCCTTGCCGTCAGGGCCGAGCAGGATGAGGGCGGGGTAGTGGACCGTCTGTCCGTGAAACGAGTAGCCGCCGGGGACGCCATAAGCGTCGGCCAAGGCGGCGTCTTGGTCCCGGTAGATCGGTGGCGCGCCGGGCGATTTCTCGGCAAGTCTCTCGCGCCACGCCGCGATGTCCTTTTCGTCGTCGGGCTTGATGAAAATATGCATGACACCCGCGATAGTCGGGCCTTGTTCGACATAGTCGCGCGTATGCTTCAAGCAAAACGGGCATTCGGTCTTGAGCAGGAAGTGCAGGGCTACGAATTTCCCCCGGGCGTCAGACAGCTTGAAGGTTTGATCTCCCGCTGTAATGGTGAAGTCGCGCGGTGGCTCAGCGAACGCGGGGCTAACCCCGACGGCGAAGCAGACCGTAAGAAGGATGATGTTTCGCGCCAGCATCGTTGACTCCTTTCGTGTTGTGCCACCTGTTGGATGCTGCTCGGGATTCGAGGTTTCGCAAAAACACCGTTGGAAATGGCCGATAGGGATGTTTTCGGCGTCATTTTCGCCGAATCGTGGCGGGATCGATCTTGAAGACGGTCAGGTCGCCCCGCTCCTCAATTTCGCCGGTGATTTCGACGTCATCCGCGACGTAGGGGAGGATGCGCTCGTCCACAGCGCGCCCCCGCGGATCGGCCAGGAGGTACAACTTCGCCGGTTCATGCGAACGATCGGCGAACATCGGCGGGATGCCGCCCGAGATGCAGAGAACGGCGCACTCCTTGTGGGTTTTGCCTTCGCCGGGCTTCATCGCCCCACAGTAACATTTGGGGTCGATGATCTCGCCGCGGAGCGTGTGCGAGCCCTTCTTGGCGATCGTCGGCTCAAGCCGGCCATACAGTGATGCTCCGGATTCGGGCGACAAGGTTTCAATTTTTTCCGTTTCGAGTTCGAGGAGTCGTTGATCGGCCCGTTCGAGCGTGAAGCCGCGCACGCGAACAGCCCGGCCGTCGAATCCGGAAGCCGTCACAGCGGCCCCGTGCTTGCCCTGGTTGACCAACAGCATCGTCCTGGCGCCGCCGGTTATCGCCTCATCTGCGATGCGCACCATGGGATACGGATGTTCATAGAGGACGCCTTCAAAAGTTCGGACGCCGGACGTATCCCAGACTGCGTTTCCCGGTGAACGAAACGTCAGGGCCCAGGTCACCCCGGCGATAATGAGGACCATGACGAGCAACGGCGCGACGCGGCGCAGGAAATGGCGTTGTCGGCTGGGCACGGGTAGATAGCCGACGTAAAGCTCATCCGACGAGACGTCTGGTGCGGGTTGTTCAGGCATGAGTGTCCTCCGAGAATCGCGCGGGCTCGACCGGCGTACCGGCTTCCAATGGGCGCGGATCGACCAGGATGCGGCGGCTTTCCACGCGGACACGATAGGTCGGCACTTTCTCCGTGAACGGCGGCGGCGCACGGCCATCCTCCGGTCGATACGTCCAGCCGTGCCAGGGACAGGTCACGCAGCCGTCGATGATCTTGCCCTCGCCGAGGGGACCGCCTTGGTGCGCGCAGACGTTGGTGAGGGCGGAGATGCCACCGGCGTAGCGGAAGATCGCGATGCGCTCGCCGTTGGCGAGGCAGGCCGCCTTTCCACGGCCCTCCGCGATTTCATCAACGCTTCCTACATCTACCCAGGGATCCGCTGACTCCGCAGCGGCAGCGCCGTGAAGATCGCGAGCGTACTCGCGGCGTCCGGCGATCAGGTGCAGCGTTGCGACAACGAAAGCCCCCAGGCAGACGAGGATCGAGAGCCATGCGCCCCGGTGGGTCTGCATGGCGCCGAGGGCGACGTGCATGACGAGGAGGCCGTAGGCAAGATAGACGAGCATGTGAATGCCCTTCCACACGCGCGGGCCGAGATTGCGATTCCAGAAGTCGTGGCTGGTGGCCGCCATGACGAACATGATGGAGAGGCCCGCCGCGCCGAGCAGCTGAAAAGGAAACGCGCTGAGCGTTCCGAAGTTCGTATTGCTGGTCAGGAGAGAAATCAGAGGGTTGAGGTGACCGAAACCGTGGTAAAAGCCAATGGCAAGTAACCCATGGGCCAGCCCGAGGAGAAACGTCGTCACTCCAAGATGTCGGCGGTTGTAAAGTAGCGGCAGAAAATGGCGATCGAGGCGCGCCAGCGGGCCAATGCACAGGATGACATTCAGCAGCAGAAACGCGCAACTTCCCAGGGCCCGCAGGACAAGGATTTCGTCGCTGATCGCCTCGGCGCCGCGGAACAGCAGTTTTCCCACCAGAACAAACACGATCAGGTAGGCGATCACGCCGATGGCCACCAGCGCATCGTAGATCCTCTTGTGGCGGTTCCACTGTACGGCGACGTAACGGACGCTCATCGCCCTTGCTCCTGCTCGGCCTGGGCCGTCGGAATCGGGGTCTGCGAATCGAACCGCCGAGCCGATCGAACGGCCAGTGCCGCGGCGAGACCCAGGGCGATAAAGATCGCCAACATCGGCCAGAGCCGTGCATGCCAGCTTCGATGTACTCGCATCATCAGTTTGTCTCCTTTCGACGCGAGCGAATGCGACGGACCAGGAGCGGCCACAGTGCCATGCTTCCGGGGAGTATCAGGAGCCGAAAGCCCCACGGCGAATCGTCTGCGGCGGAATCAAATCGTGGCAGGCCCGCCGTGACGAACCAGAGCCCGAAGATCAGTCCGATCGCGAGATACGCGCCGATGACCGAGAGGATCAGGATCGCCAGGTTCATGTTACACCGCGAAGATGGGCTGTCGAACGAGCGCACACTATACCCCCGCAACGGCAACGCTTCACGCCCTTAAAGTGGAATGGCGACGCCGCGGACGGCCTGCGCGAGATCGCTGACCAAGAATGCAACTACACGAGCCACATTGGCCGGCCTTACCCACGTCGTCGAATCGGCGTCGGGCATGGCAGCACGGTTTTGCGGCGTGTCCAACGTTCCCGGTAGAACGCAGTTGACATTGATGCCCTCGGGGGCCAGTTCAGCGGCCATGCTCTCGGTCATTCGCAGTACGGCGCTCTTGGCGGCGCAGTAGGCGGCCAGACCCGCACCTCCTTGCAATGCGGCACGGCTGCCGACCGTTACAATTCGGCCGGATCGCTGGCGGCGCATAGCCGGGATAACGGCGCGGCAGGCCAGAAGCGTCGTGCGGACATTGAGATTGAAGAGCGAATCCCACGCTTCCAGGGACTCCTCAGCCACCGATTTTCCTCCGCGAAATCCCCCAACAGTGTGAACCAACGCATCGATCCGGTCGAATCGGGCGACCGCCTTCGCGACGCAATTCGATACGGACTCGGCGGACAGCAGGTCGACGCCGCCGACCAGGAGGTGATCAGCATTATTGGTCAGTTTGGGAAACGCCTCACTCAGCCGATCCTGGGAACGATCAACCAGGACCGTTCGCGCGCCCATGGCGACGAGTGCTTCGGCGACGGCCTGGCCCAAGTTGCCGACGGATCCGGTGATCATGACGACGCGGCGAGAGATATCGAACATGGCAGTCTCCCTTTATGGAGCGGTGAGCAGAAGGGCGTGACCGTCCGGGTCGCGGCCCAACTGTGCAGTGCCGAACCCAAAAGTTGAGTCCGGCAGACGAAAGTGATGCGACGAAACGCGGGCAAACTTGCGCTGTGCGGCGATGCCATCCAGATCGGCCGTGGCGCGATAGCGCACGCGCACGTGCCAGTGCCAGAGGTCATTGGCGCGGCTGTCGGGCGGCGCGGATCGACCGCCGTCCGGGGAGAGGTATTCGAGAAGCTCGATGCCCGGGCCTTGCGCGGCGCGGAGGGTGGTGATCCGCAGCCGAGCGCCCTCGACGTTGTTCAGTCGCTCCTGTTCGATCCCGTAGTTCTCACTGTTCCCGGCGATCCGCATGCCCAGAGTGTCATGATAGAACGCGAGCGAAATATCCGTATCGGCGACGACGATCGCGGTGTGGTCGATGCCGAGAAACAGCCGGTCGCTCGAGCGATGCCACTTGGGATCGCCCTTGCCGGGCGGGAATTGCAGGATCTCCAGGAAATGACCGTCGGGGTCGCGAAAGTAGTACGCGCGGATGCCCGCGGCATTCTGGTTCCAGGTAGGGAGCGTCTGTGGTCTTTGCGAGGCCGGTTCGACATTGTGTTTCTGAAGGCGGGCGTACGCCGCGTCCATGTCGTTGGTGATAATCGCGATGTGTTGGAACCAGCGGTCATCGGCGCGGGAGTCGGGGGGCATCGGCCGCCCGCGCGGGGAGAGAAATTGTTGGAGTTCGATCCGCTCGTCGCCCAGTTGCAACGTCACGATGCGGATACGAGCGCCCGGCACCCCGAAAAGCTTGGAGTACTCATCACCGCGGACCTCGATGTCCGCGTGTCTGCGAAAATCGAGCACGCCGGAAAAGAAGGCGATAGAGCGGTCGATGTCACCGACAGTCACGGCGATGGCGTCGACGGCCTCGACGAGCGCGGGCGATGCGCTGGCCGGATGCGTCGCGAGGGGCGCGATCAGGACAAGCACTCCAATGAGCGACCGCCGAACACGGCCAATCAGAATGACACGCCCTGCGACCATTTACGCCAACCTCTGGAGCAAGTAATCCCCGACGCGAAGCGCGTTGGCCATGATGGTCAGCGCCGGATTGACCGCGCCGCTGGATGGGAAGAAGCTCGCATCGACAACGTAGAGATTGTCCACTTCGTGGGCCCGGCAATTTACATCGAGGGCGGAGGTCCTTGGGTCGCGGCCGAAACGGATCGTGCCGCATTGATGGGCCACGCCGGCCAGTGGGATGCGCTGTCCGACGAAGAAGTTGCGGCTGAAGAGCCCCTGATGGCAATCGTGGCCGTGAAGGCCGCAGCGCGTGGTCTGCTTCATCAGCGTTTTGAGCTGCGCGATGAGGCGGTTATGGGCTTCCTCATTGTTCGGCGTGTACGAGAGGACGATGTTTCCATCGCCATCGAGCGTCACGCGGTTATCCGGCGCGGGCAGATCTTCGCTCGTGAGCCAGAAATCGAGCGAATGTTTGGCCATCTTGTCGAGCGTCCAACCGGGCACGAGCGGCGGCGCTCCCGCCTTGAGCGTCACGCCGTCAAGCTTCCCGACGAAGGAGATGTGCCCCATGGGGTGGTCCCAGGCCTCGGAGGCGAAGTAATAGTCGTTGATCGCCAGGGTCTTTTGGAAAACCGTCGGATTGGGGCACTTGGAGAGGGCCATCAGTACCGAATTCGTGTGTCCCATGTAGTGGCGGCCGACCACATCGGAGCCGTTGGCCAGACCGCGCGGGTGCCGGTCGTTCGCCGAACTCAGCAAGAGCGCGGCGGAATTGATCGCCCCGCAGGAGACGACGACGATCGCCGCCTTAAGTCGCTCCTCGATCCCGTTTCGCTCGACGACGACCTGCGTCACTTCGCGACCGCTCACGCTAGTCTGCAACCGCGTCACCTTGGCGCCGGTTAACAGTGTTACGTTAGGGTGTGCGATGGCCGGATCGACGGCGCAGACCTGGGCGTCGGACTTCGCCCCGACCAGGCACGGAAAGCCGTCGCACGTCTCGCAGCGGATGCACTTGCTCGTGTGGCGGTTCTTCTCGTCGAGCATGATGCCGAGCGGGACGTGAAACGGCCGTAGCCCCAGGGCGGCGAGGTCTTCGGAAAGTTGCTGAATCCGCGGCTCGTGCGAAACGGCAGGGTGAGGATAGGGCGAATTGGCGCGCGGTTCGGTCGGATCTTCACCTCGATTGCCGTGAACATGGTAGAGCCGCTCGGCCTGGGTGTAATAGGGCTCCAGTTCGTCGTAGTCGATCGGCCATGCCGGCGAGACGCCGCCGTGATGGCGAATCTCGCCGAAGTCTTTCTCGCGGAGTCGAAAGAGCGCCGCACCGTAGAATTTGGTGTTCCCGCCGACGTAATAGTTCGTATGTGGGTGGAGGTCGCGGCCTTCCTTGTCACGCCATACTTCCTTCGTGTTGTACTTGCCCTCGACGTTGACGGCTCGCGGGTTCCAATTGTCTTTTTCGCGGGGCACGTAGTCGCCCCGCTCCAGGAGGAGGATGCGTTTGCCCGATGGCGCGAGCTTCCAAGCGAGCGTGCCGCCGCCGGCGCCGCTGCCGATGATGATGATGTCGTAGAAATCGTCGGCCATGGACAGACTCCCAAACAGAGGACGGGCTAAGCGACGGACGCCGTCTTCGATGCCCGCGGTTCAGTGGCGTTACACAAGGCCACATCGTCCGTCGCTGGTTCGACGGATTCCGTCATCCGGTATCCGCAGAAGATGCACCGTTTTAACGGGCAATGGTGCATTTTCGCGCAACCGGCGTGGCAGGGTTGAGAGAGCGTCACGTGAAAATGCGCCGCCAGGAGCATCGCCAACGGCGGCACGACGAAGTAAATCCACCCGGCCGTCCAAATCCCGCTGGGCAGCGCCGAGGAGAAAGTCCGAGCGGGGTTCATACCAAAGCCGGACAGCGGGGATTCGATGGCGACGTAGAGGGCGACCAGCAAGCCGACGACCAGGCCCGTCCAGCGCTCCAATTGCGGACGACTGGTCATGAAAAGGACGACGGTCATGGTGGCGAAGGCAATCACGCATTCGCCGAGCAGTGCCGCGAACATGCCTCGCGGCCCCGGCACGGTCACCGCATAGTTGACCGTGGGATCGGCGATGACCCGGCCTAAAAGGGCCTTTGAGAGCAGTACACCGGCCGTCCCGCCGACAAATTGCGCGAGCATATAGAACAAGGCATCGGGCGTAGCGATTTTTCCCAATCGCCAAAAGGTCAGCGTCACGGCGGGGTTGATGTGCGCGCCGGATTGGCGGCCCCAGGGCGAGTAGATAATGACGATGGCCGTTAGGCCCATCGCGACGGCAATCAGGCATCGCTGCAGAATCGGGCTCGGGATCGTTCGCGCCACGGGCGAGCCTGAATAAGCAACCAGCGCCGTACAGAGACAGGCCGAGAGCATGAAGAAACCAAGGCCGGCGGCCTCCATCATGTATTCGGGCCAGTGGCGTCGAAACGCGTCGGACGACGAAGGGCTCATGACGACGCTCCCAATTGCCGGATGATGCGGCAGGGGTTGCCCGCCGCGACGACGTCGGCGGGGATATCACGCGTGACGACGCTGCCGGCGCCGACCACCGCATTGCGACCGATCGTGACGCCCGGACAGAGGATCGCCCCGCCGCCAATCCAGACGTTTTCCTCGACGGTGATGGGCGAGGCGAGTTCCGGCCCGGCGATCCGCTCGGTCGCGTTAAGGGGGTGGTGCGCCGCGTATAACTGTGCGGAGGGGCCGACCTGGACGTTGCGACCGAGTCGAATCGGGGCGCAATCGAGCATGACGCAGCCGAAATTCAAATAGACATTGTCGGCCAGGTAAATGTGGCGTCCGTAATCGCAGTAGAATGGCGGCTCGATCCACACATTGGCGCCGCAGGCTCCCAGCAGTTCGTGCAAGATTGCCCGGCGCTGCTGGGCTTGCTCCTGACGGCTCTGGTTATACGCCCGGGTCAGGTCGCGGGCGTGCGACCGCGCGCGGACCAGCTCCGGGTCGGAGGCGAGGTACAACTCGCCGGCGAGCATTTTTTCTCGTTCCGTCATTGCTCCACCCGCATATCTGGCGTTTCAGCCGCCCGTTTCGAAGCCGGGGTACAACGTCATGCCGCCATCGACGAAGAGCGTGACGCCGTGGACGTAATCGGAGTCGTCGGAGGCCAGCCACACGGCGGCGCGGCCGATCTCGTCCGGCTCGCCGATGCGTTTGTAGGGGATGAGCTTGAGCAGTTCGTGGTAATGCTCGGGCGTGTCCCACGCGGCCATGTTGATCGGCGTGCGGATGGCGCCCGGGGCGATGCTATTGACGCGAATGCGATAAGGGGCGACCTCCTGGGCGATGCTCTTCATCATCAGCATTACGCCGCCTTTGCTCGCCGCATAGTTCACGTGACCCGCCCACGGGATCACCTCATGGACGCTGGAGATGCAGATGATCTTCCCGGCGGCACAGGAGATGTCCCTGCGCACGCCTTGCTTTTTGAAGCAGCGCACGGCTTCGCGAGCGCACAGGAACTGGCCGGTCAGATTCACGCCGATCACCGCATTCCATTGATCGAGCGTCATCTGGTCGAACGGCGCGTCTTTTTGCAGACCGGCGTTGTTGACAAGGATGTCGACCGCGCCGAATTCCGCGACCGCCCGCTCGACCATGTTGCGCACCTGATCTTCTTTCGAGACGTCGGCCTGCAAGGCGATGGACTTGCTGCCGCAGCGTTTGACCTCCTCCACGACGGCCAGGGCCTTTTCCTCGCCGCTGGAGTAATTCACGGCAATATCAGCCCCGGCATGACCGAGGGCGATGGCGATCGCCTTGCCGATGCCGGAGCTGGCGCCGGTCACAATCGCCTTCTGCCCCTTGAGGAGCTTGAGGATCGGACAGGCCGGCATGACCACGGCGGGATGTTGTTCGACGGACGTTGATGGGCTCATGAGTTTTTCACCTCATTTGTACTCGGACACGGGAGTTACCTGGTCAATTGCTCACGCCGGCTCTTTTGCTCCTTGGCTGGAGCCAGTTGAGCAGTCGGAATCGACTTCTTCGTTAGATGACGACTCCGGTCGGCGGTTTCCATGGCGTCCGGCTTCCGCGGCTGAATGAGCTTGGCGATGAGCGCGGTCCAACCGCATTGATGTGATGCGCCGAGGCCCCGCCCGGTATCACCGTCGAAGTATTCATGGAAAAGGAGGTAGTCGCGAAAGTGCGGATCGGACCGTAATTTCTCGTACCAACCGAAGACCGGTCGCCGGCCCTCCCGATCGGGCGAAAACGGGGCGACCAAACGGCCCGAAAGTTCGTTGGCGACGCCGAGAAGGGAAGTGGTCTGACCGGAACCCACCGGGCACTCCACGCGAAAGTCGTCGCCGTAGTAATGGTGGAACTTCTGCAACGACTCGACAAGCAGGAAGTTCATCGGGAACCAGATCGGCCCGCGCCAGTTGGAGTTGCCGCCGAAGAGGCCGGTGCTCGACTCGGCCGCTTCGTAGCGAACCGCGAACTTCTGCCCGCCGTGCTCGAAAACGTACGGCCGCTCGGCGTGGATCTTGGAGACGGAGCGAATGCCGTAATCGCTCAGAAACTCGCCGGGGTCCAACATGCGGCGGAGGAGGCACTTCATTCGATGGCCGCGAAGCAGCGAGAGCAGTCGGCGCTCACCCCGACCTGGTTCGTGCCAGCGGGAGACCAGCGCAGCGAGGTCCGGTCGGTAGTTAAGAAACCACTCCAGGCGGCCTTTGAAATCGGGCAGCTTATCGAGCAGTTCCGGTTCGAGAACCTCGACGGCGAAGAGCGGCACAAGACCGACCATGCTGCGGATTTTCAGCGGGATCTCGCGACCGTCGGGCAGGTGCAACTCGTCGTAAAAGAACCCATCTTGCTCGTCCCACAGCGCCGCTTCCTGGCCTCCAATGTTCGTCATGGCCTTGGCGATGTAGAGGAAGTGCTCGAAAAACTTGGTAGCGATGTCTTCATAGACCTTGTTGTGCAACGCCAATTCGAGTGCGATTCGCATCAAATTGAGGGCATACATCGCCATCCAGGCGGTCCCGTCGGATTGATCGATGTGTCCGCCGGTGGGGAGCGGCGCGCTGCGGTCGAACACGCCGACGTTGTCCATCCCCAGAAACCCGCCCTGGAAGACGTTGCGGCCCTCGGCATCCTTGCGATTGACCCACCACGTGAAGTTGAGCAAGAGTTTGTGAAAGACGCGCTCGAGAAAAGCGAGATCACCGGGATCGGCCGGGTTTTTCTCCCGGCGCTGCTTGCGGTCGATCTGAAAGACGCGCCAGGTCGACCAGGCATGGACGGGCGGGTTCACGTCGCCGAAGGCCCACTCATAGGCCGGCAACTGCCCGTTGGGGTGCATGTACCATTCGCGGGTCAACAGGTCGAGTTGATTCTTGGCGAATTCGGCATCAATCAGGGCGAAGGGGATACAGTGGAAGGCGAGGTCCCACGCGGCGTACCAGGGATACTCCCACTTGTCACACATCGAGATGATGTCGGCGTTGTTCAGGTGCTCCCATTCGCGGTTGCGGCCGGTTCGGCGCTGCGCGGGCGGCGACGGCTGATTGGGATCGCCGTCCAGCCATTGCTGTACGTCGTAGTAGAAAAACTGCTTGTTCCAGATCAGGCCCGCAAAGGCTTGACGCTGAATACGGCGCACTTCCTCATCCGGAATTTCCCGCTGCAAATCGTTGTAAAAGGCGTTTGCCTCATTCACCCGCTCATCGACAACAGCGTCGAATCCCGCGAACGCTCGATTCGCATCCTGGTCTTGTTTCGTAAGGCGAATTCGCACGGACGCCGACGCGCCCGCGGCGACGGTCAATTTGTAACACGCCGCCACCTTGGTCCCGGTGTTCGCAGAATTGACGGCCTCGCGACGGCCGTTGACGACGTATTCGTGGAAAGCATCCTTGAAATAACCCTCGCGACCGGTTTCGCCCCAGAGTTTTCCGGGATCGGACTCATTGTCGGCAAACAACCACTCGGGACGGCCATCAGCAAAGACTCGGAACTCCCCGAGCGCCGGGTGCTTCACCTCGACAAAGCCCTTCGGCGAAAGTCCCAGTTTGGGTTTTTGTCGAGCGAGAGCGTCAGGATCCCCCGCGCCGCACAGCGT